>WVXP01000149.1:43724-53236 GCA_011773445.1 Pseudomonadota bacterium | reverse complement strand
TTGAATCCATCCACAGTCACGGATCGACATGACATCACTGTGGTCGTTCCAGATGCTGAGAGGACCGGAGAGCGATCGGTTTGCGAGAATCATCATGATGGGGAGCCTCAGAACAGGAGCAATGTACACAATCTCATTCATCAAAGCTAACCCCTGGGAGCTCGTGCAGGTAAAGGTTCTGGCCCCGGCTGCTGAGCTGCCGACACATACACTCATAGCTGAATGCTCAGACTCGACGGGGATGAACTCTGCATCCAACTCTCCATCATTCACAAATTCAGAGAGATGTTCGACGATGTGAGTTTGGGGTGTGATTGGGTAAGCTGCTACCACATCCACATTGGCCAATCGGACCGCTTCGCTTGCAGCAATGGATCCCTCGATCCCTACTCTTTTCCCCATTACTCTTCCTCCTCTGGGACCATGGTGATGGCTTTCGTGGGACATTCCTGCGCACAAATGCCACACCCCTTACAATAATAAAGATCGGCTATGAAGAATCCATCTTGGTCAGGGGAATAAGCCATATCTGGACAAAAAATGTAGCAGAGCCCGCAATGGACGCATCGCTCTCGGTCCAGGATCGGCTTCAGGGACTTCCAGTCCCCGGTCTTATAGCATTTCGCATTCCCCGGCTCCGTGACGACAAGACCGATCTCTAAATCCCGCCAGGTGATTTCGCTTTCAGTTTTTGCCAATTCTCATCCTCCGTATTAGCGTTCAGTTGTTAGCGGTCAGCATTTGGCTTTTTGCAATCATTTATTCTCGGGACTTTTACAATCAGCTGTCCCCCTTGTTCTTTGTTAAACCAATGGTTGATTGCTAAAAGCTGAAAGCTTATCGCAACTTTTGACTATGCGACGTCAGTTTCATCAAAGGCCCTTTGATATGCCAAAATATTCTTCTCTGCGATACGACCGAATCGGTTTCGCAACGGTTCGATCACGGACTCCCTATCCACGACCCCTGTCGCCTTGATCAGGCTGCCGAGCATGGTCGTGTTGGTGATCGGAAGCCCGAGAACTTCCATGGCAATCTTTGTGGCGTTTACGGTGGCCACTCTTTGCTTGATATGGAGTTTCGATCGAATTTCTTTCGGGGACATGTGGGTGTTGGCAACTAGCATACCGTCGGCCTTCAACCCTGCAGCCACATCCACAATCCCGAGAATCGACCCGTCGAGAACGAGGACCAGATCGGGGTCGTAAATGTTGGCCCGAATTCTGATCTGACGATCACTGATACGGCAGTAAGCAATGACAGGAGCACCTCGTCTTTCGGGTCCAAAACTCGGAAAGGCCTGGGCGTATCTTCCCTCGTTGATCGCCGCAATGGCGAGTAACTCAGCCGAAGTCACCGCTCCTTGACCACCTCTTCCATGAAATCTGATCTCTATCATGAGATCCCTCGCACTTCGAACAAACCGTCATTACCCCTCAGTGAACAAAAAAAGGCCCCTTTTGGTTAGGCCAGGCCACGTTAGTCGTCACTGAAAAATGACCGTGGAGTTATCATTAAGAAGTTTTTTGGGGCGACCCGTCTTGGCGACCGCAGTGTTTCTGAAGGAGCGAGCTCCTCCTGTCTGAGGCCTTTATGCCGAGTTCAGGAGGTTGAACGGAGGGAGCCTTAGAACGGGTCAGAAACTTCGTCCAAGGAGCGGAATGGACATTTTTCAGTCAAAACTCTTTAATTTTATCACAAAACGACGAGCCTAAGCTAGCTGCTAAACTTCCCTTCGCCCCTCCATAGCCTCAGACAGGGTCACACTGTCCGTATATTCAATTTCGCTCCCCACGGGAACACCGGAGGCGATCCGAGTGACTTTGATCCCGAAAGGCTTGATCAGTTGGGTCAGGTAGACCGCAGTGGTTCCACCCTCTCGGGTCGGGTTGGTAGCGATCACGACCTCCTTGACCCCCCCTTTCTCTAGCCTTTTCAATAACTCCTTGATTTTGAGATGCTCCGGCCCCACACCCTCGAGGGGTCGGAGAGTTCCGTGCAAGACGTGATATTTCCCCTTGAATGCCCCCGAATTCTCGATGGCGAGGAGGTCATTCGGTTCTTCAACCACACAGATTTCCTCGACCGATCGCTCGCTGTCCTGGCAGATCGGACAGGGATCCTCATCTGTGAGGTCAAAACATGCGCTACAGACGCTGATCCTTCGCTTAACATCGAGGATCTTGGCCGCCAAATCTTCAGCCTCCTCTTTAGATGTGCGAAGAATATGGAACGCCAACCTTGACGCCGTCTTCCTCCCTATGCCAGGAAGCCTTGAAAACGCGTCGATGAGCCCATCAATGAGTGGAGTCTGTTTGACCATGGATCTTTGGGAAGTGGATGATTTGAGTATTCTTGCCCAACAAAGATGACTTCTGGAATCTATTGCTGTGAGGGAATTTTAGAGGCACGGGTCATTGAATTAGAACAACCCCGGAATGCTCAGTCCCCCTGTGATTTTTTTCATCTCCTCAGCCACCATTTCCTGAGATTTTCGTATTCCCTCGTTGACGGCAGCCACAATCAGATCCTGCAGCATTTCAATCTCTTGGGGATTCACGACCTCAGGGTCGATCGTCACAGAGATCACTTCCTGTTTGCCACTGATGCATACTGTTACCATGCCTCCCCCGGAGGAGGCCTCAATGGTCTTTTCGGCCATCTCCTCCTGGATCCGGCCAAGTTGGGCTTGCAGTTTTTGGGCCTGCTTCATAATTCCAGCGAGTCCTTTTGTCATGACAATCCTCCGCGTGATTTCTCCCTTAGGACTCAAAACGAGTCCCTACCTTGATTTCTTCGATTTCTCCCTCAAAAATCTCCAGGGCATCCTGTACGATCGGACTTGCGAGAACCTCTTTCCTCAGTCGGCGGTCACGATCTGTTTCCGCTTCTCCGCTTCGATTAGAGGGATACCCAGAGGTCTTTTTGACAATAGAGAAGACGGGCTGGAGATCCTTTTTCAATATAGACCGGCAAATCTCCATCAGAGCTAACTTGTTCGCCTCTTCTTGAATTCTCTCATAGTAGAAGGATCCGCTTCTAAAACCGATTTCAATGATTTGATCATTCAGGGCGATCAGTTGACCGTGAGACAGTAGCGCTCCGAGGACGGGATTTTCGCGACGGGTAAACTCTAAAATCATTTTCCATGTCGGCTCAAGGTCTTCAGCTTCAGCTTTGGGCGTTTCGTCACTCTGCGATTCCTTCGACTGGGGTTCCTTCTCTAATGTGGAGAGGGGGCTCCGTGAATTGTCTTCCTTTGTACGTCTCGAAGAAGGGGAGTCGGGGTCGGATCGCCCAGCTGGGTGAGGTAGGGAACTCGATAGACGCTCCTCAAGGGATTCCAACCTATTGAGAATCTCGTCGACGGCTATTACGGGATGGATGTCGACCATCTTCAGCAGGGTCATTTCCAGAATAAGTTTTGGGAAGGGGGCATGAGATAGATCTCCATCGGACTGGAGGAGCACGTTGAAGCACTGTTGAGCTTGTCTGAAATCGAACCTCTTTGACTGGTCGATCAGCTCGTCTAATTCATTTTTGGGCAGATCGAGGAGTGTCTCGGGATTTTTAGCGATTTGGACGACGATCAGGTTTCTGAAATGGTCGAGGAGAGCTCTTGAGAACTGTCTAAAATCGTAGCCGTAATGGTTGAGTCTATCTAGGATTTCGAGGCACCCCTGGGCATCGTGATCCGCAATGGCCATCGATATATCAGAGAGAAGTCTGCGATCTACAACGCCGAGGATCTCCGCCACATTCTCATCATGAACATCGTTACCGGCAAAGGAGATGACCTGGTCGAGCAGACTCTGAGCGTCTCTCAAGCTTCCGTCTGCTTCTCTCGCAAGTGCAAGAAGGCTGTTTTCGCTGATTTTGATGCCTTCCTTCTGCACGATTTCTTCTAACCTCTGAACCATCTCTTTCAACGAGATTCGTCTAAAATCGAATCGCTGGCAACGGGAGAGAATCGTGATGGGAATCCTGTTCGGTTCTGTTGTGGCGAAGATAAAGATGATGTGTCCGGGGGGTTCCTCCAATGTCTTCAGCAGGGCATTGAAGGCCTCGGGGGTAAGCATGTGGACTTCATCGATGATGAAAATCTTATAACGACCCCGAGCCGGTGCATACTTGACATTCTCTCTCAGTTCACGGATCTCATTGATGCCCCGATTGGATGCCCCGTCAATTTCGATCACGTCAATGGATATCCCTGACAAAATCTCCTGACATGACTCACATTCGCCGCAGGGGGAAGGGGTCGGACCAGATTTACAGTTGAGTGCCTTGGCGAGAATCCTTGCAGCCGAGGTCTTGCCAACCCCACGAGGACCCGCAAAAAGGAATGCATGAGCCACACGACCCACCGTGATGGCATTTTGAAGGGTCCGGGTCACATGGTGCTGTCCGATCACCTCTTCAAAGACCTGAGGCCGATACTTCNNGTAGCCCATAAGGAACCTGAGAAAGTGTTGATAGCCAGGCAACCCTGCGGCACACAAAAGAGGTTACTACCGCTGCTTCCTTCCGGACCTGACGGGGTTTGTAACCTTTTGTTGCGCAGGACCCGGCTATCAACTGTTGAAGTCAGTTGTCAGTGTTCAGTTGTAACCACTTCCATCACTTAGCGCATGAAACAGTTTCTAGACGGTTCGGTCTATTTCCTAGACTACGGCTTATATTCTCTTAGAGCCGTTTATCCCAAACTTACGCTTTGCGAGCATCAACTATCCGGAAACCTCGTCTTCTGGCAACCGACAACAGATCCCTGACAACTGTATTTGATGACGGAGAGAGTGGGATTCGAACCCACGGTCCCGTTTTACGGGACACACGATTTCCAGTCGTGCCCCTTCGGCCAACTCGGGCATCTCTCCCTAAAGCAGGGATCAGCTGTCAGAAGTCAGCGGTCAGAATAGAAGCGAAATAGCTTCTACGATCCTGAGAGTCTAATAATTTCGTGGCAGAAAAACCCTAACTCCTGACCTTCCCGACAGCCGATTGCGTGTTAATAGGTTTGTATTTGCTCCCTCGTCATTCCGATGACTGACACCTGACCCCTGGCTTCCGATTCCTGAACTTGGCGGAGAGGGTGGGATTCGAACCCACGGTCCCCGGTTAAAGGGACAGCCGATTTCGAGTCGGCCCCGTTATGGCCACTTCGGTACCTCTCCAATGGCGTGTTTTTCTTTACGCTCTCACCCGCTCCCCGCCCTAGCGGTATCGCTCGAGCCCTCAGAGCAAGATCCCTAATGCATCAGATCTTTGTCCCAATTCTGGGAGCAAAATTGGGACAAGTGCTCTGCTCTGGATTGGCCTCTCACGAATCCAGAGCAGGGTTTCCCTGTTACGCCATGTACCCTGTGTGAGATGGGGTATCACGAGTGCAGATATGTCAAGAACAACTCAGATGGCGTTGACTTTTCCCGTCTTTCCCTGAAGAATGCCTGGAGGATCTGCCGGCATTCCTCTCGGAGGACACCTCCTACGGTCTCAATCCGATGGTTGAAAAAGGAATGATTGAGAAGAGCCAGGCGGGATTGCACCATCCCCGATTTCTCTTCTGGTACCCCGAAAACGAGCCTTGAGATCCTCGCTTGTATCATGGCGCCCACGCACATAGCGCAAGGCTCCACTGTTACGTACAGATCAGATCCAACAAGTCGATAGTTCTGCACCCTTCTTGCAGCTTCCCGAATGACGAGAATTTCGGCATGGGCGGTGGGATCTTTTGTTGCCACACAACGGTTATGGTCCTGAGCAATGACTACCCCATTCAAGACCAGAACGGCACCAATCGGAATCTCTCCAGCCTGGGCACCGTTTTTTGCCCGCTCCAGTGCGATTCGCATAAAAAAGACATCAGAGGGGAGGGTCATTCCCACTTACCAGACACACGGGCGGTCAGTCAGCTAAAAATACTCGAATACTTAAGGGGTTGTCAAGTCGGGGGAACTGCAAAACCGGAACCAGCAAAGGCGCATTAAGGTCACCGCGACAATGCGCGGGTACCGGGGCAATGTGGGTCAAACTCGAAGATTTCCGTCAGAGCGATCTGATCTCCTGTCGCATAAACACCGTGTAGGAGATAGCAAAACAGATCGCGGTGATGGCGATGAGGGAGATGATGTACGGAAAGACCACAAGGATGCTCTGGCCCAGCGGAAGGGGCCCTGCAAACCGAGCCTGAGAAATTCTCTCCATCGGTCCCATGAGAATGATGGAACGGGTCGTCTTCCTGAGAGGATCGATAACGGTCGCCGTGGCATCGGTATAGAGTTCCATGGGAGAAATAAGGGTGATAGCCTTCTGGATCCTAGTCTGTCGGATGATCGTCTCAGGTCCTCGCTGGCCAACATCCGATGTTACGGCGCGGGCCACTGTGTCGGCGCCGTAGGGGAGAAGGAAGGAAAAAAAGATCCAGACGGCAAAACCGGCTAAAGCCGATGTCGCAATACTTCGAAGGAGGATGGAAAAGAGGATGGCAACCCCGAGCCAAAAGGATATATACACGATGCTGATGATGAGATAGATCACAATTCGCCAAATCTCCTCAAGACCGGGTACCACACCGACCAGATTGAGTCCCAGACCCGTGATGACCAGGACAATAGAGACCATCATGATCGTTATCGTTGCGGCTCCGGCCAGAAACTTCCCGTTAATTACGGAGTCTCGATAGATGGGTTGAGAGAGAAGCTTACTCAATGTCCCTTCGTTCCTTTCCCGATTGATCGTGTCGAACCCCAAAATCAATCCGATGAGGGGACCGAAAAAAGCCACGAATTCCACCAGCGAGAGAAAGGCTCCCCGTGAGGTGAAGACCATGAGGAAAACGAGTCGAGGCTTCGCCACCTCTTCCAGGTTCTCTTTGATGTCCAAACCCACCATGTAGGACGTGATCAGGCTCACCATGGCGATCAGCGCGAAGAGAATCAGAAACCGGTAGCTGCTAAAGTGATCGGCCAGTTCTTTTTTGAAAATAGTCTTGATGCCACGCACGGTTAGGCCTCCTGAAAATACTTCATATAGATCTCTTCCAAGGTATACTTTTCCTTACCCATACCCAGCTTCTCCTTTGCCAGGCGATCCATGGGACCCTGGGCCACCATTTTTCCCCGGATCATGATGCCGACGCGGTGGCATATCCTCTGAACCAGATGCAACAGATGTGAGGAAAGAAGTACGGTCATCTTCTTTTCCCGACAGAGCTTCTCGATCAGGTCCATCATCCGGTTTGTCCCATCTGGGTCCAGACCGAGTGTCGGTTCATCCAAAAATGCCACCTTTGGATCCTTGATCAAGAGTTCGGCAATGCCCAGACGCTGCCGCATCCCCCGTGAGTAAGCACCGACTCTCTTTTCAGCCTCCGTGTCAAGGCCAACGGTCTTGAGGGCGCTTTCCATCCGTTCCTCAGCCAACTCTCTGGCCAACCCGTTCAAATCCGCCACAAGGCGGAGAGTTTGTTTCGCGTTCAAGTCACCGTAGAATCCCGTATTCTCGGGGAGATATCCGATCATTCCCTTAACCTTGATGGGGTTTCGTGTCGGATCGACGCCGAGGACTCGGGCCTTCCCGCTCGTGGGTTCTGTCAAACCGAGGAGCATGAGTAGGGCTGTGGTTTTTCCGGCACCGTTGGGGCCAAGGAAACCGAAGACCTCACCCTCCATGACACTGAAGGAGAGGTGGTCCACCGCCATCTCCTTGTCATAGGTTTTCGTCAGTTCCTCTGTCTCGATGATTGGTTGTTTTGCCATTCTAACGCCTCCCCAGCCATCGGAATAACCCAAGGAGTCCGGCAATAACCACGACAATGATGAAAATGCCAATGTAGCCCCACGCGGTTGATGCCCGCACTGAAATCCGGAATTCAAGATTCTTCGAAGCCTTTTCGCCTTGGATGTCCACGCCGACAGAATAGTCCCCTACCAGAGCTTCTTCATAAGGGGTGATCATAACTTCAACCTGCTTCAGATCACCCGGTTCGAGGACAGGAATGGTTTCGGGATTGAATTCGAGTTTCCAATTCTCCGGTTTGAACGACATGAAGCGAATATCGTTATTGGGGGCCGAACCGGTGTTCTTCACGTAGAAGGACATATTGGCTGGTTTTCCTTGTCTCGCATCCAGGGAGAGGAGCCCCGTGGGGGTACCCGCCTCCAGGTCATAAGTCCCTGTCAGGGCGACCGTCAATTCCGCTTCTGCCTTGGCATCGCCCGAACTCACCCGAATATTGACAGGGTATTCACCTTCCTGCGCGAGCATCGAGGGTTTAACTTGTACAGCGACTGTTTTGCTCTGGTTCGCCTGGATCCGAAGGCTCGAGATGAACTTGTCTTCAAAGGATGGCTTAAAATTGAGATCCCAGCCCTCTGGCCCTTGAGCAAATAGATCGAAGACTGCATCCTCGTTGAGTTTACTGTCCACCTCGACGGAGAATTCAAACTGCGCATCTGATGGGCCTCTCAAAACCGGATAGGATGTGGTTAGCTTGACACCCTTTGATTCTTTCTTTCCCTCCTCCTTCTCCTTGACAGTGACTGCGACGGTTTCAGCCATCTTGAACTTGCGGTCCGGGGTTTGCGCTGCGATTCTAAACTCGTATCTGCCCGGCTTCACGTTCTCGTCCGGCTCAGCCTCAAAGGTGACGGTCTTGTCCTCTCCCGATGGCACATGAACGCCTGTAATCGTGAACCGATAGGTCTTGACCCTGGCCTCCCAGCCTTTAGGCACTGAAGCGACCTCCACATTTACCGTCTCGTCGGATTTACCCTTATTGTAGAAGATGATATCCATGCTCACATCTTCCTCCTGGGGAACAACCACCCCGGGATACTCAACCGCCATAACGACAAGCCTGTCGGGTTTTTCCTCTTCCTCCTTTTCTTGCCCATAAACGGCGGCGAGGTGCTGAAAGAAGATGTGTCCTAAAACCATAATGAGAACCAAGGCAGTCCAAGCGAATCTTTTTCTGCTCATACCCATCCCTCCCCTGTGTCAGAAGCTAAGTCCCATATTAAGAATAAAATCGATTTTGGGCAAATAAATAATCATTCAATCCCCTGCTGTCAAGGTGAAAATAGTTGACGAGGTCCCTCATTTTTGGGGAGTCCTGCTGTCTCCGACTGACGTTGCGGAAGCGGTGGGGACCCATCGCGGATGAGCCGGAAGGGGCAGGAATTCCCCACCGGTGAATTCCGGTAGGGTCACCGCGTGAGCCTGGACGCGAGGGGACAGGAGGCTCCCATCTGTAAAGTTATGAGACATATCCCCTGGGAAATATGGAAACTCCTCGAAAGAGGTTCGGAACTTCATCATAGCGGACGTCCGGTAACCTAATTATAAGACAGCAGATTCTGGGATTTATTCCCCATATCCGCCCCTGCCTTCTTTACTGGAGTTTCCTCTAAGACCAGGTATGTAGCTATGCAAGTAGTCAGAACTTAACTCTGTTTTCGAATTACGCAAGTGCCCGACTCCCTTTTCGCTGGTTCCCAAAGGTTTTTTGATAA
>WVXP01000149.1:35183-43696 GCA_011773445.1 Pseudomonadota bacterium | reverse complement strand
ACGCTCAAAGGGGTCTGGGCCACTTGCCTCTCGAATAGATCAGAAAAGTCAGGAAACTCCAATGCCTTCTTTAGAGTTGACCTTTTTTGGTGTGGAGCGGGTAATGAAAAGAGGACCAATCTTGCAAGGTCCCCTTTATTGCTTTTTCTTCCCCATCGAAATGCGGTCGTCCTTCAGTACATTCCTCCTCCTGGAGGCATCGGTGGGGTAGGCTCTTTCTCTTTGGGCTTTTCGGCTACGACTGCCTGAGTCGTTATCATGAGTGATGCCACGCTAGCTGCATTCTGAAGAGCCAGTCTCACTACTTTCGTAGGATCGATGATTCCCGCTCTAACCAGATCTGTGTACTCCTCTCTTGCTGCATCAAAACCAAACGCCCCCTTCTCGTTCTTCACCCGCTCCGCAACAACTGAACCGTCATGGCCAGCATTATTGGCGATTTGGCGAATGGGCTCCTCGAGTGCCCGTTTTACGATTTTCACACCGATTGCGCGATCATCATCAAACCTCAGCTTTTCCAGGCTATCGAAACATCGTAAATAGGCGATACCGCCCCCCGGGACAATCCCCTCTTCCACGGCTGCCCGGGTGGCATTCAATGCATCCTCTACCCTGGCCTTGCGCTCCTTCATCTCGGTTTCCGTTGCTGCGCCCACATTGATAACCGCCACACCTCCGACGATTTTAGCCAGCCGCTCCTGGAGCTTCTCACGGTCGTAATCAGATGTCGTCTCCTCGATCTGTGCCCGAATCTGCTTGACCCTTCCCTCGATGTCACTGGAGCTGCCAGCCCCTTCGACAACGGTTGTGTTCTCTTTATCGATACGAACCCGTCTGGCTCGACCGAGATCCTCCATTTTCACATTCTCAAGCTTAAGGCCAAGATCTTCAGAGATCACTCGCCCACCGGTAAGAATGGCGATATCTTCGAGCATTGCCTTTCTCCGATCCCCGAATCCAGGGGCCTTCACGGCAGCACATTTTAGTGTTCCTCGAATTTTGTTCACAACGAGGGTTGCCAGGGCTTCTCCCTCAACGTCCTCTGCGACCACAAGGAAAGGTTTCCCAGACTTTGCCATTGCCTCAAGAAGGGGTAGCATGTCCTTCATGTTGCTGATCTTCTTCTCGTGAAGAAGGAGGTATACATCTTCCAGTTCGGCCTCCATCTTCTCGGGATCGGTGACGAAATAGGGAGACAAATATCCTCGGTCAAACTGCATTCCTTCCACAACGTCCAGAGTCGTTTCCATCGATTTGGCTTCCTCGACAGTGATGACACCCTCTTTGCCGACCTTGTTCATGGCTTCGGCGATGATATTTCCAATGGTCTCATCGTTGTTTGCAGATATGGTCCCTACCTGAGAAATTTCTCTCTGTTCCTTGGTGGGCTTGCTCAGTTTTCTGAGTCCTTCAACGACCGCCTCCACAGCTGAATCGATCCCGCGCTTCACATCCATCGGATTAGCACCGGCCGTCACCACCTTGAGCCCCTCTCGGTAGATCGATTGGGCCAAAACGGTCGCGGTTGTTGTCCCGTCACCTGCCGTGTCGCTGGTCTTGCTTGCGACTTCTCGGACCATCTGGGCGCCCATGTTTTCGAATTTCTCTTCGAGTTCGATCTCCTTGGCCACCGTCACCCCATCTTTGGTGACTGTTGGTGAGCCCCAAGATTTCTCGAGGATAACGTTCCGTCCTTTTGGCCCCAGGGTCGCCTTAACTGCCTCGGCCAGCAGATTCAACCCTTTCAGAATTAAATCCCTGGCTTCCTGATCAAATTTGATTTCTTTGGCTGCCATTGTTTCCCTCCCTCTCACTTACCTTTGCCATTTCTCGTCGCCCTCAGTGGGTCCTCGTATCCTATAGCCACGTGTTCTCCTCAGCATTTTCGCAATAAAATAACCATCCCTTTTAGAGATGTCAAATCGTAACCGTCTGTTACGCAAAAAATCTTGATTCGTGCTCAGATCTCCCTTTTCCACTTTCCGGCGGGATACTCTTTCAAAGCCTTCACCAAATCGTTCCAAAGCGATTCGGGCAAGAGCCCGTTACGAATCGATCCGAGGAGTTTCCCCATTTTTGAGGGGGCCTTCTTTCCCTGAAAGACGTTGCAGAAGCGGTGGGGACCCTTCGAGGGTGAACAGGAAGGGGGGAAACCCCGCCTTCAGAGCGCGGAAGGGGCAGGAATTCCCCACCGGCGAGTCCCGATAGGGTCACCGCGTGAGCCTAGGAGTGAAGGGACAGGAGGTTCCCTCTCGAGAAATTTGGAAACATTTTAGAGAATCTGCAACTTATGAGACCTATCCCTTAGAAAATGGGGGAACTCCCCTGATCGATTCGCCTTGACAACCCAAGCGCATGGAGCCTATCATTGCCAAAAAGCCGCGTGTACCGAATCATTGAAACAGAAAATCCTTGAGCTTGGGATGTTTGGTCCCATCGCCTGACGGACCGTTCCTCCTCCTTCTGGCCTATGGGAGGAAGGGGTCTCCCTGCTGACCCATAGCCTTTTCCGACGGCGAATCGATGTGTGCCGCTCTCTGGCACTCAAGATTCTCTTCGACCATAAACCTTGGAGGGCAACTGTGCCATCGAGTTTAGGGAGGGATTCAAACCGTCATCCGCAGGAGGACCCATGAAGGTTGATAAACCCTGGGGGAGCTACACGGTTCTTGAGGATCAAGACACATACAAGGTAAAGCGGATAGAAGTGTTCCCGGGACAGAGGCTCAGCTATCAGACCCATCGGAAACGTGCGGAACACTGGATGATTGTCAGGGGGCGGGCTCGCGTAACGATCGATGAAAAGGAAGTGAATCTCTCGGAGGGACAGGCCATCGATATCCCACGGGGAGCAGCTCACCGGATCGCCAATCCTGGTACAGACCTTCTGACTTTCATCGAGATTCAAAGGGGGGACTATTTTGGAGAGGATGACATTGTTCGTCTCGAGGACGACTACGGCAGAACGGAAGAGCAATAGTGCCGCTGAGGGACGAGGTGATCTCCAGAAACTCAGATAGCTCCGACGAAATCACGATCGAATTGAGCGCGAGAGTCTCTTATGGTTGAGAATTCAAATCGTTTTCTCATTGGCATAAACTACTGGCCCAGAGAAACGTCTATGTACTGGTGGACCCGATTCGATCCTTCCATAGTCAAGAGAGACTTCTCTCTCCTGGCGGAGTATCGGTTCGAAGTCGTGCGGATCTTTATCATCTGGGAAGATTTCCAACCGGAAATTGGCCGGGTCTCGGTAAGCGCTTTGAATCACCTCGTTAGTGTAGCCGATTCGGCTTATGATGCAGAAATCCGCCTCCTTCCCACCCTCTTTACTGGCCATATGAGCGGGCTGAATTGGCTTCCACCCTGGATGGTTGAGTCTGTTAGCGGTCAGGAGAGGTTTCCCATCTTTTCCATGGGAGAGGTTCGAAGGGGTTCGAGTCGAAATATGTACGCCGATCGGGAGGTTTCGAAGGCTCAAAAACTTCTGATCCGTGAAACGACGAGAGCCCTCCAGGGACATCCCGCTGTCTGGGGGTGGGATCTGGGCAATGAACCTTCTAACCTTGTCCTTCCCCCCTCCAAAGATGCGGCAAGAGGGTGGCTGGAGGAGATGGTAACAGAACTCAAGCGGTGGGACGAGTCGCTTCCGGTCACCCTCGGCCTCCATCAGGAGGATTTGGAGGAGGATCACCGCCTGGGTCCCCAAGAGGCAGCCCGATTCTGTGAGATCCTTTCCATGCATGCCCATCCCGGCTATTCAAACTGGGCCGAGGGGCCTTTGGATGAGAAAGTACCGCTCTTTCTGGTCCTGCTCACCCAATGGCTCGGGGGGAAGCCGGTTCTTCTCGAGGAGTTTGGCGTTCCAACCGAACCTCCCCTTGTGACTCTGGAAAAGGCTGATCGAGAAAAGATGGGCAGAGTCACCTTGGTGTCGGAGGAGGAAGCAGATACGTACTCCCGAAATGTTCTCAATCTTCTGAAGGCCAACGGTATTTTGGGTGCTCTTTACGGGTGTTTTTCGGATTACGATCCAATCCTTTGGGACAAACCGCCTCTAGACAATGGCGTTCATGAACGGTTTTTCGGCCTTTTCCGATGGAACGGGTCACCGAAAGCCCATGTGAGAGGGATGTCCGATCCCCCGCGGGAGAAGACCTCGCAGGAACCATCTTGGGACTGGATTGATATCGATCGTAGCGAGTATTATGATCGGCCTCGAAAACATGTGGAACACCTTTATCGGAATTTCAGGGAGCATCTTCAGGAGGTTTAAGCGATGAAATCGGCGATTTCCGGGAACGAAAAAGGTGATTCCTCCGACGCCCTGACAGAGGCAATCGAGCTTAGGAACTTCGTCAGAGCTGAAGGGCTTGCAAGGAGCCTCAATAGGCCACAAGCTGAGATTCGAGACCTACAGGAGAAAGCCTTCAGGCAATTTGTTGTAGAGCTCCGTAACCCCCACGGCGCCATTGCCCTCGCGAAAGAGTTTAACTTCACTGGAGAGGACGTTGACCGGCTCCTTCGTAGGATTGCTGAGGAATCAAGGGAAGAAGAGGGGGAAGGGAATGAGGGGTCGAGGAGAAGATTCGATATGAAGACGAAGAGGTATCTGGATCTCGAGGAGTGGATCCGGGAGTATTTCAAAAGCGGGAAATGGCAGAAGAGCTAAAAGCTTCTTAAACGCTGCTTGCTATTGTTGGCGACGACCCGATAACTTGGACGCTATCCGTGAATCACAGCCAGCAGAGTGAAACCTCTGGGTGGGGGAGGACCAGGATGAAAAAAGATTCGGCCCGTGCAAATCTCGCAGTCATCATCATGGCCGGCGGGATGGGAACCCGTTTCTGGCCGGCAAGCCGAGAAAGGATTCCCAAGCAGTTTCTTCACATCTGCAGTTCAAGGCCGATGCTGGAGGAGTGTCTTATCAGAATTGCTCCGTTAGTGGATCCTGATAAAATCTTTGTCGTCGTCAACGTCCAACATGGCGACCTGACGCGCGATCTTCTCAGCGGTAGGGGCATACAGATAATTGAAGAACCTTACGGAAGAAACACCTTACCGTGTATCGGCTTGGGATGTGTCCATATCATGAAGCATCTTGGGGATTGTCCCGTCATTGCCCTGCCGGCTGATCATTTCATCTCTGATGAAAAGTCATTTCGTCGTTCCTTGCAACAGGGGGTCTCCCTCCTGAAGGATGGGGGGATTGTGACCCTTGGGATCGCACCAACTTATCCTGAAACCGGATATGGATATATCGAGGCGGGGCCGTCACTCGGGAAGTTTGGGGCGAATCGGGTAACTCGATTTGTTGAGAAACCCGATGTGGAAAGAGCACGGAGATTCCTTGCGAGCGGGAAGCACCTGTGGAATGTGGGCATCTTTTTCTTCCGGCCTTCAACGATGCTCAGGGAGATAGGTCTTCACCTGCCCAAGATGGGACAGGGCCTCGATCGGATTTCGGAGTCTCTTGAGACAGACCACTACCTTCAGACCCTTGAGGAGACTTACCGGAAGTTGGAGTCCACTTCAGTTGATTATGGAATTATGGAAAAGACAGAGGAGTCGGTTTATGTGATCAAGGGGGATTTTGGATGGAGCGATGTCGGAAATTGGGCTGCTCTTAGGAAACTTAGGGAAGTTGAAAAAGACGCAAATGGCAATATCGGGCCCGAAAAGGCCTTGGTCCTCCATACCAAAAACTCTTTTATCCATTCCCAGAGTGACCGATTCATCGCGGTTCTTGGTCTTGACAATCTCCTGGTTGTTGATACAGAGGATGTCTTGCTCGTCGCCAATATCGACGACTCACAGGAATTGCGACAATTCCCTGAGAAGTTGAGGCGAAAAAAGGAATGGTCTCGATACGTCTAGAACGAGAAAGGCTCGGCTATGCGTTCCGGGAGGTGGGATTACTGATGCCACGATTCTCTGACCTCACATCGCAATTCCCATAGGGCTATGCGAAAAGAGCCTGAATGAACTGTTCAGCGTTGAAGGGGTGAAGGTCGTCGAGGTGCTCTCCAACGCCCACATAGTGTATGGGAATCCCCAGTTCTTGGCAGATGGCGACAATGATTCCTCCCTTAGCCGTTCCGTCCAGCTTGGTCAAGGCTATGCCGGTCACCTCGAGCGCCTCATGAAAGAGCCTAGCCTGGGCGATCGCGTTCTGTCCCGTCGTGGCATCGAGCACCAGGAGAACCTCATGGGGGGCCTGTGGCATTTCTCGTCTTACGATTCTCTTGATTTTTTTTAGCTCCTCCATCAGATTAACCTGGGTGTGGAGGCGGCCCGCGGTGTCGATAAAGAGAAGATCTGCAGATCGGGCTCGAGAGGCATGAACGGCATCGTATGCCACAGCCGAGGGATCAGCTCCCCGGTGGTGTTTAATTAACTGAGCCCCCGCCCGATGAGCCCATATTTCAAGTTGTTCGATGGCAGCGGCCCGAAACGTATCAGCCGCGGCAAAGATGATCCGTTCAACTCCGTTTTGATAATACTTGGCCAGTTTTCCGATCGTCGCTGTCTTACCCACCCCATTGACCCCGACGACCATAAAGACAAAGGGTTTTTGATCGATGTGAACGGGCCGTTCCCCAGCTTTGAGGATTTCCAGGATTTCCCTCTGGATAACCTCCTTTACCTTCTCTGGAGAATCGCAGTCTTTGGACTTTGTCCTATCTTGGATGGCCTCAAGGAGTCGGGATGCCGTCCGGATCCCCAGATCTGCAGTAATCAGGAACTCTTCCAATTCATCGAGGAGATCTTGATCGATTGCTCCTCTTCCAGAAAAGAGGGAATCAAGATGCCCCACAAGCCCTTGATGCGTTTTGGAGAGTCCCCTTCTCAGCCGGTGAAAGACACCGGTTCTTTCCGTCGGTCGAACTTCCATCAGTCAAAACGAGAAAAGTAGT
This sequence comes from Pseudomonadota bacterium, assembly GCA_011773445.1. GTDB lineage: Bacteria > Desulfobacterota > BSN033 > WVXP01 > WVXP01 > WVXP01. Next base: position 36,779 of record WVXP01000149.1, on the reverse strand, counting down.
GAAACATTTAAAGTAAAACAATCGGAAAGACCTTGAAGATTCAGGACAGTGTTCCAGGAGCTTAAGAGAGGAGTGACGGTGGCTTTACTTGTCGTCCTTTACCTCCTCGAATTCTGCTTCCACCACCTCCTCGTCTGGCTTTTTCTGTTCCTCTTTCTCCTTCTCTGTCTCTCCACTTCCTGCCTCTTGCTGTTCGGCCTGAGAGGCCTTGGCATACATAGCCTCTGCTAGCTTGTGCGACACTTGTGTCAGGCGGTCTCCTGCTGATTTGATTGTGTCCGCGTCGCTGGATTCAAGAGCCTTTCTCGCATCCTCTAGTGCACCATCAATTTTGGCTTTCTCAGAGGGATCAATCTTGTCTCCGTATTCCCCGAGATTCTTTTCTGTCATGTAGATCAAGCCGTCCAGATTGTTTCGGGCTTCGGCTACTGTTCTTTTCTTCTTGTCCTCTTCAGCGTGAGCCTCAGCATCCTTGACCATTTTCTCGATTTCCTCTTCTGAAAGTCCACTGGAAGCGGTTATCTTGATGGATTGTTCCTTGTTCGTCGCGAGATCTTTGGCTGAAACGTGCACGATCCCGTTGGCATCGATATCAAAAGTCACCTCAATTTGTGGGACCCCTCTGGGGGCAGGAGGGATTCCAACCAGATCAAATCGTCCCAGAGTCTTATTATCTGCCGCCATCTCGCGCTCCCCTTGGAGGACGTGTATGCTAACAGCAGGTTGGTTGTCGGCAGCTGTTGAAAAGATCTGACTTTTACGCGTAGGAATCGTGGTATTTTTTTCGATGAGTTTGGTAAAAACGGCTCCGAGAGTCTCAATCCCCAGAGAGAGGGGGGTCACGTCAAGAAGAAGAACATCCTTGACATCGCCTTTCAGAACGCCTGCTTGAATTGCTGCCCCTAGGGCCACAACCTCATCGGGATTGACACTCTTATTTGGCTCTTTGCCAAAAATCTCCTTGACTTTTTGTTGCACCCTCGGCATTCGGGTCATCCCTCCGACCAGGATTACCTCATTGATGTCTGAAGCGCTGAGACCTGCATCACTCAGGGCGGTCTTGCAGGGTGCTTCGACCATGTCGACAAGATCTTCGACCAGCTTTTCCAGTTTGGCTCGGGTCAGTTTAATATTCAAGTGCTTGGGACCACCTGCATCGGCTGTGATAAAGGGGAGATTGACATCGGTTTCCATGGAGGAGGACAGTTCCATTTTGGCTTTCTCTGCGGCTTCTTTGAGCCTCTGCAATGCCATTCGGTCTGTTCTGAGATCGATTCCCTGGTCCTTCCTAAATTCCTCGGCCAGATAGTCGATCACCTTCTGGTCGAAGTCTTCTCCTCCCAGGTGGGTATTGCCATTGGTTGACTTGACCTCGAATACCCCCTCACCCAGTTCCAGGATCGAGATGTCAAAGGTCCCACCGCCCAAATCAAAGACGGCGATCTTTTCATCCTTTTTCTTATCGAGTCCATAGGCCAGGGAAGCCGCAGTGGGCTCGTTGATGATTCTTTTCACTTCTAGACCAGCGATCTTTCCTGCATCCTTAGTTGCCTGCCTTTGACTGTCGTTGAAATAGGCTGGCGTGGTTATCACGGC
>WVXP01000149.1:14312-35176 GCA_011773445.1 Pseudomonadota bacterium | reverse complement strand
GTGGTTATCACGGCTTCTGTCACCTTTTCACCGAGATAGTCCTCGGCTGTCTGTTTCATTTTTTGGAGCACCATCGCAGAAATCTCGGCTGGACTGTACTCCTTGTCTCTGGCCTTCACCCAAGCATCACCATTTTTCGCTTTCACAATTTTGTAGGAGACGATTTCGATGTCCTTTTTGACCTCCGGATCGGTGAACCTCCTGCCGATCAACCGTTTGACAGCATAAATCGTGTTTTCAGAATTGGTGATGGCTTGACGCTTGGCGATTTGCCCAACAAGCCTTTCATCCTTATCTGTAAAAGCGACCACAGACGGGGTGGTACGACTCCCCTCCTGGTTGGATATGACCACTGGGTCACCACCTTCCATCACGGCAACGCATGAGTTCGTTGTTCCTAAATCGATTCCAATAATCTTACTCATTATCCTCTCCCTCTCTGTTTTTCATCGTTCAAGGACTTATTGATTCCGAAGTCTCGGCAGCCGATAAGAACCGGAAGGTTTATAGCAGTCCTCGTTCCCTGCCAATCGTTCCGGGCTCTTATTCATCGGGAACAGATGGCACCTCTCCCTCAGTTTCTCCTTCCTTCGTAGCCTTCGAACCCATTGACACTGAGACCCTGGCGGGTCGCAAAAGCCGATCTCGAATGAGATATCCTTTCTGGAATTCCTCCACAACCGTCTGCGGCTCATATTCCTCGTTTTCCACCTGCATCATCGCTTCGTGAAGATTGGGGTCAAAGGGTTTTCCGACGGACTCGATCGGCTGCAGACCGTGTTTTTCCAAAACTTTTATCAGGTCTTTCAGGGTAAGTTCGACACCCTCGATCAAAGCTTGGGGATTGTTATCCGTCTCGGAGGAAGCATGCTCGACAGCTCTCTCAAGATTGTCAACAAAGGGTAGAAGATCTCGTATCAACTCCTCGGTGGCGTATCTGAAATTGTCAGCCTTCTCCTTTTCGGCCCTTTTCTTATAGTTTTCCAGGTCGGCATAGGCTCTGAGGAATTTTTCGTAATTATCCTGTGCGACGTGCTTCTGGTCTTCAAGCTGTTTTTTGAGATCCTCTAGGGTCGGTTTTCGCTTCCTCTTCGGCGATCCCTCCGAAACCGTTTTTCTCTCCTGGGATTTACCGTTTTCCTGAGGAACCTTGCCTTCTTTTTGGGCATCAAAAGATGAATTTTCCATTTCGTTCCCTATGAAGAGGATTCAGCAAAATTCTCTGTCAGCAGTTGGGCTGCATAGTTGACCAGAGGAATCACCCTTGAATAGTTCATTCGCATCGGGCCGATTACACCGAGTGTTCCCCGGGGAGAATCGGGCATGCCATAAGTCGTTGTTATGAGGCTGCAGTCCTCCATCTCACGGTAGTCGAATTCAGAACCGATAATGATCTGAACACCTGGGGTTTTCATACATTGGTCGAGAAGCTTGAGAAGAAACCCCTTTTCCTCGAAAGTCTTCAGAAGCCCCCTCATCTTTTCGATATTGCAGAACTCCGGAGTCTCAAACATCCGATCTCTTCCCTCCATGAACAGTTCTCTCTCGTCTGTACCTGAGAGAGCCATTTCACCAAGCTTCAAGGCTCTTTCCATAAGCCTATCGTAGGCCATTTTCTCTCTCTTCATCTCCTGGACGATTCGATCCCTCAACTCAGCCAGGGTAAAGCCAGAGAGAATCTTGCTCAGGTAGCGGGTAATCTTATCAAGATAGTCTTGAGTGAAGTCCTCATCCGTGTCGAGTCTTTTGTTCTGGATAATCCCCGAAGCCGTCACAAAAACTGCGAGGACTTTAAACGGAGCCAGACGAACAAACTGAATGTGCTTGAATTTCATGTTGCTAACCCTCGGGGTGATCACAAGGCCGAGGTAGTTCGACGAGACTGAGAGAAGCCGACAGGTTTCCTGAAGGGTCTCACTCACGTTCACGTTCGAAGGATGATAGCTCCGTTTAATCTGTTCTCTTTCCATCACCGTCAAGTCCTTGACGTCGACGATGGAATCGACGTAATACCGGAAGGCCTTTTCGGTTGGGATCCTTCCGGCAGAGGTGTGGGGTTGGGAAAGATATCCCATTTCTTCGAGATCAGCCATAACGTTCCGAATCGTTGCCGGGCTGAGGTCGAACCCGTATCGCCTGGCCAGTCTTCTTGAACTTACTGGCTCGGCCAAGGCGATGTAATCACGGATAATAGCCTTTAGGATCTTCCGTGTGCGGTCAGACTCAAGAAAATCTCTACGTATACGCTTCCGTGATCCCATGCCGGTTTAGTTGGAATTACTTTAAATATTAAGTAATTATACTGAAATTCCTGATAAAAATAACCATCCCCAAGACTGTTGTCAAGTATTGAACTCGTCTAAAGCGGAATCAAAAATAAACCTTCCAACACCGGGTGGCGTCCGATGCGCAGGCAATTAAGGCAGATTTTTCTCTTGAAAGACTTTTAAGCGCTTTGGGGCTCGAGGTCAATTCCATGGGAATGATGAACCGGATAAAGCCCGGAGCCTTGCGCTTCCTGGCGAGCCCAGATCTTATCGGGGAACCTCAACGATTGAACATCTCAAAATCCAGGCCAAACTCTCAGGAGAATCCTTGAGGACGGGGGGCCGGGGCCATCTGCTTTGCACAGCGAGATGGATCGGGTTTCGCTTTTTCTTCCCGATTCTAAGAGTGTTGAGGATCTTTCTTCAGAGACCGTTTGGGCGGGCCTCTAAAATGATCATAGCCCAGCCAAGACGGTGAATACCCCTTTTTCTCTTTTGTCCAAAGCGAGAGTTTTTTGGAATGGGGTGTCACCTCACCGATTGGATAGAATGGCAGGTCGATCTCTCGAGAACGAGAGAGCTTGTCTTCGAGAATTTCTTTTGGAGCTGTGAAAAGCAACTCATAATCCTCACCGCCACTCAAGGCGAGATCGATGGGCCGCAGGTGGTAGAGGGGTGCCCATTTCTCAAAGGCCTCAGAGCGGGGGATCTGATCCAGCCAGAGATTCGCCCCTACCTGGCTCTCCTCTATGAGGTGACGCAAATCGGCTAGGAGACCATCGCTGATATCGATCATCGCCGTTGCACACGCCAATTCCGCAATCTTTCGGCCTTCGCGAACCCGTGCTGGCGGACTTAAATGACGCCGGATAATACCGAGCAGTTCCTTATCCTTTCCTCTGGTCTTCCCATTTGCGCCAAAATCGCTCGGTCGGAGCCCTCTTTTGCGTAAAATCTCCAACCCAAGGGCTGCATCTCCCAGGGGGCCCGTGACGAAGATATAGTCACCGGGTTGAGCACCTTTCCGATAAATGACCTGGTCCGGTGGACAGTGACCAATGACGACACCATTGATGATGAATTTGGAGGATGCTGCGAGGTCTCCTCCAACGAGGAAAACACCCTGGGACTCCGCCAATTGTGAAACGCCCCGGTAGAAGCGGTCAAGAGAAGATATCGAATAGCCCTTGGGTATGCCGAGAGACAGAAGAAAAAACCGGGGGATGCCCCCCATGGCAGCGATGTCGCTGAGGTTGACGGCGAGGGATTTTGCTCCCAGAAGGTATGGGATAGTGGATTTCAAGGTGAAGTGGATATCCTCGATGAGCGTGTCGGTTGTCACCAGGAGAAGATGATTCGGCGGAAAATTGAGTGAAGCTGCGTCGTCTCCGATTCCGCGGGGGACGAACTCTGAGGGCTTTGAGTATCTGTCTCGGATCCTCTGGATGAGTCGGAATTCCCCAATATCTTTGATTTCAGTTCTTCCCATTGATCATTCGGTGTTTCTAGCCTCAGGGATCTTCCTCAACAGGTCTTATCGATTAACTCGGAGAATGGGAGAAAAGCCCTCCCCGTTAGTCCCTCAACGTTTAAGTTATTGTTTTTCTCAAGGAAAATAAATCCGAAATCGACTCGACGACTCGACTGATCTCGTCGCGGGCCGAAACAACATGGAATGACGGAAAGACATAAATTCAAAAAACTCAGAAATTTTGCGTTCCATGCGGTTGAAAAGCCTTCTTGTCCCAGCATCGACAACATTTGACCATTCGAAATAAGGATTTCTTTCGAATTGGATCCCTGCCGGGACGTTTCGCCCCCCCCGGGGGGGGATAGGTGGCAATTGGGCGTAAGGCACGTGCCAAAGAATTGTACCCTCATCGATCGTCGTCGGCAAGGGACTGAATGCTTGGAGTTTCCTCCGTTTTGTGGACGCTCATGTCCCTGAGGGACATTTGCGGTAGCGTTGGGGAACCCAGATAGGTTAAAGGCTAAAGGCCAAAGGTTTTTTGAGAGTGGTTCTCCTTGAACTTTTTGCCTTTTTCCTTTGTCCTGTGCCAGTAAAATCTGTGAGCCCCGCTAGGGTCAGCGCGAGAGCAAGGGCGCGAAGGGATATGAGGGTCCCATCCAAAGATTCAAAACTGTCGGGAAACATCAGAAGGTTACAAACTTCTTGCTTTGAAAACTCGGGAAACTCCGCGCTGTATGGCCGGGGTTTCAGGACTTTTTTCATCCCCATCACCTCGGGTGGGCCAGATCTGTTTGAGCCTTCATTCAAACCCGCGACGGGAGAGTCTTGAGAGCGCCCGTGGGGGGCGTTAGATTTATCAAAAACCCTTGGGAAGAGCGAAACGGAATTCAGGCACTTGATCAATGCGAAAACGCATTCTAGATCGGTTACCTGCGGAATTACATCGTCCATTTTTGGGGAAACTCCGGAGGGAATGATGGTACAGATCTTGCAATTCTACGCAGCCATCATGAACAAGAGAAAGATTCAACTTCTTCTCGTCCTCCCCATGATCCTTTTTGTTGTCCCTTTCCTTTGTTTTGGAAGGGACACAACCACAGATAGGCCGTCCGCCAGCGTGAAGGTTACACAAAAGGCAGCCCCCAAGGTTTCGTCGGAGGAACCCAAGGCGATCTCACAGGATTCCCTACAGAAATCACCTGCCACGGACGATCCTCGGAAGGTTCCACAGACTTCTTCACCAGAGCCAAAACCAGGTCCACCGGTTTCTATCAAAGAGGTACCTACGCCTCAGGTCGAGACCAAGCGACCAGAGAAACCTTTCGTTCCGAAAGCCTCTTCGGTCGTTCTACCTGCGGAGGAGACCTCACCGGTCAAGCTCTGCGCGGGCGAGCCGATTATCCCATGTGAAAATTGTCGTTTGACCCACCATGACTTTGCGCTTTTGCTCCTCGATGTACTCGGTCTGGTAATAACGGAACTCTATGAGGAGGCCTTCGATATTCTCGCATCGTTACAGATTGCACCTGTCCACGGGTGGGCAACAGCCGACCCTGAGAAGCTCATAACCCCTAGAGAAATGGAGGAGGTGCGGTGTTCCATCTCCCTCGCCTTTAAGGACGGATCGATTGAAGTGGGACCCTCGACTGTGACCGTTGCCCTAAACAGATTCCTAGAGGATTCGGACGTCAGCATTCAAACGGCTGAAGACTCGGGAGTTAGTAAAGGTGATACTTCTCGATCTGCCGAAACCGGATATCAGGGTGGCGGGGAAGGGATTCTCAGTCCTTCTCTTTAGACATTTTTCTTCGGAAAAGTGTGGTATAGCCCTCACATGGCAAGAAAAGATGGTATTGTATCCGTTGGTCTGCTGATTTTATTGCTCTTTGTCCGATCTCCGAAAGGATTTGCCGCCAACATTCACATTGGCCCCTTTGACATTCACCCCTATGCTTCGGTGTCAGCGGGATATACAGACAATGTTTTTCTCACCGAAACTAGGGAAAAGAGCGATATCTACTATCTCATTTCTCCAGGGGTGCAACTGTTTCTCCCGCTTAATAGGCACAGCTTCAATCTGGAATATACAGTGGACACCTATTTATATCGCGATCAGGACAACGCGGACCGCACCATTCAGAATGCGACGGGAAGGCTTGCTCTGAACCCTTTCAGGAGTTTGAACATTCTGATTCAGGATGCGTTCATCGATGGGGAGGATCGACCAGATTTCGAATATGACCGGACCTCTCAGTATATCTGGAATAGCGCGGCTATCGATACGGCATATGACATCAATAGCCGTTTGGCTGTGGGGGCGGGATTTCAATACAGAACGAAGCGATACGACCGCACCGCCGACCGGATTGACGATTACGATGAGAATGGCCTGTCAGGCCGGATCTACTATAAAGTCCTTCCCAAGACCTCCCTTGTGATGGTCTACCAGTATCGGGATCGAGACTATGAAAAGAGAGGACGCGAAGACAACGATTCACATCGGCTGGAGGGTGGAATTACGTGGGAAATCGGGCCCAAGAGTTCGGGGACCGCTCGGGCGGGATATATAAGGACAGACTACGAAGAACTCGACAGAACGGATGAAGCTTTCTCCTATTCTCTGAATCTGACCCACCAGCTGAAGCCGAAGACGACACTTTCATTGGAGGGAGTTCGGGAGATTCAGGATACCAGCAGGGCGAACCGGAACCTCGTTTTCAGCAATGATTATGTTTCCACCCAGATTGCCGGGACCCTCTCTCATCGCTATCGGAAGTTTACCGGAAGATTGAAAGCGGGTTATATCCGGGACGACTATCTGCATGACGATATCGCAGCAGGAAGGAAAAGAAGAGATCATCTCTTCATCGGGGAGTTCGGGATTGATCATGCGTTACGGAAGTGGCTCACCTTGGGCGGGAGCTATCGATATACCCGTCTCAATTCCAACTTCGATGTAGAGGAGTACGAGGAGAATAACTTTTTGATATATCTCTCCGTCGTTCTCTAACAGATTCCCGTAAAGGTGAGTTTCCATGCTTTGGAGAAGCACGTTTTTGATTGGCTTGCTTGTTTTTATCCTTGTTATCGCCTCTTCTTCACAAGAATGCCGCTCAGCGCGGGAATATTTCATCGGGCCCGGAGATGTCTTGGTCATTAGGGTGTGGGGCCATGAGGACTTGACCCAGGAGGTCGTTGTTTCCCCTGAAGGGGGTTTTCGTTTTCCGCTCATTGGAGAGGTGAAGGCTGTCGGTCGTTCGGCCGAGGAAGTGAGAATGATCCTAACTGAACGGTTGGCTGACGGCTACCTGGTCGATCCTCAGGTTGAGGTGATCATCAGGGAGTATAATAGTCAGAAGGTCTATGTTCTTGGTGAGGTAGCCCGGCCAGGAGCATACTCGCTCGACAGAAAGGCCTCCGTCGTTGAGATCATCTCCAAAGCGGGAGGGCTAGGAGAGGAGGCCGGGGATGTGGCGGAAATTGTTCGGGGTGAAAAAGGATGGAAGAAGGACAAGCCCCTGAAGCCCGGTCAGGCGGGAGTGGAGAAAGTCCTTCGGATCGACCTCCGTGGTCTCCTCGCGGGAAAGGTCGACAGTGAGAGCATTGAGATCGAGGATGGTGACACCATCCTTGTTCCAAAGGCTGATGTTTTCTACATTTTTGGGGAGGTGGATCAGCCGGGGAAGTACAGATGGGAGAAAAACCTTACCGTCCTGAAGGCCGTGATTATTGCCGGAGGATTTACAGAGATCGCATCAAAGCGGAGAATCAAGATTCGGAGAGAAGATACTGAGGGGGAGAAAAAGATTAAGGTCAAGCTCGACACGCTGGTGGAGCCGGAAGATACAGTCATCGTGCCTGAGAGCTTTTTCTAGCGGCTTCTTGAGAAAGTCGTTCTTTCTGCTCGAAATCCTTTTTTGACGACCTTAGAACTCTTTTCACCACAAAACCAATAATGTCCCTCGGCGTGCAAAGCGTCACTCCGAGTTGTTCGGTCTTTTCTTAGGTATTGACTCACAGCGCTGAAGAATCCGATCCATGAGGCCCGTTGTGGAGATTCCCTCCACATAGGGTAGGACGACGACCCTCCCCCCCCCAGCCTCGACAACATCTCGCCCCACCGTTGTCTCTTTGGTCCAATCTCCACCTTTAACCAGAATGTTCGGTTTCAAGACAGATATGATTCGATACGGGTCGGGCTCGTCGAATATCGTCACATAATCGACACACTCCAGGGCCGCAATGATTTCAGCTCTCTCCTGCTCGGAAACGATCGGTCGAGGAGGCCCCTTGAGTCGGGCAACGGAGCGATCACTATTGATGGCAACGACCAGAATTTCTCCGAGCGATTTGGCCTCTGCCAGGTAGCGGACGTGTCCGACATGGATCAGGTCGAAGCAGCCATTGGTAAAAACGATTCTCTTACCAGCTGCCTTGTCCTCCACCAATTTCCCAATTAGCTCTTTTTCTGTTGTGATCTTCTCTCTCATGGATTCCGTCCGGTTATCTGCTATTTTCTAACAGAGTCAACGGTAATATTCAACTGGTTCAAGGTTGTTTCAGCGAGAAATCAAAAAGTCGAGGGGACTTGTATGGCGTTTCCTCAGTTTTGTGGACACTCATGTCCCCGAGAGACGTTTGCGGAGGAATGGGGCCGGTATTCCCCGGGCCGTTGCCCAAATCTCCTTTCTCGGCTTTTGTCCGATGAAAGGGGAAAAGGAGCGCTCTTCCCTGCTTAAAAGCTTTTCTGGGTGCTGTCAGTTGTCGGTTCTCAGTGGTCAGTTGTAACGATCCATTCACGTCATTCGATTGAAAATCGAATACCCTGGGCCCATCACTCGAATAGCCGTGGATGGGCAAATCTTAGCCTTTATACAACGAACCACGGACGACGGACCACGAACACCGACTTTTGGTTCAGAGCTTCCTTTCCCACTCTCGGGTGAAATACTCTGAAAATGACTTCGACACAAGTGGTCTAGAGGAATTTGGGCAACAGCCCGTCCCCATCTGTCTCGCCAACGGCGGGAAGGGGTTCACTGCGTGAGCCTGGCAGCGAAAGGATATGAGGGTCCAATCAAGAGATTCAAAGTTGTTGTGAAACATCAGAAAGTTACAGACTTCTTGCCTTGAAAACTCAGGAAACTCCACAGACTTGTTTGTTGACAATGAACAACAATTGTCTTAGGTTTCAGGCTTGATTCAAAAAACCATGTTTTTTTCGATTCTTAGGGACCAGAGAACGGCTATGTTTTTGCTTTTCATTGGGTTGATCGATGATGATACGACCCAAGGGATGGGGATGGCCTCGGGCTGAGAACTTGGTGGCAGAGATCTGTCCTTCTCCAACTTCAGAACGGGTTTTAGGCCATGGAAAGGAAACTCATTCTCGCATCGGCTTCACCTCGGCGAAAGGCGCTTCTGGAGAAGGTTGGAATTGAGGTCGACATTGTCCTCAGCGAGGTCGAAGAAACGGTTCGGAGGGGCGAAGATCCGAAAAAGCATGTCCTGAGAATGGCACGGGAAAAGACAGAGGATGTGGCGAGCCGTTTCCCCGACCGATGGGTGATTGGGGCAGATACCATCGTGGTCGTCGATCGGGAGATTTTGAGAAAACCGGAAACGGCGAGAGAAGCCAGACACATGCTCTCCCTCTTAAGTGGACGAGACCATCTCGTCTTTACTGGCTACGCCATTGCGATGCGAAAACGAGCGGTCTTTATGAATGATGTCGTTGAAACTCGGGTCAGGGTGAAGTGTCTCAGCACGGGAGAAATTGACTGGTATGTTCGCACCGAAGAGCCCTTTGGCAAGGCCGGGGCGTATGCGATTCAGGGTGTGGGGTGCTTCATGGTTGAACAGATCGAGGGATCCTACACGAATGTTGTCGGACTCCCCGTCTGTCAGATTTGGGAATCCCTCCGCACGCTAGGCGCGATCGCTCCAAGATACTGAAGTGTTTCAATTTTGGCCGCAGCCTGTTAATATTTAGCTGCCATTGCGGCCGCCAGAGGCCGGAGAAATGGTCAGTATCAGAGAAAACGTATTGAGAGTCAGGGAAGCCATACAAAAGGCTGCGCAGGGAGTCGGGCGTAAGCCAGACGAGATCCGTCTGGTCGCCGCATCCAAGACCGTCGATGTCGATCGCATTCGCGCCGCCATCGAGGCAGGCATTACCATTTTTGGGGAGAATTACGTTCAGGAGGCAAGGAAGAAGATTGAGGCCATTGAGAAGCCCGTTTTGTGGCATTTTATCGGTCATCTCCAGAGCAATAAAGCGAAATACGCGGTCAAGCTCTTTGAGATGGTGCAGTCTGTTGATTCCATCGGTCTCGCCGAGGAGCTGAACAGAAGGGCTGAGAGAGTTGACCGAAAGATAAAGGTCCTCGTTGAGGTCAATCTCTCGGGTGAGAGTTCCAAGTGGGGTGTCACGGAAGAGGGCTCTGTTTCACTGATCTGCCGCATCAATGAGTTGGAGAATCTTCGATTCCGAGGTCTGATGACCATGCCACCTTACTTCGATGACCCGGAAGAGTCGCGCCCTTACTTTGTACGTCTGTGGAAACTGGGCAAAAGGGTTGTCGACGAAAAAATACATCCTGGCCCTCTGGAGCTCTCCATGGGGATGTCAAACGACTTTTTGGTGGCCATCCAGGAAGGGGCGACTCTCGTTCGTGTGGGGACGGCGATCTTTGGGGCGAGGCCATCAACCGACACCGCTGACGGTTACCCTGATGGTTTCGAGAGATCATGATGACAAATGCCAAAATTCAAAGAAATGCCCAACATCAAATAACGGCTTTGAGGTATTTGGTTTCCATGAGCCGTCGAGTTGTCACTATCGGGTTATCTCTCTGAATACATGCGTCGTTGGCGGGTTTGAAGGGTTTGAAACTTAGGCATTGAAGTTTGATTTGACATTTGAGTTTTGAAATTTGAAATTACTGGTTTCGAATTATCAGGCATTTTGCATGCGGCGTGAGGTGGCGATCGGAGGAAAGGATGCACCGGCGAATGCTATGTTATCAACCTTGACGAAGAGATATCTGCTATGCTCGTCGATATTCCTCATTCTGCTCGGATGTGGGAAGAAGGGGCCTCCCATTCCGTACGATGTGACTGTGCCGAAGGCGATTTCAGATCTCGAGGGTGTGGTCATCGAGGGGAAGGTTCTTCTGAGGTGGTCGAAGCCGGCGAAGGTTCCTGATGGATCGCGGAAAGCGATGCTGAGAGAATTTCAGGTCCTGCGGGCGGAGGATCGATTGGAGAAAGAATGGTGTGAGGAATGTCCGGAGCGGTTGGAGCCCTTGGACGTGTTGAGACTAGATAAGATGGACAACTTTGCTCTGGTGGGAGATAGGTTTGTTTATCAAGACAGAAAGTTATCTTACGGCCACGTATATGTGTACCGAATCGTTTCGATCACCCAGAAGGGCTTCGAAAGCGACCCTTCGAACAGGGCAGTGATCTTTTGGGATATACCACCCGAGCCGCCGCGCCAGGTCGAGGGGACGGCAGAGGACAGGGTTGCTGATCTGCGCTGGGACCGCGTTGAGGGGGTGGGAGGGTACCGAGTTTACCGCCGGATGGAAAGCGGCGAGTTCGGAGACGTTCCGGTTGCGAGGGTCGGGCCGGAGGAGTTCTCTTATCGCGATAAGGGCCTTTCGAACGGCGTCGTATATTATTACGTGTTGAGAACCGCTAGGAAAGTCGGAAAGACATGGTTGGAGGGCGCGAGTTCAGTGGAGATCGCTCTCACTCCGCGAGATCTCCGGCCTCCAGTCCCTCCCCAAGCCGTCGTGGCAATTCCCCTGGCCGAGGGGATTGAGCTGAGTTGGCAAAGAAACACGGAACCCGATCTGCTCGGTTATTTTGTCTACCGTAGAGGTTGGGAGTGGGAGGAGTTCAGACGTCTCAATGAGTTCCCTCTGGAGGCTCCTCTCTACCTGGATAAAACGGCCATTTTGGGCACGCGTTATGAGTACGCCGTGACAGCGGTGGATCGTTCTCCTGATAAGAATGAGAGTGTCTTTTCAGATCCTGTGAGCCTGATGTACGTGAGGTAACATGACGGGCCTCTAATAGGCTTGGCCAAAATGAAAGGAATGAGTCGTGCATTTTTTCCAGTACCGAGACAATACGCTTCACTCTGAGGACGTTTCGGTGGGTGCCATTGCGCGGGAGGTTGAGACCCCATTCTACCTCTATAGTTACGGAACCATGGAACGGCATTATCGTGTTTTTGATTCTGCCTTCCAATCTGTTCCTCATCTTGTGTGCTATTCATTGAAGGCTAACTCAAACAGCGCTCTCGTCCGTATCTTCGGAAGATTGGGAGGTGGGGCGGATGTGGTATCAGGGGGGGAGCTTTTCCGAGCTCTCAAGGCTGGGATACCCCCTTCGAAAATCGTGTTCTCCGGGGTTGGGAAAAGCGCTCAGGAGATCGAGTATGCGCTGGAGAAGAATATTCTCATGTTCAATGTGGAGTCGTCCCAGGAGCTTTCGGCTATCAACGACCGGGCCAGGCAAATGGGGGTTCGAGCGCGCATTGGCCTTCGTATCAATCCTGATGTGGACCCCAAGACCCACCCCCACATTTCGACCGGTCTGAGAGAGAACAAATTTGGGATAGAGTTCGGTGAGGCTCTCTCCGCTTTCAACCTGGCTAAGAGCCTAAAAAATTTGGATGTCATCGGAATAGACTGCCACATCGGTTCACAACTGATCGAAGTCGAACCCTTTGTGGAGGCCCTGAAGAGGTTGAAGAAACTTGTCAGGACCTTGAAGCAGGAGGGGATTGAGATTCGTTACATGGACCTGGGGGGTGGCCTTGGAATTACCTATCAACATGAGGCGCCTCCTCATCCGACAGAGTACGCACAGGCGATTCTGCAGGAGACGAATGACCTGGATGTCGCTCTGATCTTTGAACCTGGGAGGGTGATCGTGGGCAATGCCGGCATTCTCGTGACCAGAGTGCTCTACATCAAAAGAAGCTCTCAGAAGTTTTTCGTCATTGTCGATGCCGGCATGAATGATCTCATCCGCCCGCCCCTCTATGGATCATTTCAGGCTATTCTGCCGGTTGTGAGGCGGAAAGGGAAAGAGATCGTGGCGGATGTGGTGGGACCGATCTGCGAGTCGAGCGATTTCTTTGCCAAAAGCAGGACAATGATCGAACCGAAAGCGCAAGACCTTCTTGCAATTATGAGTGCCGGGGCTTATGGATTTGTCATGTCTTCGAACTATAATTCCCGACCGAGGGTTTGTGAAGTTCTGGTAAAGGGCAAGACGGTTTCTGTTATTCGGGAGAGAGAAACCTACGACGATTTGATCAGGGGAGAAAAAATCCCTGAATTCTTGAAATAAAGAAGGACGTTCAAATCGTTCAAGTTGTTCAATTTGTTCAACCCGCAAATTCGCTACGAAATGGTGAAGCGGTTCGAACAGAGGCGAAGCTGCTCGAACGAGCGAAGCGGTCGAACAGTTCGAACGATGAGAGCNNTAAAAGCAATTGTCGTTGGAGCAGGCGGGAGGATGGGGACACGAATCGTCCATACCCTTCTCCAAACTCCTGGTATCGAGTTGGCGGGGGCGGTGGAGAAGGAGGGACATCGCGTCGTTGGAAATGATGTGGGTGATTTGGTTGGTGAGGGGAAGACTGGAGTGTCTGTAGATTCCGCCTTGGCACGTGTGGCGAAAAAGGGAGACGTGGTTGTCGATTTTACGGCACCCGAGGTGTCTCTGGAGAGTCTAGAGGTTTGCGTTCAGAATCAGCTGGCTATCGTCATCGGCACCACAGGGTTCTCCCCGGACCAGATGGAGCAGGTCAAGGCCCAGGGGCCAAAGACGCGTTGTGTCCTGGCGCCGAATATGAGCGTCGGTGTCAATGTGATGTTTAAGATCGTCGGTGAGATTGCCAGGATCCTCGGTGAGGAGTACGATGTCGAGATCTTTGAAGCCCACCATCGCTTTAAGAAAGATGCTCCCAGCGGCACAGCCATGCGGTTAGGTGAGACAATTGCGGGTGCCTTAGGACAGGAACTGGAGAAGGTGGGCGTCTGGAGTCGAAAAGGCCTGATCGGTGAAAGGAAGCCCACCGAAGTGGGGATGGCCGTCGTCCGTGCGGGCGACATCGTTGGGGAACACACGGTGATATTCGGGGGGATCGGCGAGAGACTGGAGGTGACTCACCGTGCCCACAGCCGCGACAACTTCGCCCGGGGAGCAATCAAGGCAGCTCAGTGGGTGGTCAAACAGCCTAAAGGACTTTACGATATGCAGGATGTTCTTGGCCTGAGGGGGAAGGGATGAGAGTCGTTCGGTACCGGTACAAGGACCGGGGTGGATATGGACTGTTGGATGGGCAAGATGTGAGGAGCCTCAAGGGAGACCTGTTCGGAGAATTTCGAGAAGGGCAGCGGGTTGCGAGTTTGGATGATGTTGTACTTCTGGCTCCCGTCTCTCCCAAAAAAATCGTGGCTGTGGGGCTAAACTACCGTGATCACGCCGAGGAGGTTGGCGCAGAGATCCCTGAGGAGCCCTTGATCTTTCTAAAGCCTTCCACCGCAGTCATTGGCCCCGGTGAATCGATTCGTTACCCTGAGATGGCTTCCCGGGTCGATTACGAGGGAGAGTTGGGAGTTGTCATCGGACGGGAGGCTCGAGATGTCACCTCGGCTCAAGCGGGTGCTTACATCCTGGGATACGTCTGTTTCAATGACGTGACGGCTCGGGACCTCCAAAAGAAAGATCAACAGTGGACACGGGCGAAAGGGTTTGACACCTTTGCCCCCCTGGGACCTTGGATTGAAACGGGCCTGGACCCACGACACCTGAAGTTGGAAACATTCCTCAATGGCGAGCTCAAACAGTCATCAAACACGGATAATCTCATCTTCGATTGTTACGAGCTCGTCGGTTTTATTTCCCAAATCATGACGTTGATGCCGGGCGATGTCATTGCCACGGGTACACCCTCTGGAATTGGTCCCATGTCCGTTGGCGACCAAGTCGATGTGGTGATTGAGGGGATTGGAACTCTCACAAACTACGTCACTGCCGTCGAATGAAGAGGCTTAGAGTTCATGAGGTGGGAGGCCGCAAGGAAAGTTAGTTGAGAATACCGAGAAAGTCGTGCTTCACTGTTTAGAGGCTTTTTGTCATGCCGTCAGTTGTCGTTTGTCAGTGGGCAGTCGCAACGAACAACGGAAAACGAAAGACAGACACGACCTGATGGCTAATTATCCAGAGAAAACCTTTACCCCCTTTTTGATAGAATTCTCATCTCTGGCATGGTTTAGCCGGGTGATATACGGAAGCTCCAACAGAAATCCAATCCACATTTGCGTTCAACTGGGGGGATTCGCGCTCAGAGCTTCCTTTCTCAGTTCTCTTCGGCGGCTTACCGAGGAACAGCGGGAATTTAGATGAGGTCTCGGCTATGTATGTAGATTTGTGGAGGCGAATATGGAGACAAGAAAATCGGAAGTCCTTTTTGCTGAGGCTCAAAAATGGATTCCAGGTGGCGTGAACAGTCCGGTCAGGGCCTTTCGCACAGTGGGAATCCCTCCTCGATTTATTGATCACGCAGTGGGTTCGAGAATTTTCGATGAGGACGGTAACGAGTACATCGACTATGTGGGTTCCTGGGGTCCCATGGTCTTGGGCCATTGCCATCCAAAGGTTGTGAAAGCGCTGAATGAGATGGTTACAAGGGGACTGAGTTTCGGTGCACCGACGGCTCTGGAGATCGAGCTGGCCCGGAAGGTTGTTGACGCCATTCCCTCTCTGGAGATGGTCAGAATGGTGAACTCGGGAACTGAAGCCACCATGGCCGCCATTCGGGTGGCCAGGGGATACACGAGACGGGACAAGGTGATCAAATTTGAGGGCGGCTACCACGGACATGGTGACTATCTTCTGGTCAAGGCCGGTTCAGGTGCGACAACGCTCGGTGTCCCAGACAGTCTGGGGGTTCCCGCCGATTTTGCAAGACATACGCTGACGGCCCGTTTCAATGATCTTCCGTCTGTGGAAGCCCTAGTTGAAGACTACCCTGAAGAGGTCGCTTGCATCATACTCGAGCCGGTGGCTGGTAATATGGGCGTCATCCCGCCGAAGGAGGGGTTCCTCCAGGGCCTTCGCGCGATTTGTGATGAGCGGAGTATTGTGCTCATTTTCGACGAGGTGATGACCGGCTTCCGTGTAGCATACGGCGGGGCGCAGAGTCTCTATGATGTCATGCCTGACATGACCTGTCTCGGCAAGATCATCGGCGGGGGCCTCCCCGTTGGAGCATATGGTGGCAAGAGGGAGATCATGGAAAACGTAGCGCCTGTGGGGGGGGTTTATCAGGCTGGCACGCTTTCAGGAAATCCGCTGGCCATGACGGCTGGATTTGAGACCCTGAAGGTCCTTGAGGGAGAGGGAGTCTACGAAAGCTTGGAACAGAGGGTTGACTTCCTGTGCAAGGGGATCGAACAAGCGGCAAAGGACAATGGTATCCCTGTCCGGAGTACCCATGTTGGTGCAATGTTTACGGTCTTTTTCACCTCCGAGCCTGTAGAGGATTATAAGACTGCCAAGAATAGCAATACCGAAGCCTTTGCTCGCTATTTCGTCCTGATGCTCGAACAGGGCATTTATCTTCCTCCCTCACAGTTTGAAGCTGTCTTCGTATCTCTCGCCCACAGTCAGGAGGATCTGGAGAGGACAGTGGCTGCGGCCCGAGCTGCCTTCGAAGAGATGCGTTTGTCACAAGATGAGAAATGAGTGTTATATTATCGGCTGGGAGATGGACAAAAAATGATGGCCAGGAATAGCCAAATTGGTGACGGTGGCTCCTGATGGCGGTGTGGGAGATTGAAAAGAAGCTGGTGGCGGAATTTTTCATTTTCACCATGCTTCTGGTTTGCCCGATGATGATATTCCCTCCATATGGCGCGGCTGAAGCGACAGGAGAAGACGCTCTTGCGACCAGGGCGAAAAGGATCGAAACCGAGAGAGAGGAAAAGGATCGATTCTTTCGAGAGTCGCCGAATTCTCCCCTGCGACTGAAAGATCAGAAGACCTTCAGAGGGTTAAGCTATTACCCGATTGATCTTCGTTACGTTGTTTCAGGGAACCTTGAGAGAGATCCGAAGGGCAGGAAGGAGTACGCCAAGCTTCCGACGAATCGAGGCAATTTTCGGACTTATATTAAAGAGGGGGTTCTTCGGTTTAAGATCGAGGGAAGGGAGTTTGTCCTCATTGTCTATCGCTTTTTGGGCAGATCGAACCTCTTTCTGCCTTTCAGAGATAGGACAAACGGCCAGGAGACTTACGAGAACGGCCGCTATCTGGATGTGGAGATTTTGGCCGATGAAGAGTTTATTGTCGATTTCAACACGGCCCACAATCCCTTCTGCGCCTACAATCCGAAGTATACCTGTGCTTATGCTTCAGAAGAAAACGTGCTCGATGTGGCCATTCCGTGTGGGGAAAAGAAGTTCGTTGCCGCTCCTTGAAATGGCCTTCTCTGAGGATTTTCGTCTTTTTTGAAGGAGTCAAAAAATCGAAAAAACGTTTCAGGACTGGCACCTCGAGCGGCTACGGTATTAAAATGAGGTTTGAAAGGGGAACCTGAAATGTATTCCGAAATCGTCCTCGACCATTTCAAAAACCCGAGAAACATCGGTGAAATTGAAGATCCTGACGGCGTGGGGAGTGTTGGAAATCCTGTATGTGGCGATCTGATGGAAGTCTACATCAAGGTGAAGGATTCCAGGATCGAAGATGTGAAGTTTAAGACTTTTGGCTGTGGAGCGGCCATTGCTGTCTCGAGCATGATTACCGAGATGGCCAAGGGAAAGACCCTCGAAGAGGCCATGAAGATCACCAACAAGGCCGTGGCCCATGCTCTGGGGGGGCTACCCAAAAACAAGTCGCATTGTTCCAACCTGGGGGCTGACGCCCTCCATTCGGCCATTGCCGACTACTACAAGAGAAGAGAGGGTCAGGTTCCTGAAGAGGTCAAAGAAAAGGTCCTTCACATCAGAAAGGAGGAGGCGTGTTATTGTCCCTATTGTGATATTGAGTTGCCCGAGGAAGCGCCTTTTTGCTCCGGTTGTGGTCGGGAGATTACGGAGGAAATTGGCAAATAGCTAATCTATACACTTGAGAATGCGGAGAAAGATGAGAGCGAATCGATTGGGAGAGGAAGGATCTGATGCGTAGAGAGGAGTTTTCTGAAATCCGGCACCGTTTGGGTAAATCCCAGAGGCAGATGGCTCAGTTGCTGGGGACATCGCTAAAGGCAGTGCAGAGTTTTGAACAGGGGTGGCGGAAGGTTCCGATCCATGTCGAAAGACAGGCACTATTCCTCCTGGCAATGAAGGCGTCCCAGAAGGAGCGCAGACCGTGCTGGAAAGTTCGGACCTGCCCGTCAGAGTTAAGAGAGAGTTGTCCTGCATGGGAGTTTAACAGCGGACATCTGTGCTGGTTTATTAGTGGAACGGTGTGTCAGGGCGAGGCCCAGGAGAGCTGGCGAAAAAAAATGGCGATATGCCGCGAGTGTGGTGTCTTTCGTGAAATGGTGGCCCTTTGATTCAAAAGCTTTACAAAGGAACCATCGATTTTTCCAGTTCTGCGACGTCGCTCAGAGACAGCAGGCGCCCTCAAAAACGCGGGAACTTCTCCCAGGATGTGAGCCGTTCTTGAAGGTGCGTCTGGGCGAGATCTCAAGTTGAATAGATTTCTCCAATGGGTTGGGGCGACCTTCATTCTGAAGACGTTAACCAGCTTAATGCACGCAAGGGAGTCGGGTATGTGCCAGAGTTATCGGAAGATCTGTGCCTGTGGCCAAAAGACCTCAGAGATATTCTTTGGGAAGTCGGTTTTAGACGAGAAGGCGGTTTCTCAGGTCTATTGCCCCAAATGTAGTCAGGATATCGACATCGGTCGTGAAAGTCAGGTCTGGGACAATGGTTGGGTTCTCGAGCTAGACATGGACGTGTTGCGGACTTATGCACCCGTGATGGGAATCTCTCCAGATGACGTGACTGCGGACTGGGTCTTTGATGAGGGGTACGCCACATGGGTTGGGATCACTCCTGACGATTTTCAGAGAAGGGAAGAGGAGCGCTCCGAGATTCAGGAGCTTGCCAAAACCGATCTTCGTTCCTATATCGATGCTATGAAGGAATGGGGCTTGAGCCGTGAAAAGCGTTTCATCGAAGAGGGTTGGCGTAAGGCTAAAGGCACGGCGGGACGTCATAGGGTGCAGAAATCTCCATAATCCTTTAGATCGACCAACTTGGCATCTTCGCCACAGACGAGGCATTTCGGATTCTTGGGTAACTTGAATTCACTCAGCTCCATTTCCAGGGCGTCGAAAACAAGGAACCGTCCGATTAGGGGTCTGCCGATTCCGAGGATGATCTTGATGGCCTCCGTTGCCTGAAGTGTGCCAATGACTCCTGGCAAAACACCCAGGATGCCCGCCTCTTGGCACCTGGGAACCGAACCGGGCGGAGGTATCTCTGGGATGAAACACCTTAAGCAGGGCCCTTGATGGGGCTCAAAGACAGTCATTTGGCCTTCGAAACGAAAAACCGCACCGTAGACGCTGGTCTTTCCGGCGAGCACGCACGCATCATTTAAGAGGAAACGCGTGGGAAAGTTGTCGGAACCATCCAGGATCAAATCGTAGTCCGAGATGATCTCCATAATATTCTCTGGTGTGAGCTTTTCATCATGGTTGCGCAATGTGACATCCGGGTTGATCCCTTTAAGGGTCTCCCTTGCGGATTCGACTTTTCGTTTGCCAAGATCCTTGGTGGAATGAAGGATTTGGCGTTGGAGGTTGCTCAGTTCCACCTCATCGAAATCCACGAGGCCCAATGTCCCGACTCCCGCGGCTGCCAGGTAAAGCCCGGCTGGGGAGCCGAGACCTCCCATCCCCACAAGGAGGATCTTGGAGGCCAGAAGTTTTTCTTGGCCCTCCCCGCCAACCTCCGGGAGGATGATGTGGCGACTGTAACGTCTAAGTTGATCTTCGTTGAAGGACGTCATCTCTTATCCGTCTAACTTACCTCCTGCTACCGCCAGCAATAGCCGGGATGATGGATACGCGATCTCCATCGTTGACGGTTGTTCTCTCGCCGTTGAGGAATCGAATGTCCTCATCATTGAGATAGACGTTAATAAAGCGCCGCAGGCCCTCACCGTCGTATAACCTCTCGAGAATCCCGGGGCACTCGGATTCCAGATTCTGGAAGACCTCCGATATCGTGGTGCCCTCAGCCTCCACCGTTGTTTTTCCCTCTGAAAAGCGTCTTAACGGGGTGGGGATCTTAACCAAGACTGCCATAACAGACTCTCCTTTCTGCCTCCTCGGTCTTTCCCAGCGATTCTTCCAGCACGAGCTTCACCTTTTCAGTGAACGCCTCCATCGTTGGTTCGATTCTCAACGTTTGTTGGGTCTTTCCAATGAGAATTTCTTGGGTCTTCAAACCATTGCCGGTAATGGCAAGGACGGTGGTGTCGTCTTTCTCGATTCTTCCCTGCTCGACGAGCTTCTTGGTTACCCCAACTACGACGCCTCCCGCGGTTTCCGCAAAGATTCCCTCCGTCCGCGCGAGGAGCAGCATTCCTTCGATGATCTCTTCGTCGGATACGTCTTCACCGTACCCCCCCGTCTCCCCGATGGCTTGGAGACCATAGTAGCCGTCCGCCGGATTTCCAATAGCGAGAGATTTTGCAATGGTGTTCGGCCTGACAGGTCGAATGGCATCCGCCCCACTCTTGACGGCGGAAGTTACGGGAGAACACCCGGTTGCCTGGGCTGCGTAGATCCTCGTTCCATTCTCTTGTATCCAGCCGAGATTCTCGAGTTCTTTGAAACCCTTCCATATTTTTGTCAGTAATGAACATCCCGCGACTGGCACCACGATATGGTCTGGTGTCTGCCAACCGAGTTGTTCCGCGATTTCAAAGGCAAAGGTTTTGGAACCCTCTGCATAGTAAGGCCTCAAGTTTATGTTCACGAAAGCCCAGGGGTAGGAAAAAGTGATTTCCGTGCAGAGTCGGTTCACGTCGTCATAAGTACCTTCGACGGCAAGTACATGGGAGCCATACACAAGGGT
>WVXP01000149.1:0-14276 GCA_011773445.1 Pseudomonadota bacterium | reverse complement strand
CCAGATTTCCCGTGGACGCACATGCCACAGTGTCGAATCCGAACTCGAACGCTTTCGAAACCGCCACGGCTACGACCCTGTCCTTAAAGGACAAAGACGGGTAGTTCACCGTATCATTTTTGATATATAGATGGTTTAATCCGAGGTGTTCTCCCAACCGTCTTGCATGGACAAGAGGCGTATACCCAACATGGTACCCCACTTTTGGTTTATCGTCTAGTGGTAACAAAGGCCAGTATCGCCACATGCTTTTGGGGCCTGAGGATATATCCTCACGGGAGAGATCATGGGAGATCCTATCGTAATCATAAACCACCTCAAGGGGGCCGAAACAATCCTCACAGACGTAGATCGCATCCTTCGGATAGGCCCTCTTGCATTCTCGGCATACAAGCCCTGTGGAATAAGTCACGGCAATAACCTCCTTCGTTGCTGCAATGCTCTTATCGAACTGAAATAATTCTGGGATTTTTCTTGGATCGCTCTCGAGGTGAGAAATGTTGGAAAGGGTCAGAGTTTGGAAGGGTATTTAACGGACCGTCAACTTTGGAATGATGATGTGGTCCACACAATCCACGAAAACCCGAGCGCCCATCCGTCGCCTCTCCCACGAGTGCTGATCCACCTGGCTCATGGTCCGGCACATGTCACCCGGATCGCGCATGTCCATTTCCACATCATCACCCCCTTTCAGGCAAANNACCCATCGAGGGCGAGCAGGCTTCGACGTGAGCCTGCGACGAGCTCAGCCGAGCGCTCAGCCGAACGTAAGGGGAAAACCCCGACTTCAGAGCGGGGAAGGGGCAAGAATTCCCCACCTGTGCGCCCCGAGGGGGTCAACGCGAGAGCAAGGGAGCGAATGTTTTTGCAGGGTTCTGAAAACGCCCAAGACGAGCCGTGGCAGGTTAAACGGCCTCTACACTTCTCACTTCTGGGACAATCTTCTTAATGTGTTTCTCTATCCCCTGTTTCAATGTCATCTGGGACATGGGGCAACCGCCACATGCGCCAGTCAACCGGACTTTAACGATGTCGCCCTCCACTTCCACCAACTCGACATCTCCTCCATCGGCCTGAAGAGCCGGCCTGATCTCCTTTAAAGCCTCTTCTATTTTTTCTTTCATCTCGGTTCCTCCTGTGGCAAAGCTCACTAGGTTTACGATTTCACTCTCTGGTCAACGAATCGCTTCTTTTCCTTCTTCGTCTTTCCGGCTACGCTTTATGTTTCGCGGCGATCGGCGACATTCTCCTCAACTTCTCCACAATGGGCGGTAACTCCGTGAGAAGAAGCTCAACGTCCTCGGCACTATTGTCCATCCCCAGGGTGAACACAACCGAGCCCTGGGCCGACACGGCATCAATGCCAATGGCATCCAGAACATGGGAGACTTTCAATGCCTCGGAGGAGCATGTTGAGCCGCTTGTCGCTGCCATGCCCACGAAGTTGAGGTGAATGAGAATCGATTCCCCTTCGATAAATTGAATGCAGAAGCTGGCGTGGCCTGGAAGTCTCTCTGCCGGGTGACCCGTGAGAAAGCAGTCGGTGACTTTCTCTCGCACTCCCGCAATCAGCTTATCCCTTAACGGTAAGAGATGATCTCGCCTCTCGAGTAACTTTTCATGGGCGAGCTTTGCGGCAGCCCCCATTCCAACGATGCCGGATATATTGTGTGTCCCGGCTCTTAGCCCTCTCTCCTGAATTCCGCCTTCAATAAGCGGAGAAACCCGGATGCCTTTGCGGATGTATAGTGCCCCTGCACCGAGGGGGCCGTAAAACGTGTTGGCTGCGAGGCTCAGAAGATCAACGTTCAGTTCTTTGACGTCGATACGGACCGAGCCCGCGGAAGCAGCAGCATCGGTATGAAAAACTCTGTCTTTCTCTCTGGTGATTTTCCCAATTTCTTGGATGGGTTCTAGAGTTCCGATCTCATTCGAAGCTGATGTTACCGTAATTAAGACCGTGTCGTCCCGAACGAGGTTTGCAATCTCTTCCGGGTCGACCCTTCCATCCTTATCGACTGTGAGCCAGGAAACTTCGTAACCCTGTCTTTCCAACCTCTTCAATGGATGAAGAACAGAATGGTGTTCGATCGGACTCGCAAGGATATGCCTTCCCTTCTTCGCATAGGCCTCTGCAATCCCCTTGATGGCGAGATTGTTGGATTCACTGCCACAGCTTGTAAAGATGATTTCCTCTGGATTGGCATTGATCAGCTGAGCGACATGGTTTCGCGCATTCTCCAGAGCCTGTCCGGGCTTTTCGCCGAACAGGTGCTTGCTTAATGGATTTCCCATATCTTGTGACAAGTATGGGAGCATCGCCTGTCTCACTTCAGCGAGGAGCGGTGAACACGCTAGGTGATCGAAATTGAGCCTCTTCATGTCTTCTCCACGTAGCCAACGAAGATGTCATCCTCGTTCTTTCTGAGCGATAGAAGCCGATGCCTTGTCTCTCTGCACCATGCCATGAGGTCTTCTTCGACGCCTGGATCGTCAGCCAAAAGCTCCACGATCTCATTTGAATTCAGTTTCTCAATTTCTAACTTCAGCTTAACAATGGGCAGAGGACAGAACAACCCGACCGCATCGACCGTTGAGGCGACATGGATCTTTTTTCCATCTAACTCGACCTTTTTCATTGCCCTCCCGTAATAACCGAATATAAATACTGCATACCTCTATTCCTCAGGCACGATATGGCGGAAAAAAGATGATAATTACCTATATTATACCGAATGCACGATTTTGAAGGCAATAAATGAGCTCAGTCTTGATGTCCACCCATTCCAGGTGAGCCGGACGGGCGAGCATTGACGTATTGCTTTTGCTCAGTCCATCGTGAGAGAATTCTGGAGGGAGGTGATCGGTGTTTTGAAGATGAAGGCGAAGGTGAGTCACGTTATTCTATTCGGTCTAATGGTACTGATTCTCGAGGGCTGTGCCGGAGCCATCTCAAAACAGACTCGGGAGACAGCCATAAGGCACATTGGTCCCGAGTCTATCTTACTGGAACTAGAAAATTATGAGGGGAAACTCGTCCTGATGGGTGGGAGGATCGTTGAGACGGAAAATCGGGAGGATGGCACGGTGGTCAAAATCCTTCAAGGACCGCTGAGTCGGTACGACGACCGCCCTATGGATCCTAGTGGACCCAAGAGGTACTTCTTGGTCAGATATGCAGATTTCAGAGATCCCGAACTGTATCGCAAGGGAAGAGAAATAACCGTAGCCGGAACTGTCGCGGGAAAAGAGGTTTCAAAAGTCGACGGGATAGAACAGACCCACCTCATGCTTCAGAACAGGGAAACCCACATCTGGCCCCATCGGAGAAACTACTATTGGGAACCTCCCCGTAGAACAATTACGCGACCTCCACCAGGATATCCGAGAACCTATTGGCATCCTTCCCCGTATTGGAGATACCCCTAAGTTGTAGGGCCGTAACCTTACCCCTCTCAATTTTTTCTTGACAATCACGGTACGCTTTGCTATGAAAATATCTAACCAAAAGGTGCCACAGTGTGGGAGACGGATTTCCGACATTGTTCTCTTCGAACAGATCGACTTTTGTGTTCCATCTCTTCGTTGGCTCCACTCCGTGGCATGATCACAGAGGCTTTATGGCACCTTGACAGGAACGGGTGAGCCTGTCGACAAAAGGTGTCCTACGGGGAGGGCGGGCTTTTGCCCGCCCTCGAAACTATTGGCGGGACGCAACGAGCTTCCAACCAAATGCCTCCGTCTTTTCTGGAGTTTCCTGAGTTTTCGGAACAAGAAATTTATAACCTTCTGATGTTTCACGACAATTTTGAACGTTCTGATTGGACCCTCATGTCCCTTCGCTCCCTTGCTCTCGCGTTGACCCCCTCGGGGCTCACAGGTGGGGAATAAATGCCCCTTCCCCGCTCTGAAGGCGGGGTTTTCCCCTTCCTGCCCGCCCTCGATGGGTCCCCCAACGCTTCCGCAAACGTCCCTCAGGGACATGAGGGTCCACAAAACTGAGGAAACTCCAGCCGTCTTTTCTCTTGACAGACTTCTTAGATCAATGTTAGAAAATCTGGTGTTTGGTCGTATACCGTTTGGTAGAGCTTTTCTCATACTAGAGGCATATCATAGCTGAGTCATGCGGATAACGGATTCTGAACCTGTCTTTTCCATTGGCAGCGCAGCCCGAAAGCTCCAAATCGCCATTCCTACCCTTCGGCTCTACGAGAAAGAGGGGCTCATCTGCCCCATGAGAACCTCGACTCACCGCCGCCTTTACTCCCTTAATGATCTAAGGATAGTCGAAACAGCTCAACATCTCATCCATGAGGACGGTTTGAATTTCGCCGGCATCAGACGGCTCATGGCTTTTCTTCCGTGCTGGAAAATCAGAGGCTGTGAACCGAACCTATATCCCGCCTGTAAGGTCCCTTGCGCTACCGATAGCCCATGCTGGAGTAGCGGACTCGCGCTCTGGCGAAAATGCGATGGAGACTGTCAAACCTGTCCGGTCTACAAAATGGCATCTCAGATTGGCGATCTCAGCATCCTTGATTTGATCAGCGCGTGATCCCCTAGCCGAGGTCAAAATGTCTTGCCCGTGGGCTTTCCTATGGATTATCCCTTTGTACTTTATGGGGCTCCTGCTGATTCTCTCTGTTTTGGGAGCCTTATTCCTGCTATTCTGTGGGGGAGGCGACGAGAATCCAGAAAATTCATCCATGAAATCATAAAACCCATATTCATGGAGCATTTTTTTCTCTCGGGGAGCGATCAGCGACTGACTCAGAGAGAACTTCCTCTGGATTGGGAAGTGGCCAATCCAGAAGTCTCCGTCTATGAACTCTGTCGCTGTGCGAACTCCGAGAACGTGAGCGAGCAACGTGAGGGGTGTGAGATTAAGGAATGCTTTTTCTCATTTGCTATCTCTGTGCACCATGTGATGCGTTGCCTAGGATCCGTCTCAATCGCTTCTCATTGATCTTGTACATGAAAACCTGTTTTCCATTGATGAAGATAACAGGAATTTTCTCCTTGAATTCCCCGTACAGGTCCTCCCTCGATTCGATGTCGATTTCCTGAAGGTCGAAAGGAATCTCCTCACGTACTCGATACAGCACATCCTTGGCCACATCGCAGAGGTGGCAATCCTTCTTTCCATACAGCTGGATCGTGATTGTGCCTCGGATACCGGTTGATTCTGTTTTTCCCTTTCGTAAGAGGTCCAAAATCTTTGCACAGGATCCAGCCATTACCAAGGCCACCCTCCGTTGCATTTGTCATTCTATTGAATGGGGATTTCAAAAGTTACGGAGGGATCTGGGGAGGCGGTCTCTTAGGAATGCCTGAGTATTTCGTTGACTCTCTCCACGATCCCATATGGACTGAAAGGCTTCGTAACATAGTCCGCACCGCTCAGTCCCCAACCCTCCCGCTCGGGTATCTCCTTTCCGATCGCTGTAAGGAGAACCACCGGGAGATCCTTGGTCTTTGTGTCCTCTCTGAGGCGGCGATAAACCTCCTGACCCGATATTTTGGGCATCTTTATGTCCAGAATAATGAGATCGAGTTTTTCATTCCTCGCGACCCGTAAAGTCTCCTCTCCATCCATAGCCGTTAGAACCTGATAGCCCGCTTCCTCCAAAACGAGTTTGACTGATTTGAGGATGTTAGGTTCGTCATCGGCAACCAGTATTCTTTTCCCTCGCCCGGTGACCATCTCCTCTCGCTTCGGGTCTTTCACGCCTCAACGTTAGCTTCATCAAGATTGATGCTATCCGTAGCCTTAGCCAAAATATCACGAATAGCCCTGTTCAGCGTCTCTCCGTCTACGGGTTTAACAAGGTAATCCGCTGCACCCAATCCCATCGCTACCTTCGAATCCTCGGCTCCAGAAAGGACAATGACCGAGATGTCTTTGGTTTTCTCGTCCTCTTTCAGAGCCTTCAATACGGCGTATCCGTCCATACCCGGCATGACTGCGTCGAGAAGAATCGCAGTTGGGTTCATCGTCCTCGCCAGTTCAAGAGCCTGGATTCCGTTTTCGGCCTCATACACGGTGAAGCCCGCCTCTTGGAGATAATATCTCAGGAAATCCCTGATTCTTTTCTCGTCATCAACGACGAGAAAAGAGGCCTTCTCCCGCAACTCCCCCCGATATGGACGTTGGTTAGCAGGATGAACATCAGATATCGGCTTGATCCTGATTCTGCTCTTTTTCGCGATCGGCAGGGTAAACGCGAATGTGGTTCCCTCTCCTTCTATGCTCTCTGCCCGGATTCGTCCGCCATGCCTTTCCACAATGTATTTGCAAAAATACAATCCTAAACCTGTGCCGGTCTCATCTCCGCCTTGGGGTCGGGCGATTCTGTAGAATCTGTCGAAAATTCTGTCCAGGTGTTGAGTTGGAATGCCGATGCCATTGTCTTTGACCTTGACTTCTATCTCTTTCGAGGCGCGTGAATCGACCCGTAGGCGAGCAGCAGAAATCTGAATTTCCCCACTCTGAGGGGTGTATTTAATGGCGTTGTTCAGAAGGTTTGCCAGGACTTGGAGTAAAGTGTCCTCGTCCGCCCATGCCTTCGGGATACGGTTTTCAACCTTCATCTCGATTTCAATATTCTTCTTCTGTGCATAGGAGCGGAAAGCCGATATCGACTTGTCGATAATCTGGGGCATGTTGAGGGGTTTCTTTTCTAAGTCGACTCCCCTTTCCTCGATCTTTGTGATGTTCAATATGTCGTTAATCAAGCGGGTCAGACGATCGGTTTCATCATTAATGATACTCAGGAACTCGACCTGTTGGCCCCTATCGCGGTCCGGCCTCTTCAACAAGATCTCGGCATAGGCCTTGATCGACGATAGCGGTGTCCTGAGCTCATGAGAAACCAGTGAGACAAACTCCGTCTTCAAACGATCGATCTCTCTTTCCGAAGTGACATCACTGAATACGTTGATCCGTCCAAGAAACTTTTCATGCTCATCGAATACCGGTGAAACAGCGACCTTCAATACCCGGTGTTGCGGTTTTGTTAGCTCCACCTCTTCGAACTTCACTTCCCTCTTTGCACTCAAGGACGTACGGAACCGCTGATAAACATCACACTCAGCGCACTCCTTGGATTTTTCGGTGTGTTTTGCGGCGATTTCATCACGGTGGAAAGTTCCAGACGTTAGCCAGCAATGTGGATCATCACTCCTGAATGCGGGACATCCTCCTTTGTCGTAGTCAAAGTGTTTCCAGCACTGGATCAGGTTCTCGATCGGTTGTATCATCGCGAGCATGTAGAGAGGCTCAAGCGAGGGGTCTTTCGGCTTTCCGACAATCTGGCGCCCCTTGATTTGGCCCTCCTTGATTCCTAACCACTGCTGAGCAGTCGGATTGATGAGCACCACCCGCTGATCCGAGTCGAATAGGATGACCCCACTGCTCAAATTGTCGAGAATGGATTTGCTGATGTTTCTCTCATCGGTGACCTTTTGGTAGAGACGGGAGAGTTCATCCATCCGCTTTTTTGCTTCATCCTGGGATTGTCTCAGTTGGTTCACCATGACATTGAAACTCTCTCCCAACCGACCGATCTCGTCTTTTGTCTTAACGGCGACCCTCACATCCAGGTTACCCTCTGCGACTTGCTTACTTGCTGAAGAAAGGTCCATGATCGGCTGCGTGATCCGACTCAAGATGAGGTTGTAGAGAAGGACCACGCCTATGAGGATGATCGCTGTGATCAGGATGTTTTGGAATACGATTCTTCTCTTATTGAGCAGGACCTGTCTCAAAGATTCGGAGACCGCGTAAATGCCGAGGTTCTTGAAATTGACAGAGAGGGGGTTAAAGACAATTTTCCGCGGATTACTCGGATCGGGTACATCCCTGATCACCGTCCCCCTCCCACTGACAATCTCCCTTTGGAGTGTTTCATCGAGGAGGTCAAATAGGGACTCATTGTAAAGAGGAGCCGTGATGGTGCTCGAGAATAATCGGCCCTTGTAAATCAAGGTAAAATCTGCTCCAGTCTTTTTCTCAACTGCTCTCAAAAATTCATGATCCAGCGGATATTCAGCGATTATGACCTCTCGGATATCCCCCGCCCTCTCAATCGGCGCTACGGCGGCGATGTTCAATACAGACTTTCCATGGGTATGCTCCTCAACGAGTGTTGTGGTGCGAATTCCGAGAAGCCCTTTCCGTACCAGCCTCCTCCTTTCTTGATCAGTGGTAAATCCTCGATAGAGGCGTATTCTGACGCGGTCCTTTTTGAGCGAGTCCAGAAGATATATGAGCACAGACCGGCCGACGCCCGTATCTGTGAGTTCATCCGAGAGCTTCGTCACGTCTGCCATGAACTGAGCATAGAAGGAGACCTTATCCTCGTGCTCCTTGATGACTTCATTGAGAAGGCGGGTGTAACCGTGGAGACGATTAGTCGTATGGGCCTCAAAGTCTCTGCTCATCCTTCTGGTAGTCCACAGAGTCTGAGCAATGGCGAAGAAGAGTACGAAGCACAAGAAGGTCACGATAATTTTGAGATGAATTCTGTTCTGCCTGTTGAGAAACTCTTTGAAAAACATCCTGAATGACCTCTATGTTTCACTTTTTTTTCCGTAAGGATAGCCCCTCAGATCGATTCCCAGATCCTCGATCATCCGGTAGAGTTCCCGATAATCGTCATGGGTCGTCTCGACGAATCTGTCAGCACCGAAGTTCCGCAGAATTTCCCTTCCTTCAGGTGATTTGGAAAGGGTCAAGAGAATTTCTTTGAGTCTGTTTCTCAAATTGACTGAATAGTTCTTCTCCAGCTGAAGCTTCTCTCCTCCCTTCCCTGCTGTCGGCTGATGGCAGTTGAAGCAGACAAAATCAATGTCTCTTCGAATCACGAGGGCGTTCTCGGGCACCGGATCGGATTCGGCCAGGATGACGAGCTCCCGCTCAATCGTGGGGTCCTCTCGAGCGAGCTTCTCAAAGATCAGATCTTTCGCCGCGCCGGCCTCGATCTCTCCGTATAGGACCTTCAATATCGCCACATCGTGGCTTCCCACATACTGAATTGCCCCAAAATAGTCTTCAACGTTCTCCACCCCCTGATCCTTAAGGAACATCCTTGGAAAGATCTCCCCTGCCGTCGTTGCCCTGATCATGGCAAAATTTCGTCCTTTCAGATCTCTCCAATCCCGGATCCCGCTATCCTTACGGGCAAAGATGAGGCCGCGATATTGAGATATCCCATCTTTGACTGGACGCGCCACAGCATCTACACCCACTTTTGCGTGTGTGAGGGCGTAGACGAAGCTTCCAAAGAACGCAGCATTTACACGCCCGTCAAGGAACTCGTCGACGATTTCTTGATAACTCGGAAGATGCCTGAGCCCGATCTTTACCGGGGACCCGAGCTTCTGTGAAAGATAATTCACAAGAGGACGATACCGTTCTTCCTGCCTGAGGATGTTACGCTCCGGTATGGTTGCGATTACGAAATGACTCATAATCGGTGTATAGCCGTTGGCTTCAATCAATCTTAGCGCTGAGTTACTGTAAACAAAATCAACGAATTTCATCACCTCTCGACTGGGGGTCGGATTGATGACGATGCCAAAAGGCCTCGAGAAGGGATACAGGTTTTTTTTCACATTGGAAGGAGTCGGATGAATCCCATCGACATTGAGGACGTTGACGTCCAAATCCGAGGAGAAGACCTCTCCCAGAGAGGTGTATCCGATAGAGTAGGGTATGGCCGTAAGAGATTCGCTCATCTGGCTCGGCCGCTCAAGAAGGACAGCACTTTTCGTAACTCCCGTGTCTTCACCGAAAAGCTGACTTCTCAGGGTGATCTTCGGGGAGGTGTGCTCCGGTCTATCGAGGACCGTAATAGGCTTATTCTCTCCTCCCACTTGTTGCCAATTGGTGATCTTCCCCGAGTAAATCTCTATCAATTGCTGGCGGGTGACATTCTCAAGCCTTACACCTTTGTGGGTGGCAAATACCAAACCATCCTGGGTGAGGTGCAGGTACTGGAGACCAAACTTCGACTCTTCGGGCGTGAGCCCTCTGGAGAGTAACCCAATGTCTGCGTCGCCTTCGCGTGTTGCCGCCAAGCCGCCTTTTGTATGGGTTTCCGGAAGAAAGACCATCTCCACTTCGGGATGGTATCTTTCAAATTCCTGAGCCAGCAGTCTGACCAGGGGAACGACCGAGGCCGACCCCAGGACCCGGATCCGTTCTTTTACTTCCTGCGTCCCTTCAGTTTTTGGCTCTTGTTTCTCTCTCTCGCACGCAGAAAGAACGAGAATCACGAGCCCGATGAGGACAACCGTCTTCGTCCATGCCTTTTTTGGAATTTCCACCGTGAACTTTCCTCTCTCCATGCTACGCTTCATACTCAACCGTCTTGAACCACTTGAACCCCTCTTCCAGGCTACGGGTCTCCTTTACAAGATCCTCGACGCTTTTCTGAATCTTCCCTGCTTCCCCACCCTCTTTGACTCAGGCGATCGCTATTTGGGCTTGCGGAGAGACGGCCGAATTCTGTGTTTGAGGACGGATGACCCTTTCAATGAAGTTACTTACCATTCTGTGCAGCTCATCGGCAAGTTCGTGGAACTCAGCGCGGCTGTGGAACATGAGCCGCCTAGTGAAGTCGCCATCGGCTATCCTCCCGATGTTGATGCCAATTCGATGTTTTGGCCCCGTAACGTGGATTCGCCGCACGCTATTTTGGTACATTTTTCATCCCCTTTATCGGTTCTTGGGATTATGGGAAGACAAGCAGAGCTCTCTCTTCCAGTTTTTCCGCAGAAGATACTCATCCAGACTGCGATGGGGTTCATGGCATGTAATACAAGTGATCATCCCATCTTCTATCCTGGGCAGATCCGGTGATAGCCTCACCGGATCCTTGAGATCGATCCGAACGGGATGGTCGGAAATTCCCAAGAGCCCGGGATAACAATCGTAGCAGCCATCGATGTTTCTCTAACTATATCAGATAAGATGCCTGGGTCAAAGGAGGAGGCGTTAAATGGAGTACATCCAAGGTACGCCACGCGAACAACATCCTAGGGTGATTCGAATCGTATTCGCTGCTGTCGCCGGCTTGAAAAGCAAACACATCGTCACGTGGAACTTATATGGCAGCTACGGAAACTGAGACAAGACCTCACGACGATGGCTGACTTCCGAAAAGACAACATCAAGCCATTTAAGCCGATTTTTGGTGAACGTGTCCTTTTGTCGGGGGAACAGGCGCTTTTCGGTGGCGAATTGATTGCCATTGACGGCAGTAAATCCAAGGCTGTCAACGGCAAACCGCGTAACTTGACCAAGGGGAAGCTTAAGGAGAAGCTGGAAGAAATCGAGGCGAAGATCGAAAGGTAGCTCAACGAACTGGATGCTGCTGACCCTGACGAAAGCCGATACGCACAGAATGACGGCTGCGGAGCTGAGACGAAATCCAGCGCCTGAAAGCACGTAAGGAGCGCCATAACGAGTTGAAGGAACAAAGGAGAAGTTTACGGATGATCGTCAGGGAGACTCCGACTGATGTCCGGCGGGACACGAGTGGACGTAGCCGTTTGATACGTTTGAACTTGGACGTCATATGGGTTTTTACACGACCGCGGCCTGCCGGAGCTGTGAGATGAAAGCACAATGAACACGGAAAGGGGCGGGTGAATGTGATTGGGTTGCATGGCATTCTTGTTTACAGAGAGATGACAGGATGGAGATGTGCAGTGGTATGGGTCTTTCTCGCGGAAATTTGCGGAAAGCGTAATTGATGGGCTTTCGGGAAAAGGCAACGCTCTATCTGCTATGACGTCTCTAGATAGTTCTGAGGAGCTCAGTGACTTTGTCAACTACGGAGTAAGGACTAAACGGCTTGGTAATCACGGTGGCGATACGCGACTTCAGCGCTTCAAGCTTTTCATCTTCATCGCCCAGGGAGGTCACCACCACGATGGGCATGCCTCTGGGAAAGACGTCGGACTGAAGCCTCTCATAGACTTCGTAGCCATTCATCTTGTTCATCTTGATATCCAAAATCAATAAGTCCGGTTTTTCGTCTCTTGTCTTGCTGAATGCCTCCTCACCATCCTTGGCCGTAAGGACATGATACCCTGCCTCCTCTAAGACCAATCTTAAAGATCTCAGGATATTTGGCTCGTCCTCAGCCACGAGGATCTTTTTACCCTCCATTCACCCTGTCCTCCTTCTCCGATCATTGCATCAAATCGACCGGAATTCGAGCCACTTTATACTCCCGGCATCCCCAAGTTGCAGCGCTTCCTCCCCCCTTCCCGCGCCATAAATTTCATAACCCTCCTTTGGGAGAAGCTCCTCCAGGCTTCAGAGGATCAAGCTCTCATCATCGACAAGAAGATTTTTGCGTTTTTCATAAAGCAGGCCGCCTAGGCAGCCGGACTCGCAAATCCTCGTGAAGGGACCTGAACTGGTTACAAAGATGCAAGCGTCGTACCATAGAATCCACTTCGGAACAGAAAGGAACGCATCCGGGAAATTGAGCACAGTTGAAGGAAAATAGCGAGGTTTCATCTGGGTTTATGCGGCGACGGCCAGCGACCCAGGTAAGACTATCGAAGGGTGCCGGAAAGAGAAGATGTGCGAAATGGCGCAGCGTTGTGGGCAATATCGCGCACAAAAGGACCATAAACAGCATTCTACAACCACCTAACCAGCTGTTTTCTTTAACTTTTGCTTAAGTTCCAAAGTGGCATAGTCATTGCTCCATAACATTGACCGTTGACCGCTTCAGAAGCCTGATCTTTGATACAGAAATAGAGGATCTCTGGGCTCACATCAAACCAAACTAAGCCAACAAATGGAGGAGAAATCATCCTCGGCCGTGGAACTCTGTCAAAAGGAGTGAGAATGAGAGCGAGAGTCCCATTATCCCTCTTAATCCTAACGGTAACGGTGGTGGTTGTTACGCGGCCTTGCTATGGGATAGAGCTGTTTGGCCGAACAACGACCGAGTTTGCCTGGTGGCAGGACCTGATCGATCGGGACACCAAATTCTCGGCTTACCAGTACTTGCGCCTTGGGGCACTGGATGTGGTGAAGGATCAAAATATCTCGGTCTTTGGGTATGGTCGTTATGGGTATAACGAGGTAGCTGACGATGAGGATGAGGACTTCAATGGACGGCTCTACTATCTGTACATGGACTGGAGGGATGTGTGGAAGGACCGGGTTGACCTGAGGGCGGGCCGCACGTGGACCAACCTTGTTGCAGGCTCCTCGATTATCGATGGTGCCGAGGTGGACTTCAAGAATTTGGGTCCGGTCGGGGTGGTTCTGCTGGGGGGTCGGGATGTCATCTTTGATGAGTTCGATGAGCTCACCCAATCGGGTGATCTTGCTTGGGGCGGCCAGGTCTATCTCAGGAGTGTGGAGGATCTCAATCTGAATATCAGCTATTCGGAAAAATACGATGAAGATGATCTCGCCCGCCGCACTTTGGGTTATGACGTTGGTTACAATATCAAGGAGCTATCCAGGGTCTACTCGCAGGGGCGATATGACATCATCAGTGAGGAGCTGAGCGAACTTCTGGCAGGGATCAAAGTCTTTCCGAATGACAAATGGACCATCCGCGGCGAGTATTTCACCTCTTACCCGACCTTTGATGCTACGAGCATCTATGTCGCCTTTGCGGCCAGCCGGTTTCAATCAGGAAGCCTCTATGTGGACTATTATGTCTCTGACCGCCTTTCCTTTTATGGAGGCTACACCGGGGAGTACTTTGACCTGGAGGATGCCGACGATGACGACGCCCACCTGTTCGAGGCCGGGACGCACCTCAAGGTCGAGGATGTCCGTCTCAACGGTTCTGTCTTGGTTCGAGAAGGCTATCCCGGTGATCTTGTGGGGTTTTCGCTCGCAGCAGACCGTCCGTTTTTGGACAACAGGCTCGACCTTGCAGCGGGAATTGACTATGATATCTACGAAAGATACACTATGACGAGCGACGAAATCGCCACGAAATACTGGCTCGCAGGGCGTTACTATTTTAGCAAGAAGGTCTCTTTGGCCTTGCATGTTCAGAACACCGAAAGCGCCACTCAGGATTATAACTTTTCTGGGTGGTCGTCGCTGGAGATCGCATTTTGATTCCAGGCAACCCTGGAGGAGGAATCATATTGATACGAAAGCCGATCTTTGTGAGTATAGCGTCCTTTTTGGTCGGTGCCGGCCTGCTCATGGCGGCCATTGAGCCCCATGGGGACTACCAGGACCTCTCGATCAAGGAGTGTAACGAGTGCCACAAGACCGA
>WVXP01000112.1:2313-5011 GCA_011773445.1 Pseudomonadota bacterium | reverse complement strand
AGGTCGTTCACCTCAGCATCATCACTGTATCTTTTGATGAATATCAGGGCATTCTGATAGTAGGTCTGCTGGATCATGTCGACGAAGGGGTCGTCCAGCGGAACCCCGTTCGAGCGAATGTAGTTGAGATAGAATTTGCCGATATCCACGACCATGCGATGAAGCCCCCGTCTGGCATCGTCAGGAGAAAGAACTTGATGCTTGTGCTCATAGTTGGGCGCCAGGTCAATCTGGGCGATTTTCCGATGAATAACCCGCTGATAGGTCTCCGAGAGCGTGCTCACCTCCAGTCCCCAGTCGTAGGCAATGTTAATACCCCTGGCCAAACGTGCCAGGAAACTGAACTCTCCTGCCAGGGGGTAGTCGAAACTCCGGTGGTAGCTGAAGAAATTTTCCAGTTCGTGAAATCCCCTCTGGTGCATGATCTGTTGCATGGCATCCACAAAGGGCGTGACGAAGAGCCTCGTAACCCTTCCTTTCATGGCACGCTCTTGTGGGGAGATACGGGCATAGTAGCCCTTGCAGAACTCGAAGTCATTGTTGGGATTGGCCGTCGGCTCGATGAGCCGCCCCAGAAGAACCCGGTTGTAAGTAACGATGTCACAATCATGAAGAGCGATTACCTCTGAATCCTCCCGGGCGAAAAGATATCCCAGGGTGATCCAGACCGATTGCCCCTTCCCCTGGACCCCAGTCGGAATATCCCGTTTCTGGATCTCTCGAAAAACCCTTTGTAGGCGAGGCCCGTCTACCCAGACAACCTTCAGATCGCGGTCTGGAGCGCGAAGCCTGCCAAAGTATTCTTTGGCTTCCCTGAATTTGGCCTCTTCTGGGGCTCCCCCCAGGGCCACCACGACATTGTGGAGGTAGCGCACCCTTTGGATCTCCTCGATGATTCGGTCTAGCACCTGAGGGTTCTCGATTTCCGAGTAGAGAGACGGAAGTAGCAGGCTGATCCGGAGATGCTGAGAGTAATTCTCCAGCTTTTTCTCCAGATTTGCCAGATACGCTTCCCGGTCAAAAGTCTCATACAGGGCATGGAGTGTTGTGATAATCCCCTCTTGGTGAAAATCAGCCATATACGACCTCCTTTCGTCTTTCCATGTCACAGGGAAAATTGCTTTTCTATTAATCCCCAGGCCTCTTTCGTACTGGCACTCATCAACGACACGGATGCGATACCCGAGGATTCTGGAAACTGAAGAGAAGAGAAAATCATAAATTGGCCTGACATTCTCACGTGCCCCCGAGATCCGATCTCTGTTCAGGACGCGACATCATGTCTTTTCCGCCGGATCTGCTAGAATGATCCTGACATCCATGACATTGGTATTTGTGGGCCCTGTGATCAATAGATCACCAACTCCCTCGAAGAAGTTGTGCGAATCGTTATTGTCGAGGTAAGCTTTCGGATCGAGACCCGAATTCTTTGCCTTTTCCCAGGTGGTGCTGTCGGCAATCGCTCCGGCCGCGTCGGTCGGTCCGTCAGATCCATCGGTTCCCCCACTCAAGACGACGGTGTGATCCAGCCCGGAGATCTCTGACACAGAGGCCAGGGCAAACTCCTGATTTCGACCCCCGAGGCCAGAGCCGCGAATCGTGACCGTTGTCTCTCCGCCGGTGATCACGCAGGCCGGAGGCTCCACAGGATTTCCAGTTTTATGAATCTCTTTGGCCACAGCGCTGTGCACCTTGGCAACCTCACGGGTCTCCCCTTCAATGAAAGTAGAGAGAATTCGGGTGTGATAACCCAGCTGCTTTGCCTTTTTCTCAGCTGCTTTCACTGCCACGATGTTACTTCCGATAACTGTATTCTGCACCTTTTCGAAAAGAGGATCACCCGGTTTCGGGGTCTCAGGCACCCTGCCTTCGACGCCCTCTCGTATGTATTCGAGGACAGGGAACGGAAGCTTGTCGCTGAGACCATATTTTTCAACAATCTCCTGGCAGTCTTTGAAGGTGGACGGATCTGGAACGCAGGGGCCTGAGGCGATAACCTCAACGGGGTCCCCGATCACATCAGATAGCATCAGATTAATAACCAAAGCCGGGTAAGCCAAGCGGGCCAGGCCGCCCCCCTTGATTCGAGAAAGGTGTTTTCTCATCGAATTGATCTCGTGGATCGTGGCCCCACAGTTGAGGAGGGACCGTGTCAACGTTTGCTTGTCGGCCAAAGAGATGCCTTCCACGGGCAAGGGAGTCAATGCTGACCCACCGCCTGACATCAGACCGATGACGATATCTTCTCCCGTTGCCTTTCTGAGAACCTCCACAATTCTCTCGCTCCCCCGGACACCGTTTTCATCGGGAACTGGATGTCCTGCCTCGGTCAACCTTATTCTTCTAAGGTCGGCCACGTAGCCGTACTTCACGGTCACTGCTCCATCAGTGATTCTCGCCATCATGAGATCCTCGATGGCTTTGGCCATGGCGGCACTTGCCTTACCCGCACCGACAACATAGATATGCGCGATCTCTCTCAAATCATAATGATGTCCTGATACGGTCAGCGTATTCCCTTTTGCCTTGAGAAACCTCTTGACAGCCGCCGACGGCTCAACGGCCGACACAGCAGCATTGAAGATCTCAATGGCATCTCTTTTCATTGATGGCAGATCTCTGGCCATTTGGCTATCCTCGTGTTCACCAGATCAAGCCTGGTCTCTGAAATCTCCTACTCCACGCATGGAATGGCTAA
>WVXP01000112.1:0-2292 GCA_011773445.1 Pseudomonadota bacterium | reverse complement strand
GGCCGGCCATGGGTCGGGACTGGAGACGCTTCAACACCACCGAGATTGCCGTGGCCACTCCCGCCATAGTTCTGACCGTCGCTGTTCAATATCTCCCGCCAGTACCCTCCGGACGAAGCACCAATTCGATAGTTGAATCGGGGAAGGGGGGTGAAATTGCAAACGACAATGACGCTTTCGTCCGTCGAGCGCGCCCTGCGGAGCAGACTCAGGACGCTATGCTCGGAATCGTTACAGTCGATCCACTCAAAGCCAGCAGACTCAAAATCGAGTTCGTGGAGAGCCTGTTCGCTCCGATAGAGTCTATTCAGATCTCTCATCCACTGTCTGAGCCCGGCATGAAGCGGATAATCCAGCAGATGCCAGTCGAGGCTTTCTTCATGATTCCATTCGCGCCATTGGCCGAACTCACCACCCATAAAAAGCAGTTTCTTGCCGGCCTGGGCATACATGTAACCGAAAAGGAGCCTCAAATTTGCAAACTTCTGCCACTCGTCACCGGGCATCTTCCCCAAAAGAGACCCCTTACCATGCACGACCTCATCGTGAGAGAGAGTAAGAACGAAGTTCTCCTGGAAAGCGTAAAGAAGCCGAAAGGTGGTCTTGTTGTGGTGGTATTTCCGGAAGATGGGGTCCTGGGACATGTAGTCCAATGTATCATGCATCCAACCCATATCCCATTTCATGCCGAATCCCAGCCCCCCGGCATAGGTCGGCCGAGAGACCATCGGCCAGGCTGTCGACTCTTCGGCAATGGTCTGCACATCAGGGAAG
The DNA here is from genome assembly GCA_011773445.1 of Pseudomonadota bacterium. Classification (GTDB taxonomy): domain Bacteria; phylum Desulfobacterota; class BSN033; order WVXP01; family WVXP01; genus WVXP01. Next base: position 1,518 of record WVXP01000112.1, on the reverse strand, counting down.
TCCCGATAGACTTCCTCATTAAAACGTCTCAGAAACCCTATAGCATCCAGGTTTTCTTTCCCACCATACCGATTGGCGATCCATTCTCCCTCTCGCCGAGAGTAATCCAGATAAAGCATCGAGGCGACGGCATCTACGCGCAGGCCGTCTGCATGGAAGACATCCAACCAGAATAAGGCGCTGCTCATGAGAAAACTTCTCACCTCATTGCGACTATAGTTGAAGATAAAGCTATTCCAATCTGGATGAATGCCTTTTCGAGGATCGTCGTGCTCGAAAAGATGGGTTCCATCGAAAAAGCCGAACCCGTGCTCATCGTTAGGAAAATGTGAGGGGACCCAATCTAAGATGACGCCGATTCCGTGCTGATGCAATAGGTCGATGAGGAACATGAAGTCCTGAGGCTGCCCATAGCGGCTGGTTGGCGCAAAGTACCCGAGGGATTCATACCCCCACGAGCCATAGAAGGGGTGTTCCATAACCGGGAGAAACTCGACGTGAGTGAACCCCATTTCCAGAACGTATTCAGCGAGTTTTGGGGCAATTTCTCGATACGTGAGTGGGCGATTTCCCTCTTCNNGAGGCGGCACCTCGTTGTAAAGTGCAAAAGGATCCGCCTTGTCTACCCTATACCCCTTGTACTGCGATCTGATGTGGTATTTGTAATGGGAACCCATCGTCATGCCAGATATAAACCCTTCCCAGATACCAGAATGGGCCCTCGCCTTTAGTGGGTGACTCATCTTATCCCAGCCGTTGAAATCCCCCATGACGAATACCTGTTCGGCGTTTGGCGCCCATACCGCAAAATAGGTTCCCGCCATACCCTGTGACACCATGGGATGGGCACCGAGTTTCTCATATAGCCGAAAATGATTTCCCTCATTGAAGAGGTAGATGTCGTCGTCTGTAAGGAGGCTCACCCTGTCAAGCACCGGCTTCCNNCCGGTCTAATCCAAATTAAGTTGCAGGTTCAAGTAATTTCAGAATGCCTCGCAGGGGAATTTTTGTCCAATTGGGACGGTTATTCAGCTCATAGCCCAACTCGTAGATGGCTTTTTCCAGAAGGTAGAGATCCAAGAGGACGCGAAGTTCGCCAGGGTCCCGCGGAAGGATGGGTGTCTGAACCATCACCTGGAGATAGGCCTTCAAAAAGGTGACACATACCCAGAGAGACCACGAACGTGCCCACAACTCGAGATACCCAAGATCCTCCGCCCGAACCAAACCACTCGACTCTTGGGCAAATAGCCCCACATAGGCAGCATAATCAAAGGAACGGAGCATACCCGCTAAATCTCTCAAGGGGGAACGTTTGAGCCGACGTTCGGAAAGGGGATGGGCCGGCTCTCCCTCGAAATCGATGATCACGAAATCCTTCCCCGTGTAAAGTACCTGTCCCAGGTGGTAATCACCATGACAACGAATCCGCATGGCTGAGATCTTTCGGTCGAGGATTGCTCGAAAATGCTGGAGGGCGTCGGCCTCGTGTTCGAGGAGCTGCTCAGCCTCCTCCTT
>WVXP01000065.1:7211-7748 GCA_011773445.1 Pseudomonadota bacterium | reverse complement strand
AAACTGAGATATTCCGTGGGGTCGAAGACGATCTTTCCACCCACGTCCCTCGTCCGGAATTCGTTGTTTCTTCGGTATCCATCGGTGGACTCATAGCTGGCATAGAGGGAGCCTGCGATATTCTCGTACCCACCGCCGACAGAGACCTGTCCCTTGATGCGCTCGTAGCTCCCAGCAATGGTTCCAACCGTGGCGGTCAACTTCTCGGCTGGGGGCTTCGTTATGATATTGATCACCCCCCCCACCGCATTATCGCCATAGAGCACGGTCCCGGTCCCACGAACGATTTCTATACGCTCGATCTGCTCCAGAGGAATTTGCGCCCAATCGGCCCCGCTGAGATCAATCTCATTGACACGCCGTCCGTCCACTATCACCAAAGTGTTAAAGGGGCCTGTTTCTCCGAATCCGCGCAGGTCCATCTGGGCTGTCTTCCCGTTTCCAAGGAGATCTCTCACTACGATCCCCTCTTCAGACCGGAGCAGATCCAACACGGTTTTTGCGTTTGAGTTCTCGATGTCTTCCTCGGTGATTACG
>WVXP01000065.1:1164-7206 GCA_011773445.1 Pseudomonadota bacterium | reverse complement strand
CGGTGATCACGGTAACATTGGCAGGAATCTTTCGGATCTCCTCCTCCTGTCGCGTCGCCGTTACCACCACCTCTTGAAGGACGGGAACCTCCTCCTTTTCCTCAGCCGAGGTCTGACCTGGATTGTAGCCCGGTGTTAGCAAAAGCAGGCCCGTCCAAAAAACGATCACCAGTATCTTTGGGGTGAACCTCCTTCCATGGGGTGTGCGAGGAAATTTCCCCAATCGATCTAATGATGAGACTACCGTGAAAATGACCCAATAAACGAATCTATCCATTCCCTTCATGTCTAGCCCCTTCTTTTTCCGTTGAAGATAGTTTCTTGCACCCATTCCATCGATGCATTGTGAAGAAGAAATAGTAAAAGATGAAAAATCAAGAAATCGTGGAGAAACATCCTAAACGCGTGCTTGGAAATTCAGGCGGAAAAGGAGATTGGCAACAGGAGGGTACCCCAAAGGCTGTTAAGAGACAAAAAAAGCCTGACCCCTCACACATGATCAGGCTAACTCCGGTTGTCGACTCCATATTCCCACCCATCGAGGAATTTCCATGGAGCAATGTCATGGGCAGGTTTTCTGGCTTGTGGATCGTCCTACTTGCCACGCCTTCCCGTCCTTCTAAGAATCAGGACAGTGGCAACTACGTGTGGCTTTCGTCCCCACTCACAGCGGCGGGGCCACGACGGATTCTCACCGTCTTCCCTGGACCCAAGCACTTGCCTCTTTTGCATCTCCCGTATAACCCAGAAAAATTTTTCTGTCAATATCTTTTTCAGAGATCACATAAAAAGTCGCTCTTCGCTGCTCAAAATATTTTTTCGACCATTCTCTTGAGAGAAAACAATGCAATTAATAAAAAAAACTGGAAAATTCAATGAACTTGTGGCACTGTTAGGAGATCAAGAGAAAAGAAAGGATTAAGAATGTGAAGATCAGATTGGTAGACCCAGCTTCTGAAGATTCTCTGTTGCGGCATTCCCGGAGGGAATTGAAGAACCTCTGGTTTGCCCACCTAAGCCTCACTACGTTAGCGGCCTTGACGCCGCAAGGCATCGACGTAGCCATCACGGATGAAAACGTGGAACCTGTTGACTTTGAGGAAGATGTCGATCTTGTGGGCATCACGGGAATGACGATTCATGCCCAAAGGGCCTATAAAATTGCCCAAGCTTTCAGACATCGGGGAATACCCGTGGTTATGGGTGGCCCCCATGCCTCGGCTTTACCGGAAGAGGCCAAAGCCCATGTCGATGCAGTGGTTATTGGAGAGGCCGAGAATGTTTGGAAGGATCTTTTGGGCGACGTCGGGAGGGGAGGCCTCAAGCCCTTTTATCGGGCGAAAGAATTTTGCTCGATGAAGTCTGCGGTTCATCCCAGGCTGGATTTGTTGAAGCAGGATGCTTACATGACCACCAGTTGCGCTCAAACATCCAGGGGGTGTCCTTTCAAGTGCGATTTCTGTTACGTTACCCAATTTTTTGGAAACACCTACCGGTTCCGGCCCGTAGATGAAGTGGTTGAGGAGGTAAAATGCCTGAAGGATGATTTTATCGTCTTTGTCGATGACAACATCACGGGAAATCCGAGCTACGCCAGGGAGCTGTTCACGAAATTGATCCCGCTCAAGAAACAGTGGGCCGGTCAATCGAGCATCACCATTGCCAAGAACGATGAACTCCTCAAACTGGCCGCCAAGAGCGGGTGTGTGTCTCTCTTTTTGGGCATTGAGTCATTATCCCCTGAAAACCTCTGGGCCGCCCATAAGTCATTCAATAAAGTGAACGAATACGAAGATTCCCTGAAAAAGATTCACGACTACGGCATCATGGTTTTGGCCGGCCTGATTTTCGGATTTGACCACGATGATGAAGGTGTTTTTGAACGGACCGTTCGTTTCTGTGAGAAGACGAAGATTGAAGCTCCTTGTTCCTTTATTCTCATACCTCTGCCGGGAACCCCATTTTTTGATCGCATGGAGACCGAGGGCCGGATATTGCACAAGGATTGGTCGAAATACACGGGGGCTGAGGTGGTGTTTCGGCCGAAGCTGATGGCAGAGGAGACCCTCCAAAACGGTTTCAATTGGGTTTGCCGAGAGATTTACTCATACCGTTCAATCATCAAAAGATTGGTCCATCCCCAGCAGCGGTTCTTCACCCGCATGGCAACCAATTTGACCTTCAGGAAGGTTGCCAGACGCAAGCCAAAAGCCAGCCTCTCGATGGCTGCCAGAATTATCAATAAGCTGAATACCTCGTTCCCCATAAGGGAGAGACAAACCCTGATTCCCACGCTTCACCATTTGACCCTCGAAAAAGGTCAGCGAGCAGTACGAGGAATTACCGAAGCCCTGAATGTCCATATAACCCGTAATGAGCGGCTGAAAACCCTCTTCGTTCGCTTGGAGGGCTCCCTTGACCTGAAGGCGGCTGAGGAATTCATCAACGGGATTAAAGAGGCCACTGAATGGGTGCAGGACAAATTGGTGATCGATTTCAAGGGTATCCAGTTCTTTTCCAGGAAGGCCATCCACCTGATGTTTGTGGAAAACCAGAATAAACTCTGGGAATTGAGGGGCAGGCTTCGGATCGTGAACCTTTCGAACCAAATCCCTGGTATCACCGATAGCCTCAATCGATATATCGCAGAAATGGAATTCCTTGATGATCTGAACCCAACAGCCCAGACCACATAACAACTTGTGCCGGGTTTCCGTAAATTTCCCTTGATTTTCTATGGTAAAAATGGTTGAATAAATCTCAGTAGTGTAAGTTGTAAGGAGTTTTTCAAGGATCATAGATAAAGATCGTATATGTACCATCGTACTTTATGGCTTTATGCTAGACCTGAAAGCCATTACAACTTACCTGAGAATTTATATTGGAAGGAGGTGAGTTGTAATGGCCAGAGGGCAGGTTAAATGGTTCAGTGAGAAGAAGGGCTACGGGTTCATCACTCGAGAAGATGGGGATGACATCTTTGTCCACTTCTCCGCCATTAACAAAGAAGGATTTAGGACCCTTCACGAGGGAGATGAAGTCGAATTTGAGATCTCCGAAGGCGAAAAGGGTCTTCAAGCCACAGATGTTAAGGTAGTGGAATAAGAGAGGAGAAGTGACGTCAACAAGAGACCCCGGGGGTCAAGTTTTCCCTCGGGGTCCCTTCGTTCACGAAAAGGGGGACGGGGAAATCTTTTTTTTCTGCGAGATTATTCCTTATGCCCCCGTTGTTGTTTACCATCCTTTTCCCCAATTCGGTTTTCCTCAGGATAATGNNCGTATCCCCTTTTTTGAAACCAAACTGTTCTATAGCCAATAGCTTACCCCTGATCCACCATCAAGGCATCATCTGCGGCGTTGCCTTCGATCGCTCCTCTCGTTCGACCTTGAGGCTCTCGACAGGCTTGCGGCGTATTGCTCCATACGCCTCAGTCGTCGCTCCTCGGCGCCTTGCATCTAATACCTTCCTGGTGATCAGGAATACTCCATAACCTGCTGATCTCAGTTTTGATACCTAAATTAGGCGGTGGATTTTGGTTACTGAGAAGACCTGGAGGTTTGATGGGGTAACTATCGAAAAAAGGAGGAGACCCCTACGCTCATCCCCGCTCGGTATCGCAGCAACTCGCTGTCTCCCTGTCTTCGGAGCAGCGGGACGACCCGGTCCGAGGGCCACACGTGGCTTCTTTCCTGCCAGTCAGGGCAGCTCGAATCATGGCAGCAGCACACCCCACGCCGCTATCCACCACGATCGCCGAGGCCGGGCAGTTGACCTGACAGGCCCCGCATTCCATGCATGCTTCACGGTGGATCAATAGGGCGACCCGTTCACCCGATGCGAAAACACCATGGGGGCAGACGATGCTGCACATGTCACAGTTAATGCACAGTTCGGGGTCGTACTGAAGCGTATTGGACCTATATGAATTGACCATCCTATCCACCTCCCCACCCTCGAATAAGAATAAGGGCGATTGCTAACAGGATACTCGTCCCAAACATCCAGGCCATGATAGGCGTGTAGGCAAATATCTCACGCCTGACTCCACTTCTGGATGTAAACGGTGTCGATCCCGTAAAGTTCAAAGAAAGGTAAGCCGTCACCGATGGCATCGCCAACAGAAAGATCAGCGCCCACCCGGCCCGCGGCCACCAGGCTGAATCTGGGTTGTCCAGGAGTATCCTCAGGGCGAATGGAAGTGCCACTAAACCGCCCAGGATGAATCCCTTCACGCTGAAGTCTGATGTTGGGAGCCGAGGAAGCAAGATGGGGAATAGAACTGCGCCGGCCAGGATAGCCACAACCGTGCCCGCAGACGCAAGGATGCCGCGGACGAAAAACACCAAGACCGCAGCGATCACCATGGGTAGCAGGATATGAACCAGATCCACCGGAATCAGGACCAGGCGATCCGGCAGGTTGAAATGCACCCGGCGCATCTCGGCTGTTGCTCGATGGTTCTTGAGGTATTCCGGCAGGTCGATGGCCCTCACGGGGCCGTACTCAACCTTAAACCCCGAACGCTTCAGGACCTCGTGGGCGGCAACTCCCGGTGCGCCCAGTTGGGGCAAGATCAACACGCGGTGGCTGACGACGTTATGGAGGGCGGTCGCATCGATCCGGTGTACCAACTCATCGGTGCCAAAGGTTCCCTTGCCGGCGGCGCACCAGACGTTAATCCCCTTGGTATCCAGCACCATGATATAGCCGTCAGTTCCCGCTAATGCCGACCGCAGAGCGTCGAAGCTGAGCGTGTAATTGGCGGTGACAAAAACAGGCGAGTCCGCTGACGGATTGCCCAGGGCATAAAGCCCCGGCTCGACCAAATGGTGGTTGCGTTTAAATCCCCAGCGTGCGAGAAAATGGTCCCAGACGTTAGCCAGGGTGATGTCGCTGGAGGTGGATTTAATCGAAGATCGTGCTCGGCCAGCATCGTTATCGGCCATATCCGTCCCTTTCAGTTTGGAATAACATAATACACCTTACCTGGGGAATGCACCCCCTTCGTCCGAAAGCGTTCAGTGTGTCTTTCTCCTGCCAATACCTAAGATTAGCGAGAGTCAGCCAGGAAATGAGAGCGGATGAGTTCTTCCAGTTCTTCCCGAACCCTGCGGAAGACCTCGCGTTTCTCCTCCCTCGAGCCCCCAGCCCCTGCGGGATCCTCAAGGCCCCAGTGAAGCCTCTCTGCCTGACCCGGAAAGACCGGGCACCTATCCCGTGCATCGTCGCAGGTTGTGACGATGAAGTCGAAGCCTTGCCCCAGGAATGCATCAATGGATTTCGACCGGTGCCCTTTTAGGTCAATCCCCCTTTCTTCCATCACCTCGACGGCCATGGGGTGAACCCTGGAGGGGGACGTTCCCGCGCTGAAAACCTCGAACCGGGTTCCCCCGTAGTACCTGAGCAGGCCCTCCGCCATCTGGCTCCGGGACGAATTATGGGTGCAGAGAAAGAGAACCCGTTTCCTTCTGGTTTCCATTTGCATTACCTTTTCTCTTTTTTCTTTACCCTGTTGGCCGTCCCTAATTCATTTCGGGTTCGCATATTTTACCTCCGGGACATGAGCCTTGGATCCAGCCGTTGACTCTCCGGTTTTGGTGAAATACCTCCTGGAGAACCACAGAGCAACGTTAACCAGGCTGATCAGTACCGGAACTTCGACCAGGGGACCGATGACAGCGGCAAAGGCTTGTCCCGAGGCGATCCCGAAGACGGCAACGGCCACCGCAATGGCCAACTCAAAGTTGTTCGAGGCCGCGGTAAAGGCGATGGTAGCAGTCTGGGCATAGTTGGCCCTAATACGCCAGCCCATGTAAAAGGAAACGAGGAACATAATGACAAAATAGACGAGCAACGGGATCGCGACGCGGACAACATCCAGCGGTATCTTCACAATGAATTCGCCCTTGAGGGAGAACATGACCAGGATGGTGAAGAGAAGGGCAATAAGGGTAATCGGACTGATTTTCGGAACAAATTTCTGCTCATACCACTCCCGTCCTTTTGTTTTAAGGCCAATCAGCCGGGAGAGAATGCCCGCA
>WVXP01000065.1:0-1077 GCA_011773445.1 Pseudomonadota bacterium | reverse complement strand
CGATACATCGAGCCAGGCCAATCATGATGAGACCTACCATGTATTCGGGATATCCCCGCAACAAGACAATGGCCAGAATAAACATCAGAATTGGACCAATGATCCAGTTCTGAACCAGCGAGAGGCCGAGCACTCTGTAGTTACGAAAGACCTCTCCCATCTCCTCGTATCTCACCTTAGCTAAAGGGGGATACATCATCAGGATCAATCCGATTGCAATGGGAATGTTGGTGGTGTCTACCTGGAATCGATTCCAGAAATCGACGATGCCAGTAAACAGGTATCCCCAGCCTACACCAACAAACATGGCCAAAAAGATCCATAGAGTCAGAAACCGATCCAAGAAAGTAAGTTTTTTACTAACCCGTTCTTCATTCATCTTTCATGTCCTCCTCTCCTGTTAATTCGCCCGCGAGAGAGAATGGCATGTCTCTTTCCCGCCCCACGAATCTTAGATTAACGAGCCGCCCGGAATTTGATCGATGCTTTGCAGTCACCCTGTTTCTTAAGATCTTTCAATTTCTGCATGTCCTTTCGGAATTGCGGGAGATGGGACAATTGCTTCTTCAAGAGATTGAGCTGCGCTTTGTAAATTCCATTTGTAGGTTCATTGAGTGAATAGTGCATCCAAACCCCCACCCGTCTGCTGCTGGTAAGGCCGGAATATTTTAGGTAGGTCAAATGCCTTGACACCTTGGACTGAGGCTCTTCCAAGACCGCCATCAAATCACAAACACAGAGCTCTCCCTCCGTCAGGAGCATCACGATTCTAAGCCTCGTTTCGTCTGAAAGCGCTCTAAAGAGCTGTATTAACTGATCCATGCTTAGGTCCTTTTATGTTTTTATTCGTATAAACAAATATACAAATATTCTTTAAATCGTCAAGGCCTAATGGCCTCTATTGCTCCTTCATGTCACCACCTTTTCCAGATTATCCCGTTGGTATTCCAATGGTTCCCTCCTTTTAGATGACCATCTTCGCTCCGATCGTCCTGAGTGCGAAACCTTGCGTTTTTATGATCATGGCAACGGCAGTAGGCTCTCCGGCTTTTCTCAGATCTACGATGGTTACAAAAC
>WVXP01000151.1 GCA_011773445.1 Pseudomonadota bacterium | reverse complement strand
GCGGTTTCTTACGCGTATAACGCACACCGCACAAAGGTCTGCCACCCCTGCTAACTGTATTAAACAGTTTTGCCACCCTCCGAATCTGTTGATTTGCGTCACAAATAACAACCCCCTGAGTTCTTTTATTCTGTCAGAGCATCTCTAAACTCCGTTCCACCAAATGTCAGTTCAAATCATGGAAGCTTCGGTCGAGAATAAATACACTATGCTCGAAAAATCGCCTGTAGTGCCGTGTAGCACGGATACAAGAAGAGTGTAAGCCTTGGTCCGTGCCTAACCATTCGGAGTGAACATGCTTTGATCCTGAGGCGAATACGAAGGGCATCCGTAGTTCCTGCACCATTTGGTCTGGCGTCTGATTCGTTTAATCCACTCCTCAGTAAGTCGTTCAAGAATAACTTGAAGGGATCCCTGAGGTTGAAGGACGGAAAGGCAGGGCGAAGCTAAGAAAGATGATAGCTAAGAAGTACGGTATCACTCATGCCATGGTCCAGGGAATTGTCGAGAATGCAGCCACAGAAGGGCCTGTACGCAATCCAGGCGGAGGGTTTAGAGACGGTCAGAGTTTCCACCCTATCAATTATCACGAGCTCGCACGGGACCTGAGAGAGCGGGTTAAGTTGTTAGAAGCAAAAGTTCAAAGCCTTTTCGACACCTTTGATAGATTTTTTGACATAAACGGCGTCGAGGAAGTCCTTGTCTCCCAACTGCGATCCAGAGTCAGGCTTTTCAAAAAACGGGGTAAGTCTGAAGCCCGGGGGGAGTCTGAGGTTCTTGAGTTTTTGGTGGATCAGAAGGGCTGAGGGATTATCCGGAGTCGGGATCGTGAAGTTATCGGCTGGATATCGCTAAATTCAGTAGAGGGAGACATTTAAAGATTCTGATGTCTTTGAATTTGATTGACACATTTCTATGAGTGTCTCACGAACTTCTCTCTGAGGCCAAACACGAAAGCCTGAAGGCGGTTTCTATCCCTCTTTCGAGTTCTTTCCTGTCTCTGTCCACGCCGTGAGATCTCGTTTTTTTCTCATAATCGGTTGCCTATCCGTTGCCCTAGCTTCCTGAACCCCGCATGAATAAAGGGGCAAGAGACTGCACAACGGATTAGCTATCCGTGTGCCCACCGTCAATCCACGCGTCAACTTCTCTTTGATTTCTTTGATTCCAGGCAGGAGATTTGGGCAACACTTGGGCAACAGCATGCAGAACATAACCCCTTGATTCACGGTTTTTCGTTCTGATTATTTCTGTTCTTTGATCCAAGATAAGTTCCTGATTTCTCGATGGGTTTTAGTCTCACTTGAATTACTAGATTTTACCTGTTATTATCACGTCAGCGCACTTCTAATCCGTAGGTTGCAGGTTCGAGTCCTGCCAGGCGCGCCAGTATATTCAGGTATGGTGGGTGTAGCTCAGTTGGTTAGAGCACTGGGTTGTGGCCCCAGAGGTCGTGGGTTCGAGTCCCATCACTCACCCTGGTTTCGGAGTTCATCGGCGGTGTCTCGGCGGAGTTGCCATTCACAATTTTTGTTTCAAGTATGTGCGCCCGTAGCTCAGTTGGATAGAGCGTCGGACTTCGAATCCGCAGGTCGCAGGTTCGAATCCTGCCGGGCGTGCCAATGATATCAAGCAGTTAGGTCATGTGACCTGGCTGCTTTTTTGTTGTTAGCACAATAGGCTCACGCCCCTCTCGATTATCCGGTCCCATCGTTGAAAAGGTATGGACATGGATTCGATTCCATGCTACGCTGCTTTTTTGCCTGAGAGAATCGCAAAAGCCCAAATCATACGCAGGGAATCTGTCCATTTTGAACGGAGGATTATTACGTCCTAACGCCAGCGAATGGAGGCGAGCGTGAAAATTCGGGTTTGCCGAAAGTGGGTGGTCGCTCTCGTAGCCTCAACCCCCCTGATGACATTAGTTGGTCTGAGTTGGTCTGCTCAGTTTACGGCTGAGACGACCATTGACCAGCTGGGTCAAAAGCAAAAGGTTAAGCTATACGTAAAAGGGGAGAAGATGCGGGAGGAGACAGTGGATGTATTCGGGCAAAAACAAATATTGATCACGGGTCCAGGAAAGGGACAGACGTTTATTCTATATCCTGAAACCAAGACCTACACGCCGCTCCCCGCGGCCGCCGCCCAATCCCCGATTGGACAGGACGAGGAGGCTCTGAAAAAGATCGGAATCCGCCGCAAAATTGGCCAAGAGGACCTCAATGGTTACCTCTGCGACAAATATGAGATCGCCTTTCACAACAAATACAGGGGCAAGATCATCGTGTGGGTCGCCCGCAAGCTCGACTACCCTATTCAGATGATCCAAGTCGATGGTCCGCCAATCGGCGCTGTGGACCGAAAGCTGACGAGCATAAAAGAAGAGGATCTTGATGATACTCTATTCCGAGTTCCCGACGACTATAGGAAGATCAAACCACCGGCCCAAGGCGGGTGCGGTTTGAATCTGGTGTGCACGGTCAGGTTTTATTAGCCTGTCTGTATAAGCATTCTTCGAGGCATTTTCGAGCGAACGGTTTGATTTGTTAAGATCTCATTTCATAGAGGCTTTCGCTTTCTTCTTCGTTTCACCCTTGGGCTCTATTTCGGAGTCAGGTTTGATTGCTGCTGTCAGGCCGTTGATGTCACCACCCTTGATGCCTATTTCCCTCAATATCGCGTCGACCAGCGGGGCTTGGCTTCGATAGCGCAAAGCGCTGTTCACGAGTTGATCGGCAAGGTTCCCACTGGGCCCCGCTGACGAGTCTTTTCGTCCTCTAGCTTCGACGTCGTCCCTCGCGCCGAAACCAAGTCCATCCACGTGCAGGATCTTGATGCCCTCGATTTTCTCCATCGGTTTCACACTTTCGCGGATGATTTCACCCAGGTGTTCGATGATTGCCATCTTGATCCGGCTGGCGCTTTTGCCCGGGTCTAGGATGTTTTCGGCCTCGTGGAGAGCGCGAATTCCAGTAGCGTCCACCGAATACCTTTTCTCAGCGGTCTGGACCCGTGTGATCTCAGCTTCAGCTTCAGCTTGAGCGGCTATTTTGACCTTTTCGGCCTCTCCGTCGGCGATGATCCGAACAGCCTCGGCCTGGCCAATCGCCGCCTTCTTCCTAGCTTCCGCCGCCTCAATGACAGCAATCGCTTCACGTTCGGCTTTCTTGCGGGCCTCAACAAGTTCAATCGCCTTTTGGCGCTCAGCGATCTCGATCTGTCGCGCAGTCGTCACCTCCTCTTCGGCCTTGGCCGCCAAAGCACGAACTTTCTCTGCTTCCGCCTGGGCTCCAGATTCTTCTTTCGTTTTATTGGCAATAGCAATAATACGGTCTTGATCGGAAAGCGCAACAGTCATTTGACGTTCGATCTCCGCCGTTTCGATCGCAGTCATCCTGGCGATTTCCTTTTCCTTTACGAGAAGGTCCTTGGCAATACGTTCTTCTTCAACAACCCGCTCGGCCGAAATTTGCGCTTGATCGACTTGTTTTTTCGCCGTGATTTCCGCTTCCTTGGCTTGCCGTTCCTTTGCGATCTCTGCAATCTCAATCTTGCTCTTGCTGCTGATATCTTTTTCTCTCAGGAGAAGGTCCTTGGCAATACGTTCTTCTTCAACAACCCGCTCGGCCAATATTTGCGCTTGATCGACCTGTTTTTTGACCGCGATTTCCGCTTCCTTGGCCTCTCGCTCCCTCTCGACCTGCTCCCTGGCTATGTTGGATTGCTGTTCGGCCCGGCGGACTTCGATCTCACGCTGTTGCTCTAGTCTCGCGAACTCTTCTTCTTTGGACAACTCCAGCTTCTGTCGCTCGGCCTCGAGGTTCTTCCTCCGAATCGCAACCTCGGTTTCGCGTTCGATTTCATTGCGCTGCTTCATCCGACCCTGAATGACCTGAGTGAGTGCAGCCAGGCCTTGCGCATCGAAGGCATTCTGGGGGTTGAAGTAGCTTTGGTCAGTCTGATCTAGGGCGGTCAAGGAGAGCGACTCAAGTTCTAGGCCGTTTCTGAGCAGATCCTCGCTAACCGCGACCCCTACCGCGCGTACGAAATCTGTCCGCTTTTCGTGGAGTTCCTCCATCGCCATTTCGGCCGCCACAGCCCTGAGGGCATACACAAATCTGCCCTCGACGAGCTCCTTGAGCGCCTTTGGGTCCATTGTGCGTCGACCGAGGGTTTGGGCGGCATCGGCAATGGCCTCAACCATGGGCTTGACACGCACGTAGAACTCCGCTTGTACGTCCACCCGCATACGGTCGCGTGTGATCAGGGCTTGGTTATTGGACCTTATCACCTCTAGTCGCAAGGTATTCATGTTGACTGGAATGATTTCGTGGAGCACAGGGAGTACCAACGCTCCACCGTCCTTTACCACTTTTTGGCCCCCGAACCCCGTCCGTACGAAAGCTATCTCCTTGGAAGCCCTATGGTAAAGCCACCACATGAGCAGCCAAATACCGGGCAAGGCAGCGAGCCCGATAATAATGCAAGTAAGAATAATGGAAAACGTTGTCATGTGAGTTCCCCCCCGTTGCAAATAGAGTTAATTTTTGAAAAATGGCCAGCCAAAATCGTGACCACCGAGTATCCTTCCGAAATCCAATGGTGCCCTGGCGATCTTCTCTTCCCAGAGCGAGACATCCATTCCGCTCGCAATACAGTGCCTGATCACTCCCGCATCTTCAATGCTGCCCAGAAGGAGTGCTCCGACCACCTTTGAGCCTTCAAAAGACAACTTTCGGAACACACCCCGTTTCGGATCCTTGTATCGGATCTCTCTGAATTCCCCCTCTTCGGGCCTGGAGACGCCTATCGAGGCTAAAGCCACTCCCAAGATGGTCGTAATGTTCTCCCTGAATTGCCCCTGGCGTTCCGACGGATAACCAGCCATGTTCAATCCGGCTATCTCGCCCTGCGCACAGGCGTTTAACCAGGTTGCGATGACTTCCATCTGTCCGGTAATTGCGTTCCTTCCCTCAGCCACATCACCCGCCGCGAAAATACCTTCCATGTTGGTTCTCATTCGGTCGTCAACAATTATGCCATTATTAACCTTGATTTCGGTGCCTTTGACTAACTGAGTATTGGGCTGAACCCCTTTCCCGACGACGACGAGGTCCGCTGACAAACCTTCACCAAAATTGGTAATCACATGGGCCCGATCACCTCTCCTGATGACACGCTCCACGCTCCTCCCAAAGAGTATCGAAACTCCCTTCCCTTCCAGCTTATCTTGAATGATGGCCGCACTTTCAGGATCCATTTGCTGTGAGAGCACCTGCTCGGACCCAACGAGGACCGTTATCTTGATTCCCCTTCCGACGATGGCTTTGATGAACTGCAAACTCACGAGGCCCGCTCCGGTGACAACGATTTCCTTGGCGTTTTCGCAAGCCTCTTTTATCCTGTCAGCATCCTCAATTGTTCGCAAAGTGGACACGTATGGCGAGGCATCGGCGTCTACCGTATCTAACGATCTGGCCGAGGCACCAGTCGCAATCAGAAGGTTGTCATAACCTGCCTTGGAACCCTGGTCGAGATAGACCACGCGGCTGATGGGATCTATCTCTACGGCACGACGTCCAAATACCCTGTGAACGTCAAAATCTCTATAAAAGCTATCGTCGACCAGGAACAGGTGAGACCTGTGAATCTCGCCGCCGATATAGTAGGTGGTGAGAACCGGAGAGTAAGCATTGCAGTTTTCAGCGGAGATCAAGACGATACGCCCGGGGTCCCCCGTCTTTCGAATGGCCTTGACAGCGGAGAGACCAGCGGCGCTATTTCCAATGATCGCGTGCGTCTTTAGGCTACTCACCACAAGCTCTTAAGGCGTTAAATAAAGCCCCTCCCAGAAAAAAATGACCGACTGCAAGAGGTCTCTGGAATTTAGCAGGCATCGATCATAACCGAAGATATTCGATCTTACCCTTACGCTAAGCCGAGTTCCTCCAATTTCTTTTGCGTGGGAACGCCCTCTGGACTCCATCCCCTGACTCTGTAATATTCGGGAAGCATCTGACCGAGATGGACAACCATGCCCTTGGCCGGACCCTCCGGCATCGGCTCTTCCAACATTCTCCGGGGCAAATTATCGTCACTGGCCGATAATCCGGCCTTAAAGTTGAAGAGCCTTTCGAGATTGAATATCCGCTCCCCAGTTTTCATCAAGCCCTTATAGCCTCCCATGTCTATCCCCGTTGCCGCTTCAATAAGAGCGCGTGCATGGTCTTCATTCATTGCGAGGAAAAACATGAAATTACACATCCCACAGGAGTCAATTATGCAGAACCAATCCTGGACGTCTGCGGCCAAGACCGGTTTGTCATCCCACCGAAGAGGATCGACTGGCCCGAGGTTGTGGTCCATTGTTATGCGCCAATGCTGGACGCCGTAGAGTGAAAGGTCCTGGACCTCACCCCGAATATGGCAACCACCTCGAGAGTTAGTGGCATAACCGAGCCCCATTCCCTGCAAGGCTCTCGGGTCATAACTGGCAAATTCCAACTTCTTCGCGCCCATATGCAACTCGGGGTGGCCGTATCTATTGGCCAAACGGTAAGAGCCCTCAGCAAGGAGAGCGCCGAATCCCCTTCTTAAGGCAATATCTTCAGTCAGTTGAACGACGGCCTCAGAATTTCCGAAATTGAGAGGCATCCCCACATCCTTCATGGGCA
>WVXP01000157.1:16028-24748 GCA_011773445.1 Pseudomonadota bacterium | reverse complement strand
ATCACCGTCGCGCTAACTAAAATAGCGGTCACCCCAGGTTTTGTCAAACGAAAAGTTGACCATCACCCCAGGTCAGATCCTAAAATGTCTCTCGAAATCGTAGGCTTGAGATGATTCAACAGTGCGGCAGGAAATGAGAAGAGGGATGAATACACTCGCCAGGTTTCCCCATTTGCCTCTGATGGGATCTCTCTCTTATTGGGTAGAAAAACTATTTTACCGTCACACAGGTACAGTCAGCCAAATGGCACACTCTTTGGGAGACACTCCCGAGCAACAGACTCTCCAGACCACCTGCCCCACGGCTTCCCATGAGAATCATGTCGATGTCGTTTCTCTTGGCAAAATCTACGATGCCATGTGCCGGATCTCCATGAAGCATGGTCGACTGAAAGTTCGTGATACCCTTCTTTTTTATTTCTCTCACGGCCTCGTCAAGAATTTCTTTGGCGAACCGTTCCTGACCTTCTCTCATTTCCTCAATGACGTCTTCGTAAGGAATGCTCGGCAGCGGAGCCACTACATGGAGGAGATGGACTATGGCTTTATATTTGGAAGCAATATCCGAAGCGTACTCAAGAGCCTTCCTCGAATGATCCGAACCGTCGATTGGGACAAGGATCTTCTTTATCATGACCTTATTTCCCCTCAATGAAATCCCCGTTCTTCTCTGCCACGAAACCTCACAGCCGGGTCCTTCTGCCCTAGGTTCATTACAGCAAATACGAATCCGAAGTCAAGAAATTTTAGAACAAAACATTGCCTACTGAGGGGAATTGATTTATCTTTTTCTTAGAATTCAGCACCCAGCAGGAGTTAAAGAGACCTGTAAGGGATTCCTACCCGCCTCGATTGGGATCAAAGCCTGGGTCCTAATACGGGAGAAGCGCTTGAGAATCACGGCGAATCACTTAACGATCTTTCGAATCGTCAGTCTCCCCGTACCCTGTATTCTTCTGTACGGCGGGTCGACAGCGAAGCTCGTTGCCCTTTTTATCTTCGCCCTTCTTGGATTTACGGATTACCTCGATGGAGTTCTGGCAAGACGTCATGGAACGACTCCATTTGGAACTTTCTTTGATCCAATTGCAGATAAAATCTTCATCTCGGTCATCTATATTCCTTTTGTCTACCTTGGATACATTCCCCTTTGGACGGCCATTCTCCTTTTTCTTCGTGAGTTCCTCATCACTGAAGTCCGTCGCCTTATGAGCCAAGAGAAATTGGAACTGCAGGTCACAGAGCTGGCCAAATCAAAAACCACGATCCAGATGGCTGGAGCGGCTTTTATCCTTTTGGTTCATCTGATCCCCAATAGGAATCTGGTCATCCCGCTCTTCTTTCTCCCCATCGTCTTCACCTTAGGTATTGGTCTCATAAGTCTGATCCTGAAAAGGGGCCTCTCTCACCGGGTTTTGCTGGCTCTTTCCTGTTTCTCGTACATCCTGTTGATTCGCCTCGTTTTCAATCCCCAATGGAGTGCCTTTCTCTACATGATGGTTATCCTCCTGTTCACATACGCATCGGGACTGCAATACATTGCAGTCTCATATTCAGCGTGGGCAGGAGTCCATCGGAATCCCTTTTTTCTGATTGTCCGACTCATCAGCAGCTGTCTCATCCCTATACTTGCGCTGATCATGCTTCGTTATGTGCCGAGCCATTCATGGATGGCAATCTTCGTCATTTCCTTTGATTTCGCTTCTCAAGGACTGGATACGTGGATCTCTAGTCTCGGCAGGGAAGAGACGATAAAAGACCGCCTCAAGCAGGCGACCCTGATTCCCCTGGCGGTTTCTGCAGTCCTGTTGTTCTCTCTTGCGGACACACGGACCATGGCCGGGGGCATTCTCTGGATTTGTCTGATAATCAGCACATTCTATATGGCAATTGATTATTATGGACACCGCAAACTCCTTCTCACCGGAACGATATCCCAATCATAGTCGGTCTTCAGGTGTCAGGGTTCGGTATCCAGCTTTCGAGGGGATGACAGCGAGAAGTGTTTTTTGCCGCTCAGGGATCCAGTGTTTTTGCCGATGCGACTCATGGCTGACGGCTGATTACCGAACCCTTCTCATGGAGTGAAAGCCCCGAAGACCGAAAACTGAAGTTCTGGGCGCGAATCAAGGTTTCTTCGCTAAAAGTTCTCAGCGAATTCTGGCTTCCCAGTCTCTCACAGAGTACACAGAGCCTCGGAGAAAAGCTGCTCTGGACTGGTGAGAGGCCAATTCAGAGCAAAGCATTTGCCCCAATTTTTCCTCTTGAAGAATTGAAGCAACCATCTGATGCATTAGGTTTCTCGCTCTGCGAACTCTGAGGATTTGAGTGATCTCCCGCAGGAATCTGCGGGAGAGAGCGGGCGAGAAAATCAGTTAGTCACGCGTGGGGCGGGATTTGATCCGCCTCAAATGGAGAGTTTTGCATTTGCAGTGGAGCTGAGCTATAGGATTGTCGAAAACTTTTAAGCGGTGGGGGCCTTCTCTTTCGGGGATCTCTGGAAGAGCTTTAACGCACTGGAATTTTGAGCTTCTGCCCGACGCGGATAAAATCTTTCCGCACGATGTTGTTGGCATTGGCGATACCTCGGACAGAGGTTCGGTATTTCCGGGCGATTTGAGAAAGAGTCTCACCACGCTGGACGCGATGGTAGACAAACTGCCTTTTAGGAGGCTTGTATCGCGGGATGCTATCGAGTTTTGCCAGTAGCATCTGAGTCTTTGCAGGAGGAACCCTTAGGTTGTAGCTTTCAGGTGTGGCCTTGTACCGAAGTTCCGGGTTGAGTTCAGTTAGCATAGTCTCCGGAACCTCGATCTGTCGCGCCACATCCCGCAGCCTGACACGTTTTGCGATTTTGACTTGTTCGTAGGTAAGGGGAGGATCTGTGCCGTCAAGGTCAAATCCGTACTGCTGGGGACTCTTTATGATGTGGAGAACCGCCAAGAACCTCGGGACATACCGTGCAGTCTCCCGAGGAAGTCTCTCGTAAAGATCCCAGAAATCGTCGAGGTAATTGATCCTCTGGCGTCGAATCCATCGCAGAACAGTACCCTCACCGCAATTGTAGGCTGCCAGCACGGTGGTCCAATCGCCAAAAATCTCATGAAGCTCTTTCAGATACAGAATGGCGGCATCGGTCGATTTTTCGACATCCATTCTCTCGTCGATCCACTGATTTCGCTTGAGACCGAACTTATAGCCCGTAGAAGGGATGAACTGCCATAGCCCTAAAGCACGGGAGCGCGAAAGGGCTCTGACTTTAAAACCGCTTTCGATGAGGGGAAGCCAAGACAATTCGAGGGGAAGACCCGCCTCCTCGAGTTTCTCCAAAATCAGGGGGCGATATCTCCCGGACCGAGCATAGGATTCGAGGAAAAAATCCCTCTCTTTGTTTTGAAACCGTTTTATCTCTTTCCCGACATGGTCGTTCATCACGAGAGGAATTTCGTTGTGATTACCTGTAACTCCATTGAAACGAGAGGCATAGATCTCAAGGATTCTTTTTGATATGAGAAAGCGCAGATCATCGATCTGCTGGACGATCTCAGGATCTCCGCTGGACTTAACTTCCAGGATGGACTGGTAGGCTTGGTCGAGAGACTTCTTCGCCTCTTCAAGTTTTCCCTCTTTCCAGAGCTCTTGGGCTCTTTGGCAAAAGTCGATCGCATCGTAAAGTCTCGCCTGATCGCTGCTCTCCTCGTCCTTTATTCCATTAGGCGGCTGATCGTTCTTGGCTTCGATTCCGAGCCCTTCCTGGATTGAACTCCCATCAACTCTGTCTTCCCCTTCATCTCGGGTCGGAGAGACGCTCTCGTCGAGAGCAGCGAGACCAGTCCCAACCCCTTCGGTTTCCCCCATCAGGGTATCGAGTGATCCATCACCATCCCAGGATAATTCGATCCATTCGTCGCCGGAATCAGTACCCGCAAAGGACGAGATTGATGCCTCCTGTTGATCCGAAGAGTCTCTCTCGGGGACCGACACATACGGAGGTGGGGATGGTTCCTGGGAAGTCTCGGGTGATACTCGCCTGAGAGGCGCTGCGGAACAGGAAAAAAGAAAAGACCCGATGAGAAAAAAAGTAATACCCGAAAGAATTGTTTGAACCTTGTCAGCTTTATCCATTATGGTGGTCTTCATATCACTGGAATTACGTATGAGTCAAGACTTTTTATAGGAACAGTCTCTTCTATGTCATATTTGTCAAACAGTGGTGAAAAGGAGCGATGTAGTCAGGAAGTGCTTGTTTCCGTAAGGTAATCTGCAATTTCTGGACCAACGAATGAAACAAAGAGAAGATTCTATCGCCAGGGACCCGTGCCATGACCCGGAGATGGAGAAAAAAAGAAGAATCAGGAGGTTACAGAGACCTATCTTTCATGAATCAACAGAATTGTGGGGGCTCATCAAGAATTAGGTTAAATATGTCATAAGTATTTGACATCATTTTATTTATCTGATTTCGAATGTTGCCAACGCCCTTTTCGCTTATCCCAAAGTTTTCTTGATAAATCTAAGGCTCGCGGCAGGCGCTCTCAAAACTCTCCGCCTTAGGCGGATCAGACAGTTGAGATCGCCTCTCTTCCACTCGCCTAAGGTTTATGAGCAAAATACATTTGAAGGAACGCTCAAAGGAAGTTGCGCTACCATTCGTCAAGGGCGAGACCAAAAAGTCCGGAAACTCCCGGTAGACTTCCTGTGAAAAAACCCTTCTGCCATGATATGATTATTTGGTACGGAGGAGATTCGATGTTTGAATTCGAGCAAGGCCCCATTCGGCCTCCCAGCGAAGCCAAAAGCCTCTTGATTCGGGCGACTCGGAACTGTCCCTGGAACCGATGTGAATTCTGTCATACCTACAAAGGAGAGAAGTTCCACGTCCGATCAATTGACGAAATCAAGGCAGACGTTCAGAAGGCCCGAGACATTGCTGATGAGATCCGCCAACTTTCCTGGCGAAACGGCTGCGGCGGTGAGGTCAACGACGAGCTGATCAGAGCTATATTCGACTCATATGCCAGATACGGTGAGAGTTATCGATCTGTTGCCTCCTGGCTCTATTTCGGAGGCACCCAGGCTTTTATTCAGGACGCAAATAGCCTCCAGATGAAAACCGAAGACCTCGTCGAAGTCCTAACCTTCTTGAAGGAGAGATTTCCTCAAATCAGCCGCATCACAAGCTACGCCCGTTCGAAGACCCTCGCCGCAAAGACCCTCAAGGAATTGAGAGCCCTCCACAAAGCTGGGCTCTCGAGAATCCACGTGGGCCTCGAAACGGGTTATGACCCGCTTCTCAAATACATCCGAAAAGGCGTCACGGCCAGGGAACATGTGGATGCAGGTAGAAAAGTCGTGAAATCAGGTATCTCGCTATGTGGGTATGTGATGCCTGGTCTGGGGGGCAAGAGATGGACCCGGGAGCATGCCATCGAAACGGCCAGGGTGCTCAACCAGATTAATCCTCACTATATTCGGCTCAGAACCCTGTACGTACGGTCTGACATGGCTCTCCACCAAAAGGTGCAGACAGGGGAGATGGAACTACTGGACGATGACGAGGTGGTTCAGGAGATCGGTCTCTTCATCAGTCATCTCAACGGTATTCAAAGCTATCTCGCCAGTGATCACATCCTCAACCTTCTCGAGGAGATTGAAGGCCAGTTCCCCCAGGACAAAGAGAAACTTCTGGCCACCATCGACCGGTATAGCGCTCTTTCCGTCGAGGACCGGCTGATCTTCAAAGTCGGCCGGAGAGCGGGACTTTACCGCCGTCTTAATGACCTTCAGAATGGAGAAATCCGTTTTAGGGTCGAGCAGGCCATCGAGCGACTCAAGAAGCAGGGCTCTGGGGATATCGAAAATACGATCAAATCCATGATGGCCAATTACATCTAGGGATCCGAAATGAGACGGATACTTCGGGCCCACAGACACCCATCGACTTCTTTCACTCCTTGAAAGCGGTCAGGGGTTCCTCAAGCGTTCGTCCCTTTGCGAATCTCTCGATTGAGAGCTGTAGAACGTCCCTTGGGATTCTTCCCTGTGTAATTAAATCTGCGATTGCCTTCCCCACAGCAGGACTGTGCTGAAACCCGTGACCGCTGAAACCGTTGGCCAGAATGAATCCCTCCAAGCCTGGGATCGGGCCAAGGATGGCATGACGATCGGGGGAGATTTCATACAGTCCTGCCCAGCCTCCTGCGATACGGGCATTCTGGAAAACTGGCACGCGGACCATCGCTTTTTCCGCAGCTTCAACCTTCGCGTGGCGATCGATGGTCCGACGGAAACTCGGCTCTCTGTCGAGGGGACCAGAGAGTAGGAATCCTCTTCCCTCTGGCCGAAAATACCATCCCTGGTCAAAATCGATGACGAGGGGAACAGGCTTGTCTGACAGACAGAAAGGTGCCGTAAAAAAGAGCTGACGCCTCAGTGGCTTGACCGGAATCTCAATACCGGCCATTTCCCCCACCTCGGAGGCCCAAGGCCCCGCCGCGTTGACAACAATTCGGGTCTCGATGTCGCCAGCTTGGGTCTTTACCCCAACGACCCTGTCGCCCTTTATGCTGAGGCCCACGACCTCAGTCTGCTCGTAGATCTTGACCCCTTGTTGACGAACCATCTGAACCAAAGCAGAAAGGACTTCATGAGGACCTGCGTATCCGTCCAAAGCGCAGAAAGTCCCCCCTACCAGATCCTCCCATCGCAAGAAGGGCCACCGGTGGTGAATCTCCTCGGGTTCCAACAATTCCACGGGTAGATCGTAAGATTTCTGGAGCCGCACGTTGGTTTGAAAAAGATTTAAGGTCTCCGGGCTGCTCGCCAGAAAGAGATATCCCACTTGTCTAAACTCAGGATCGACCCCGGTGAGTTCCTTAAAATGAATCCAGAAGTCGAAGCTCTCGAGGGAAAGACGGATATTGATATCCGTGGCAAACTGGGTCCTAATCCCCCCGGCGCAAAGTCCGGTAGACCCCTCCCCCAAAAGATTCCTTTCAAGGAGAAGAAGGTTTTTCAGCTTCTTTCTCGTAAGATGGTAGGCAATGGAAACCCCAACGATCCCGCCACCGATGATGACGACATCCGCCCCCTTTTCCATGGGCTTTCTCCCTCGCGTCTATCATAAAGAGGTTTCGGCGGATCTTCAAGAGGGCCGAAGTTCTCGTAGAAATCGACCATGCAGCGGTTGAACCGGACACCATATCTGGATTGGGCCATTGCCGTTGGCCAATGGCTCGGAATGCCCCATACCTTTCTGGCATCAACTTTGCTAACTACTCGTGTACTGCATCCTGGGAGGCACATTTCATGCAGTAAAGCAGGGGGCGGGAGGTTCAACTGTCGGATGCAGTTCTGTTTTGGCTAGGGTTTTAAGCCTCCGATGGAACAAGGCAATCGTCACATTCGACCGAGGGTGGCTCGCCATGAAACGGGAGAACGTGCTCATCGTCGAGGGGGAAGAATCTTCGAAGACTTTACTCTCCCGCCTGATGGAACGGCAGGGTTACGACTTCATTGTGGAGGCAGACCCCAGCGAGGCGCTAAACCGACTGAAGAATGAACGATTCACCATCGTGATCGCCGAGGTTT
The DNA here is from genome assembly GCA_011773445.1 of Pseudomonadota bacterium. GTDB lineage: Bacteria > Desulfobacterota > BSN033 > WVXP01 > WVXP01 > WVXP01. Next base: position 17,158 of record WVXP01000157.1, on the reverse strand, counting down.
CCCTCCTTCAGCCACGTGATATTCCGGAGATTCAGGAGGAGAATCCGGATATGTTCTTTATCTTTACCGGTAGTTCTCTCGAGAAATCGAATGGTCTCGTCAAGCCCAATCTATCAGATTTCCTGTCGAAACCCTTCGGTTCAGAGGAAGCCGAATTCAGACTAAAACGAGTTATCCTCGAACGGGATACCCGCCTCCGAAACCGAAAAGTGCAGAAGGCCTTGGAAACGACCAAAGACGAACTCGAGAGAAGAACCAAGGAGCTCGAGTCCTCCGTGGAGGACCTTGAGAACATCAAGCACCTGTACAGAGAAATCGGCGGCGAGCTAACCGCAACAACTGAGAAATTGCGGGAGGCAAACCATCAGCTCGAAGTTCTCGCCAAGACGGATGGCCTCACCGAAGTTTACAACCATCGGTATTTCATGGATAAAATAGGTGAAATCTTCGAAGACTGGAAGAAAAAGGCGGTCCCCCTCTCTCTTCTCATGATCGATATCGACTATTTCAAAGCGTTCAATGACAATCATGGCCATATGACCGGAGACCTTGTGCTGAAAGATATTGCTGGCCTTCTGAAATCCAATTGCAGGGAGCATGACATTGTGGCCCGCTACGGAGGGGAAGAATTCGCCATCATACTGCCGGAAACCGGATCTGATAAAGCAGAGGCCATAGCTGAAAAAATCCGAAAATGTGTCGAGAACCACCGCTTATCGAATGGAGATGGGTCGCAGAGAGTCACAGTCAGTATCGGAATCGGCACGAGCAGCAAAGATACCGGCTCCTTCAACGCTCTCATTTCCTTGGCCGACAAGGCCCTTTACCACGCCAAAGCACGCGGAAGAAACCAGGTCGCACTTGGCGAGCCAAACGCACCCATGCCCGTCCTGCAATGGTTTTCGAGGTTCTGAGAGGAGTTTCGGGTCTTCAGATTCAACCTCGTACCACTGGCATCCCGTCCCAGAAGCCGTGGAAGTCTATCCCAAGAATATTTCATAAAATCAATTACTTTGAACGAAATCTGACTTGACATCTACATAGGTCAAGGACGTTGAGGGGGGCTGCTATCTCTGAGCGACCCTGTCCCTCCAAGGGCGGGAAGAGGGTCAACGCGAGAGCAAGGGGGC
>WVXP01000157.1:15645-15966 GCA_011773445.1 Pseudomonadota bacterium | reverse complement strand
ACCGCCTGTGATACTGACAGCGTAAACGATGATGATGACAGGCCGCCCAGAATAGGAATAAACATCGAGGAGGTTCTCAATTTTGACATCGAGGTTGACCTCCTCCTTGGTCTCCCGTATCCCCGCCTCCTCAGCGGTCTCCCCGCGGTCCACATATCCTCCAGGAAAAACCCATCGCCCATAGGCAGGTTCGATACCCCGCTTTAAAAGGATGATTTTACCGTCGATGGCACCGATAGTTCCGACGGCCACTTTAGGATCGAGGTAGAATACATATCCGCATCGGCTGCAGACCAGTCGTCCCGGCTCGGTTGATTTGAT
>WVXP01000157.1:12862-15583 GCA_011773445.1 Pseudomonadota bacterium | reverse complement strand
TCTCTTTTTTCATCCCTTTACCTCGGCCATGTCAAGAAACCCGTTCGATCGCTTCTCAGGAGCGTCTGACCTCCAGCCATCAAAAGCGAATCAGATGCCTTTATGTAACAAAAAAGAATAGAAAAACAAACAAATCCCTCGTAATATAGGATCTCCTAAGTCGAGAACCAAATAAACCCTGAAGGCGGTTGTGCTCGGATTTCTGGGGTTTTTCCTTCTCAAGAAAACAAACCCCATGCCGATTCCAGCAGCTACAGAAGTCTAGCGGTAAGAGAGGAGAGGAGCCACGATTAAGAGAGGGCGTGAGTACCTCTCTTCCGCAGAGAGCCTGGCTGCAGATAACGTGCTTGATCTTCATATGTTCATGGAGAAAAATGTTAAACACTGATCATTCGGCAACCGGATTTCCAAGATGGCAAATCGGCACCCTCACCTTTGTCCACTTCATGATGGATTTTTACAGTAGCATTCTCCCGCCGCTACTTCCCCTGATTATCGCAAAATTTTCCCTCTCCCTCACCCTAGCCGGTTCTCTGGTCTCCACCTACTCCCTATCCAGTGCCCTATTGCAACCCATTTTTGGACTACTTTCTGACAGGCTCCACGGAAGAGTATTCATCTTTTGGGGTCCCCTGTTTACCACCCTTTTCATCAGTCTCGTCGGCTGGTCCCCGAGTTACCTATCACTCGTCATCCTCCTCTTCCTCGCCGGCCTGGGGATTTCTGCCTTTCATCCGCAGGGCACAGCCGTGGTGGGGCAAGAAGCTAAGCAGAAAAGGGCACTCGCCATCTCGGTCTTTCTTTTCGGAGGAACTCTCGGATTTGCAGTCGGCCCTCTCGTAATCACTTGGTGGACCTCCTCTTACGGTCTGGGGAGCGTGTTTGCTGTTGGTGTTCCCGGAATCATTTCCGTATTGCTGTGTTTTCGGTTCGTCCCCTATTCTAACCTACTGAGAGAAAAAGGTCGGGGCAAAAGACTTTTGGGAGATCTGAGATTCTTCTTAAAACCCCTCGCACTCCTTTTTACGGTTGTCATGGTGACCTCGGTTGTCCGTCTGGGCCTCGCCAGCTTCATGCCTGTTGTTTTGACGGAAGAGGGCGTCTCATTGCCAATGGTGGGCCTTTTTCTCTCAGCCTGCGCATTTCTTGGTTCGACAGGCAGCATGGTCGGCGCGATTGCCTCCGGGCGATGGGGCAGAAAAAAAGTCATGGTCATTGCCATGGTCCTATCCCTTCCCCTTTTCCAGTATTACTTCATCAATCCTGGCACCTTGGGTCTGGTTCTGATCGCTTTTGGATCTGCCACGATCATGTCACCTTATTCGGTCATTGTCGCGATCGGTCAAGAGGCAATCCCCCAACGGTCCGGCACTGTCTCCGCTCTCCTGATGGGATTTGGGTGGGGCATGGCGGGCCTTATGATGACACCGATAGGGCTCATCGCCGAGTATATCGGTTTGGTTGAGACGCTCCGCTGGACTGTACTTCTCCCGGTGGTCGCGGTGTCGGCAATTCTTATGCTATCGGATCGTAGCTTAGCATCGAAGGATTAGACCCTAGAGGGGAAGACGAACAGTTTGCCAAATAAGGCCGATCAAGCCTACAAAAATGAAGCCTCCATCCATGAGAATCTCCAGGTGTTCGCTCCTCATAAACTCTCGCTTGAAAACCAGATATAGGCAGCACCCCATGTAGAAAATCCCTAACACCAGGCCATAGGAAAGATGAGGCAGAATACCCAGGAGGGGAAAAACGAGAAAGGCCACGCCAGTTAGGGCGGCAAGTAAAATCAGTAGCTTCTGGGTATTCTTTTTCCCCAAGACAATCGGGATCGTTTCTTTCCCAACAATGAGATCCCCCTGAATATCTCTCAGATCGAAAGTGGCGGATCGAATCAAGACGAGAGCAGCAATAGCAAAAAAGGTGGCAAACAGGTTCAGGTTCAGTTCGAAGGACGTACTCAGCGGAGCGGTCAATGTCGTGACGGCTGCCCAAGCTAAAGCGACAAAAAGGGTCTTCGATCCGGGGATATCCTTGAGCTTGCGATACTTCACGCGTTTCAGCATCCCAGAGGGGATGAAGGTCAGACTGTATGTCACCCCTCCGATGCAGGCAGCCAAGAGAAACAGGAAAATCGGAAGGCCCGAGGATAGAGAGACAAGCAGAGCGAGAAGCATCGAGGCAATACCGACACTCCTCAGAGCAGAACCATGCTTCTCGTAGAATTCGGCTCGACTGGGGTCGTTGAATCTTACCGCCTCGGCGTCTGTGAAACGATTCAAAATATGCATGGCATAGACATAGGCCATCGGAATCACCAGGTAGGCCAGCCGAAAGGGAAGTTCCTGAAGCCTCGTTGCGACGTAAGCGAGGCATCCAGCTGCAAATGCCCCGTAAAGGTCACTCTCGACCAGAAAGTTCAATGCCTGACGGATTCTGAAAAAGAGAGTGGCCCTCCTCCCAGGAGGGACGATGTCTTCGACCGTTCTCACAACACGCTGAATGATCCAGTTCGGTGTCGATGCACCGGCGGTGATTCCGACAACCTCACAGCCTTTGAACCATGAAGAGTCGATCTCTTCATCCGTCTCCACCTGAAAGACGGGTGTTCCCAATTCCCTGACTTGCTGGGTCAGGCGGGCCGTATTGGCACTGTCCTTTCCTCCCACGACGACCATGGCATCAACTGAGGCGGCCATCCGGGCAGTCTCACCCTGGCGG
>WVXP01000157.1:3918-12856 GCA_011773445.1 Pseudomonadota bacterium | reverse complement strand
GTTTGGGCGACCACGCAGAGCTTTTTCCCCTGGGGAATCTTCTCCACGCCATCTGGACTGCTGATAATCATCCCCTCCTCCCCAGCATATCCCATCAACCCGATCACTTCAGGATGGTTGGAGTCTCCCACGATGACCGTAAAACCACCCCTCTTGACGTGTCTCCTGATAATCGACTGGACATTGAGCACCCTGGGACACGTCGCATCGATTATCCGAACCCCCTGGTCTGTCAGGGCTTCCCGGGCCTCAGGCGGAATTCCATGAGCACGAATGACGAGTGGTTGATCCGGTTCCATTGAAGTCGGAGATTGGCAGATCTCCACCCCTTTTTCTTTCAGCAAGTCAAGAACCTGGGGGTTGTGAATCAGAGGGCCAAAGGTCGAAGGCCTGGTCCCATGCTTGGCAATCGACTTGAGCGTGATGTCCATGGCCCGTCTGACACCCATGCAGAAACCGGCCGTCTTTGCCAGCTTCACGCGCATTGCCGTCCCCTTTCTTCCGTATATGTATACAACAGAATTCAGAATTGACGCAATCTACGCACGAGAGAACCTCAAGCCACAGAACTTCGGAGCCTCTGAAAGGGTCTTTTTGAAGAGGAGGGTTAGAACTGAAGCGATTCTCTGCGACATGTCTTCAGCAGGTGGAATCCGAGCCGCTTTCCAGGCTCGACAAAAGGGGCTGAAAGTAATCAAAAAATTAGGCGATAGATGACGTTAGATGAAGGACTCTCCCTTCCCGATCCGATTTTCGGACCTGATCTAAGACCAGCATCGTTTTTCTTAGTTCTTCCCCTGAAGCTGTTGGGAGACGATTTTCTCGAATAGACCCGACAAACTCTTTCAGTTGAACTGTATAGAGGCTAGGGATTTGTTCGCCATCTAGGACAGTTTTACCGTTGATCTCCAAGCGATAGGAAAAGCCGAATGTCTTTTCTGTGGGGAACTCGAAGAGTCTCATGGTGCCTTTTGGTCCCACGATGATGGTTTCATGTAGATAGGGCATTGTGCTCAGAGACAGGTGAACCGTAGCCAGTTCTCCGGAGTCAAAACCCAGGAAAATGTCTGCCTCATCCTCCCCTTCCCATAGGGGATTCCGAGATCGAGAGATCGAAAAAACGGTTGTCGGAATCTTGTTCAATAGCCACAGGATCGTATCAATGGAATGACTTCCCTGTAGCAAGATAACTAAGCCTCCGGCTTTTTCTGAGCTCTTCCACCAATCCGTTGGAGGTTGAGGGAAGCTTACCAGGAAACTAATATCCATTCGGAAGGGTGGCCCGATCTCATCCATCCTCCTCCGGATTTCCTTTATTGCATCGGAGAAGCGCCTGCTTTGGCCAACCATCAAGGTCACCTGGTTTTTTTGGGCCGCTTCGATCATTTCGTCCGCCTCTCTCAAATTCATCGCCATGGGCTTTTCCACGAGGATATGTTTCTTTGCCTTTGCTGCATCTCGACAGACTCTGTGGTGCAAAAAATTTGGCAAACACACGATCACTGCCTCGACCTCTGGGTCCTTTAGGAGTCCATGATAATCACCATAAACACTTTTGACCTTGAATTTGTCTGCGATTTCTCTAGCTCGATCCGCTCTGACGTCAGCGATAGCGACCAATTCTACTGACTGATCTTTCAATTCCATAGCCGCATCGAAGTGCGCCATGGCGATTCTCCCAACTCCAATGATTCCGATTCTAGTCTTTTTTCCAGACATGCTCTCCTCATTAATTGTTTGAATCGATATAAACGACCATCCCTAACGCATAAACAGATTAGGCACGAACATGACCAGTTGAGGGACATAAGTGATGACAAACAATACGCCAATGGAAGCTATCAAAAAAGGTATGGTGGAAAAGGCGATCCTTTCCAGCGGAACCTTGGCAATCGGTGAGGCAACAATGAGGCAAACACCGAGGGGCGGAGTGGCGAGCCCGATATTAAGATTTACTACCATGATCACCCCAAAATGGACAGGATCGATACCGATGCCTTGGGCGAGGGGCAATAGAATTGGGGTCAAGAGAATGATAGCCGCCAATGTTTCCATTATTGTCCCTACAAACAACAACAGGATGTTAATCAATAATAAAATGAGAACCGGGTTTTTGGTCACTGAAGTCATACCCACTGCAACGAATTCCGGAACCGCTTCGGCCGCCAATATCCATCCAAACAGGTGAGCCATTGCCAGGATTATGAGGATCGTTCCTGCTAACACACTTGTCTCATAAAGGATTCCTAAAAAGCTTGATATTTTGAGCTCCCGATAAATAAAAAAGCCTACAATCAAAGAATAGAAAACCGCAACGCCAGCTGCCTCTGTGGGAGTGAAAACACCGCTCAGGATACCCCCAAGCAGGATTATCGGCATCAGAATCGCCAAAATCGTGTTGATAAACCCCGCTGTGGCGCTGCGAATTGAGAAGACTTTCTGTCTCACTGGAAATTTTTGTCGCCTGGCAAAGTAGGCTGCCACCAACAATTGAGCGAACCCCAAGAGAAGTCCCGGAATAAATCCTGCCAAAAAGAGCCTTGCGATGGAGGTTTCTGCCATGGCACCATAGACCACCATGGCAATGCTGGGAGGGATGGTTGGTCCGATTGTGGAGGATATGGCCGTCACCGCACCGCTATATTCGGAAGAATAGCCTTCCTTTTTCATAGCAGGAATCATAATAGAGCCGATTGCTGCGGTGTCTGCCGCACCGGCACCAGTGATGCCGGCGAAAAAAACACTCGCTATGATATTCACATATGCCAGGCCCCCTCGAATATGACCGATCAGAATATAAAAGAAGTCAACCAGTCGTCTCGTAATACCGGAAGCATTCATCAATTTACCGGCAAGAATGAAAAGGGGAACGGCTAGCAACAGGAAGTTATCAAGGCCGACAAAAACCCTCTGGGAGACCAAAACAAAAGGCATTTGCGTCTTCCACAGATAGAGAACGCTGCTGATGCCCAAGACAAAAGCAATTGGGATTCCCAAGGCCAAGAGAACCGTAAAAACGGAGGCGATCACTGTGACTTCTCCCGGGCGTTCCTAGCCAATCCTCTATCCAGAAGGTATTCAATGGTATTTATTGAGACGAAAAAGAGCATGCATGCGAATCCGATTCGCAGTAGCCGATACAGTTGCGCCATTGGGATTCCGATGGCGGGGCTAATCGTTCTTGTGATAATGGCTTTTTGAATAAGCAGGGACGGTGATCCAATACATACGATGAGAAAAAGTGCGATCAGTACTTGTGACCCTATCATGACAAATAATCGCGCCCTCGGTGGCAACAAGTTGGAGAGCGCCTCAACTTTCACAAATTGGTTATACCTCAGTCCAAGCGATGCACCAAAGAGTACTGAAAATACCAAGAGATAGCTGGAGATTTCGTTCGTCCACGTAAGCGGATCTGCTAAGACATATCGAAAAAAAACAGCCAGATTTACAAAAAGGACAATTCCACCCATGCTAGAGATAATGGAGATTCTTATGATGATCTCGAGTGCATCGCTGAGCTTTTTGAGAAGTCTCCATGCCAGCATAGCTAGACCATCTCCATCCGTAAAAGTTAACCGCGTTTTTTTCGAGAGTCCGTGAAGTGTGTTAGGGAATAGATGGGAAGAAACGAAGGTTGCAGGCATGTCCGAGAACTACCCGCGAAACCTGTCTGCAACCTCGTCATTTACTCTGCGAGACATTAACTGCTATTTGGTTACATACCATTCCTCTTTCTCAATCCCAGCTCCGACTTCCCGAATTTTCGCAACCATTTCCCTTGTCCATTCTGCTGTATCCTTTGGCAGGTCGTTATAAAGCCATTCATAAGCCGGTTTGGTAGCCTCGATAAACGGCTTTACATCAGCTATCGTATCGACCTGCAAACCTTGTTCTTTCATTTTTTCGATAGCCCACCCTCCTTTTTCCAACGCGTCTTGATCCATCTTTTTTCGCCATACTGGGATGCATTTGGTGACAGCCAGCTGTTGTTCCCTTGATAGTTTATCCCATGTTGCCTTGCTCATCAGGAAGATTCCCCCGTTAGACACGACCGGAAGTAAGACCATATACTTCTGAACCTCATAGAACTTTTTCCCGTATAGGGTCAGCGGACCGTTTTCGTTGCCATCGACTACACCCGTTTGAAGTGCCGTGTACAGTTCGCCGAATGGAAGTGGCACCGGACTTGCGCCAATGTTCTCGTAAGCTTTCATATGGAGCGGAACCTGCATGGTTCGGATTTTGAGACCCTTAAAATCCTCCATGGATGTGATGGGCCTCTTATTGTTCATAGGCAGCCGGAAATCGGGCGCCCCGATAGCCAATACCTTCAGACCCACCTGCTCCCCCTGTTCACGAGCCTTGCCCAGGATCAGTTGCCCAACGCTTCCATTCATTACCGCCATCCAATGCTTTGGCCCTTTGAAAACAAACGGAAGGTTCAGTATTCGCAGCGCGGGAATGAAAGTACCCGTAACCCCAATCGACGTTGCCTGAAAATCAACACTCCCGAGTTGCAACCCTTCGGTAATATCTCTCTCTCCACCCAATTGGCCCTGGGGATAGATCTTGACTTTCACCGCCCCATCAGTTGACTTTTCAAGGCACTGGCTGAAAGCTTCCCCAGCGGTATGGTAAAAATAGATGGGGACGTTGGCATGGCCGTATTTCAATAGCGTCGCTGCGATGGCTGCATTGGTCCATAAGATAAGAACACCAAGTATGAAGAGAATCCATAGCTTTTTGCCTCTGAAAAACTTACCTGTTTTCATTGCCCTCCTCCTTTTCAATTGATAGAAAAAGGTTGATTTGGATGAACTGGAATATTTGAAGGCTATTTCACCTCCTTTCTTGGACGGGTCCATGTTGTACCGGCGTAGCATTCCATAATATGAAACGCTATTTTATTGTATTTCAGCTCGAATTCCATGTCAAGGATTTTTCAACCTCGAGTTTTTGAACCTTCGCTCTTCTCTGCATCGCACTGCGCCCAAGCCCCCTTGAAAATCAGGAAGCTTCAGACAATCTTGACAAAGTTAATTGACACACGGTATTTGTACCGCAGCGTTGGAAATTCTCAGCTCCTAATACCCCATTTAAATTGGAAAATTTAGGAACCCCGTTTACCGACGAAGGATAGCATGAAGGCGTTAGTCAAAACTGCCAAAGGCAGAGATTTCATCGAATTGAAGGAGGCCCCCAGGCCTAACATCAACGCTAAGGAGGTCTTAATAGCCGTAAAGTTTGCTGGCGTCTGTACGACGGACATTCACATCCAACACGACAGGTTCCCCTATTGGCCTCCGGTTATCATGGGCCATGAGTTTTCTGGTGAGATTGTGGAAATAGGCGAGGAGGTGAAAGACTGGAAAATTGGCGAAAGGGTCGTCGGAGAACCTCATACCCTGGCTTGTGGGGAATGCTTTCTCTGCCGTACAGGCAATATTCAAATCTGTGAGCATAAGCGATCTCCTGGATGGGGTATAGATGGGGCTTTTGCCGAATTCCTGAGAATGCCCAAACACCTCCTCCACAAGATTCCGGAAAATGTGACCTTCGAGGAGGCTGCCCTAGCAGAACCTACCGCTGTTGTGGTCTATGAGGTATTGGAAAGATCGCGCGTCGAACCTGGAGACTTTGTCGTGATTATCGGCCCTGGGCCCTTGGGGCTCTTATCAACGATACTTTGCAAAGCAAGTGGTGCCTCAAGAGTGGCTGTGATCGGAACGGGTTCCGCTGAGGAGATAAGGTTTTCTATTGCTAGACAAGTTGGCGCCGACCATATCATAAACACTTCGCAAGAAGATCCAATTGATGTGATCGCACGGCTAAGCGGAGGAAGGGGAGCCGACCTTGTCGTGGAAACTTCTGGTTCTCCCTCTGGAATCAACTGCTCTGTCGAGACAGTGAGAAAGCTTGGGCGGATTGCATCAATCGGGTTTGCTGCGCAAGATCAGGTCCCTCTCCCATGGAATAAGGCAATGTATAAGAACTGTCAAATCACCTTCACGATGAGTTCCAGTTACTCAAGTTGGGGTCGGGCCCTAGCCCTGATCGACGGCAGGATCGATTTGAAGCCCGTGATAACGGATATTCTCAGCATTGAGGAATGGGAAGAGGCTTTTGAAAGAGTGGCAGCGAGAAAGAGAGGGAAAGTCCTGTTCAGATTTTGAGATGTCGTACGCATGATACCTGTCTCTCAATCCATGAAGAACCCTCCATTAACATCCAGTATCTCTCCCGTGATAAAATCGGCTTTATCCGAGGACAAAAAGATGACGGCCTCAGCCACATCTTCAGGCTTGCCAAGCCGTTTTAGAGGGATGGCCTCAATAATAGATCTTCGCTTTTCTTCTGACCACTCGGCGCTCATCTCCGTTTCAATCGCGTGAGGTGCAACCCCATTAACATTGATCCCATGCTGGGCTAGCTGTCGCGCCAGCGTTTTAGTCAAGCCGTCAATAGCAGCTTTTGAAGGCCCATAACCTGGGGCAGAAGTAATATCACCCATTTTTCCTGCCACGGATGAAACATTGATAATCTTCCCTCTTCGCTGACGTTTCATGATGTCGACCACGGCCTTGCAACAGTTGAAGGTTCCCTTTAGGTTGACTCGGATGACCTGATCCCAATCTTCCTCCGTGACCGTTTCTATGTTTCCCCTTCGAATGATCCCAGCGTTATTGACGAGGATATCGAGCCTTTGAAACGTTTTTTCAATTTGACTGATCATCTCTTTGACCTGGTCATATTGGCTCACATCCGCCTGTATAGCCATACTTTCAACATTAAAGGCAGAGACCTCCTTTGCCACCCTTTCCAACTCGTTTCTTGAGCAGACATCATTGACCACGACATGAGCTTTTTCACCAGCAAAAGTCATCGCAATAGCTTTACCGATTCCTCTCCCCGCGCCTGTGACCAGGGCAACGCGGCCTTCGAGTGCCATCGCACTTTCCTCCCTCCTTCGAAATGATCATTCTTTCACGGCACCTGCTGTCAGGCCTTGAACCAAGAGCCGCTGTAAGAAGATATAGAGAATGATGGCTGGCATCCCTCCAACCAGTGATCCCGCCATTAACATCGGCCAAATAATCCGGAATTCACCCACCGTTCTGGCAATGCCCAAAGTCACCGTAATCATCGGTTCACTGCTTGTGAGGCAAAGCGCCCAGAGAAGGTCTCCCCACGCCAAGAGAAAACCGAAAAGAATCGTAGCAACCATGCCGGGGGCAACGATGGGTAAAATAATCTTGAAAAAGATGCCCATTCTGGAACACCCGTCGACCATGGCAGCCTGGTCGAGCTCGTCAGGCACCTTATCGATAAATCCCTTCATCATCCAGGTAGAAAAGGGAAGGCAAATAGTCAAAAAAGCGATAACGAGGCCGGTTCGGGTGTCATAGAGTCCGACCTTACTGAGGATCCTGAAATAGGGGCCTACCAACAGCACACCGGGCAACATTTGCGTTGCCAAAAAGAAACCGATGAGAAAACGTCGGCCGTTGAAAAAAAACCTGGAAAACCCGTAACCGGCGAGGGCGCCAAAAAAGGTCGATAGCAGAGCAGTCGACAGTGAAATGACCGTACTATTAAAGAAGTAGGTGCCAAAGTTTTTTCTCACCCAGATGCCGATATAGCTGTCCACCGTCAAATCGATGGGTATCCAGGTCGGGGGAATCTTGAAAGCCTCTGACTCGGTTTTGAGCGACGTGGAGAACATCCAGGCGAACGGAAACAGGCAATAAAGACACACGACGATCAAGAAAACCCAAACGATGGCTTTCGAAAAAACACCTCTTGGAAGTAAGGATGTGAATTCCATGAATGTCACTCTTCCTGGCTTATCATGAGTATATAAGGGAGACTCACAAACAATAGGACGATGGTCATGACCACGGAAATGGCCGATGCATACTCGAAGCGGAAGAACTGAAAATACTGCTTGTACGTGTAGGTGGACAGGACCTCTGTCAGAATTCCGGGACCCCCTTGGGTCATGGCCTGAATCAGACCGAATCGCCGGACCTCCCAAACGGTATCCAATGCAAGTGCAACTACAATCATCTTCCTCAGTCCGGGAATCGTAATATGATAAAAGAGTTGCCACTTGGAAGCGCCGTCAATTTCGGCGGCTTCGTAAAGATATTGAGGGATGGCTTGAAGACCTGCCAGGAGAATCAACATCACAAAAGGGAAACCCCGCCATAAATTCACGAGAACCACACTGAATAGCGCTAACTTCGGATTGGACAACCATTCCACCGGCGAATCAAAGAGCCCGATTCTAAGAAGAAAATCATTGAGGGAGCCGTAAATGGGGTCATACATCCATTTCCATATGATTCCTGCTACAACGTCAGGAACCACCCAAGGAAGCAGGGCGATGATGCGGAACAGTGGTTTTGCGGGCAGAGCGCTGTTCAATACCAGGGCGACCGTCAGCCCTAGAAACATATGGCTCGCCACACTGAGAAACACAAAGACAACGGTATTCCAGAAAGTCTTTTTGAAAAATGGATCTTTCAGGAGGTTCACATAATTGGATAGGGTATAAGAGACAGTACCAGCCTGTTCGGGTTTGATGCTGTAAGACAGACTCGCAACGGCGGGAAAACCAAGGACCAATATCAACAGCAGGACCCCCGGACCCACAAAAAGCGCCCACATGTGGCGGTCTTTTATTCGAATGCCGAAGTTCAAAAGACAATCCATTTCAGGAAAGGGGAGCGAATTGCTCCCCTTTCCGACTGGTCTGAACTGCCTGTTTATCCCGGCCCTGTCATCTGGCGAGGATGGCGTTGATTCTCTCGTGCGCCTCACCCAGGGCTAGCTCAGGGGGCTTCATTCCGACAATCGCTTCCTGCAGAGAAGTCGTGAACGTGTCCATAATTTCGGGCCATTGCTTGATTTGTGGCTCCACCTTTCCATAGGG
>WVXP01000157.1:0-3904 GCA_011773445.1 Pseudomonadota bacterium | reverse complement strand
CGGTTGTCCACAAACCACTTGAGTTCGATCTCCTTGCTCGTGATAAACTTGATGAGTTCCCAGGCCTCGTCAGGGTGCTTGGTGTTGGGGCTCATGACCCATGAGCTTAGCCAGATAGCAGTTGCCTGTTTCCTCTTGATTGGGGCAGGGGCACATTGCAGAACTTCGAAAGCGTTCAGATCAGGATTGATTTTGTTCACTATCGGAGGTGTCCACCCCGAGCCCAGGATCATGCCCACCTTTTTCTGGGCGAGTTGCGTTCGAACCTCCTGAGGATTCATGGCCGTCAACCCCGGTGGAACGACCTTATGTTTTGTATATAGCTCAACAAAAAACGTAAAGGCCTCCTTGGCTTCCGGGGTGTTCAGGGCAGACCGTTTCATGTCTTCGGTCAGATAATCCCCTCCGAAACTCCAGATGAATGGGCCAAACCTGAGGGAAAATCCCGGGGTTTTGGCACCGACGGTCCCGAAACCCCATTGATCGACTTTTCCGTCTCCATCGGTGTCACGGGTGAGTTTCTCGGCATATTCGAGAAACTCATCCCATGTCTTCGGCGGTTTGTTGGGGTCTAAGCCGGCTGCCTTGAACATCTCAGTGTTGTAGAAGAGAACCATTGTCATATAGTCGCCGGGCATGGCGTGGATTTTCCCGTTGTGCTTCATTAACTCGATTGGCAGCGGATACCATGCATCCAGAAACCCTGCCGGCTCTTTTTCGATAAAGGGCGTCAAGTCTTTTGCATAACCCTTTCCGAAAAACATGGGCAGGGAAAAGGCGTGGACATGGAAGACATCCGGAGCCCGGCCCGCCGCAGACTCGACTGTATACTTTGTCTCTTTCTCTCCATAAGAGACAGGCTCCAGGGTCACTTTGATATTCGGATGCCCCTTGTGGAACATGTCTATCCCTTCATTGAGAGACTTGTTCCAGACATCTTCAGTCAGATGCCAATCGGAAAACCTCAGGGTGACTTGGTCTGCCCTTGCCGGATTCAACGAAAACAGCACCAGCAAAGCAGCCACACACATACCAACCGTTATGATTTTTCTCATCGCTTGCCCTCCTTCTTTCACTATTCCTCGTTTGAGAAAAGCCCTCACCTCCAGTTCTTTGGCTCTCTTTCTCACCCCCTTCCTGCCGAGACCTCCGTGTTGAAACCTAGCTCTCTGGAAATCTCCTTCGCTGTCTTCGTGATCTCTCTCTTCAATTGTCTGTGAATCCATTCCTTTGTCATTCGAACCGAAGGTCCCGAGATACTGATTGCGGCAATCACCTCTCCTCGATCGTTCCTGATCGGAGCGGCGACACAACGAATTCCTTCTTCATTCTCTTCATCGTCCACTGCATAGCCCTGAGTCCTCACATCGGCCAAATGCCTCTTGAGCTCACCTGCATCCGCAATGGTTTTCCTCGTCAGTTTTGGGAGCCCCTTTTGTTCAAAGACCTCATCCCTCGCCCTGTCCGGCAAAAAAGCAAGCAGGACCTTACCGACAGCACAGCTATGAGCATAGTTCCGCATTCCTATTCTGGATGCCATCCTGAGGCCTTTCAGATTACTAAACTTTTCAATCTTGTCGAGATAGACAATTTCACCCTGATCCAGGACGACTAGATGTACGGTTTCCTGAACCTGGCTGGCCAGTTGACTGAGGAATGGCTCTGCCTCTTTTCGCAAATCGATTTGATTGAGGACAACCTGTCCCATCTCCACGAGCCGGAACCCGAGACGATACTCCTTCGACATTTCATCTTGCCTGATGAATCCGCAATGACGGAGAGTTGAGAGAATCCTATGGATTGTAGGCTTCGGGAGGCCTAACTCGGAGGATATTTCATGAATGCTATATGTCTGTTTCCCCTTACTGAGGAACTCGAGGATTCTGCATCCTCTTTCTATCGCCTGCACTCTGTTGGTATTTTTTTGGTTTGGAAAGGACATGCTATTTGTTTCGCATAACGAAATGCCATTCTATTCTAGTCCGAGTCTGTTTTATTGTCAATGTTTTCTTTGCCTGAGTTCTTTTTCCCACCGGGCAGGCGCTTGCTGAAATCCCTTCGATTGGAGAATCTGCCAAAACCAATAACATGGACCAAGCCACGCAGATTAGCGGATTTCGCTGGTCCGCTCGAGACCAGCCCCTCTCGTGGACTGTTCTGTAAATTCAAAAGGAGTGACCCTCCATTGTGGCTCTATTCCTTTCGTGCTAACATGGAGAGAACCCGCCGTACGGCATCGGGGCTCACCTATCTGGAGTTCTGGGATTTCCTGGAACGGCTCCAAGGTGGCGCAAACGAGGAGGTTGAATTGAAGGAACACAACGCTTCCAAATTCTTAAAGGGCCTCTTTGATTTAGAGGACAAGGTAGCCGTCGTGGTCGGGGGGACGGGTGTACTCTGTGGGGCCATGGCGTGGGGGCTCTGGAGAGCGGGCTGTCGAGTCGTTCTTGTTGGACGGCATCAAGACAAGGCCGAGGCACACTTCAAGGAATGGGAGACTTCTCCGGATGAGGCCCGTTTTTTCAAAGCTGACGCTACAGAACGAGATCAAGTCGCAAAGATCATCCCTGCCGTGACCAAGTGGTTTGGCCGCCTCGACATTTGGATCAACGGAGTCGCCATCAACCCTCCAAGCCCGTATCTCGAAATCCCGGATGAGGAGTTTGAGGCCATACTGGATACCAATCTGAAAGCGGTCCATATAGCCTGCCAGGCCATTGGGAAGCACTGGATCGATCGCGGACAAAGAGGATCCATCATCAACATGTCCTCTATGGCAGCCATACGTCCGTTGAGTCGTGTGTTTGTGTATAGCCTCAGCAAATCCGCGCTTTGGAACCTCACTCAAAACCTGGCCCGCGAGTGGGCCGATTATGGGATTCGGGTTAACTCACTCTGCCCCGGTTTTTTCCCGGCCGAACAAAACCGAAGAGTTTTAGACAAGTCGAGGGTTAGGGCTATTCTGGGCCATACACCCATGAAGCGATTTGGCGAGCCAGAAGAACTGATTGGCGCCACACTTCTATTGGCCTCCGAAAAGGCGGGTAGCTTCATCACTGGATCGAATCTNNTGAGGTACGTGTTGGCCAGGCACCATTCAGGGATCCCCAACCTCATGGGAACTTCTCTGGAAAAGAGGGAGACGGGATCTTCAATGTTCGGGACAACAGTTGTCGTTGTCCAAGAAAGAGAAAGCCATGAGAGCGTCTTACATTATTCCTGCAGAGAACTTACGGACCTTTGGGGAAGTAGTTTTTCAAAAAGTCGGCGTTCCGAGGAAGGATGCCAAGATCGTAGCTGAAATCCTGGTGGAGGCCAACCTTAGAGGGATCGATACCCACGGCATTTACCTCGCCGACCTTTATGCACGCCGGTTGGAGAAGGGGCTGATGAATCCAAATCCAGGATTCCATTTCGAGAAAAAGAGAGCCGGCATAGGCATTCTGGATGCTGACTTCAGCATGGGCCAGCTCTCAACCCTTGAAGCCGCTCGAAGGGCCGTGAAACTGGCTAAGGGCGTTGGCATTGGGATTGTGGCAGTGAAGAACTCCAATCATTTCGGGGCAGCTGCCTATTACGCAGAGTATTGTGCAAAACGAGACTGTATCGGTCTGATTATGTCCGACGGGGAATGTGACGTAATTCCCTATGGAGGACGGGAGAAATTTCTCGGCACCAATCCGATTTGTTGCTGTATTCCTGCGGGTAAATACCCTTGGTTCTGTATGGACATGGCCACCAGTGAGGTTGCCTTCGGCAAGGTCCGCGCGGCGGTTGAAGCCGGAGAGCCGATCCCACCCAATTGGGCTGTCGACAGGGATGGGAAACCGGTCACCGATTCCGCCAAGGCCTATGCCGTTGTTCCGATGAGTGGACCTAAAGGGTACGCCCTCAGTCTGATGAT
>WVXP01000175.1:182-3214 GCA_011773445.1 Pseudomonadota bacterium | reverse complement strand
GTCAGGATCATGGTAAGCCTCCGGGTGCAACATTTCGATGTCAAACAGTGATCACGTTGCGGAAATGACCCCTCATTAAGTTCTCCAATTTAGCTCAGTTTCCTGATAATATTTGGAAAAAAATCCGAAATACCAAATTAAGTTTGATATAATAGCTTATATGAGCTCTATTCATTTGGAAAATCTAAAAAAAGCAACGCGTCTTCCGAAGCAAACACTCCTTACCGTTATTTTTCGCCTCTTTTATCAACTTACCATGCTTGGGGGATGCTTTGCATGGAAAAGCGAGCTTTCTTCTGTGAGAGGTCCCACACAAAACCACCAAATTCCCGCTCAACGTGAGAGGTTTCCTAAGTTTTCAAACCAAGGGATTTTTGACCTTCTGATGTTTAACGGCAATTTTGAATCTCTGGATGAGGCCCTCATATCCCTTCGCTCCCTTGCTCTCGCACTGACCCCCTGCCCGCCTTTGGCGGGACAGGTGGGCAATTTTTGTCCCTTTCCCGCTTTGAAGGTGGGGTTTTCCCCTTACGTTCGGATGAGCGCTCGGCTGAGCTCGTCGCAGGCTCACGTCGAAGCCTGCTCGCCCTCGATGGGTACCCCAACGCTTCCGCAAATGTACCTCAGGGACATGAGCGTCCACAAAACTGAGGAAACTCCAGCTCAACGTATATTGACTTTCCTCTGTTTTTTCCCTATTAATGAGGGGCTGCAGAAATTGAGCTGGTCCAAAGACGAATGAAGAGGAGGAAGTGATGCCTGAGAGGGCGAAGGCTGAAATCTACACCAGATACCCCCTATCGAGCGTTCTGATTTACAACGGTGTTACGATTCTCCATTTTCTGCTTGGTGGCATCGGAGTCATCCATGGGTATGGATTTTCATGGGCAGGCTACTTATTCGGATACCTGTATCTCGCATTTTCCTTTGCCCAGATGTACCTCCTTATGCCATTTACGGTCTGTCCCAATTGCGTTTACTACAGGATGAAGGACTCCCTTTGCACGTCGGGTTTGAATCTGATTTCGAAGAAGATCACGAGGGAGGGAGATCCCAGAGCCTTCCCAAAACGTGCTCAAGGGTTGTTCTGCCACAACAACCTTTACATGGCCGCCCTATTCGCTCCGACTATCGCGATAATCCTTGCGCTGATTCTGAACTTCTCTTTCTTTCTCCTCTTCATACTCCTCGCCTTGATCGGTTTGCTCCTGTTTCGTTTCTTCGTGATGTTTGCCAAAATCGCATGTCTGCACTGCAGCGCAAAGTACGAATGTCCAAACGCTGAACCTACTGGCGTCCGGAACATGTAGGTGATGTCGTTCAGGGATAAGAGGGGGCCGGAGCCGTTCCTTTCAGACTTCCGGTCGGCGAATCCCTTCAACGGCAACCGGAGAAATCTAACCTGAAAGGGCGCCCTCACGGGTTGTCAACTTAGGTCTTGTTACACAAATCGATCCGGGAGCGTCATACAGATGAGGCGACATAATATGATTGTACCTCCTCTTTTCATGTCTGCGCTTTTTGCGCTTGCCAGCGCTACATCATCAGATGCTGCCGCTCGGGGTGTCGAAACGATGGGGAGAGAACTTCGAATCATGACGATCAATGTTTGGTCTGGACTCGATTACAAGGGTACGCTCAGGATGGGTGAATATGAGACGCCCGAAGTTCGGGAGACTCGGTTTGAGGCCTTGGTGCAGGAGATCAAATTGCTTTCCCCAGATGTTATTGGTCTAAATGAGGCAAATTTCTTACCCGATTACGTTGAAAAGCTTGCTCAAACGCTCGATTATGACGTCATCTACCACGTGGGGGTTTCTGGATTGCATGTCTGGAGAATCGGCATTCCTTGGAATCTCAGAGAGGGTGACGCGATCCTGGCGCGAAAGAATTTAGGCTTGGAATATATCGGGAGAAAACAACTCTCAGGTGGGGGATTCGTGTGGAACAACCTGTCCTTTCACACAGAGAATGCGACCCAGGTATTGGTTGGGAAGATCACTGCCAATGATAAGGATGTCTACATTGCCGTTACCCACTGGCATTCCTCACCCAGGAATGATGAGCAAAATCGGGACCTGCTTCGTCGGTTGAAAGAGGCGTTTGGCTATTCGGAAGAGGAATACGGGGGCGCTGACTCACGGCTTGAGCGTGATAATTCCTGGAGAATGAACGAAGCAAAGACGATGGCTTCCTATTTGAAGAAAGTCGTTCCTGAAGGCGCACCACTCGTCGTTCTCGGGGATTTCAACGCTGAGCTCGACTGGCCTGAGATGCAGTACTTCTTGGCAGCCGGCTTCTATGATACCTATTCTGTGGTTGCTAACGATGAGGGATACACGTGGAATGTTGAGGAGAATGAGAATATTCGGAAGTTTTATCAGACGGATTTAGGAGTAAGATTTGATGATCTGTATGAACACTTAGAAAGTCATGATCGGCTACAGAGCCAGAGGATTGACTTTGTTTTGGCGAGTGAAAATATCCCAAAGGAGTCCGTATTGGAGTCAAAGGTGTGCGCGCGAACCCTTCACGGGGGTCTACATCTGTCGGATCACTTTGGTGTTTTTACGGTCATCAGAATCCCTTGACCCGACAAATTAGGTACGATTTAATCGGGGACAGGAGCCATGAAAAGGGTGCTCCTTTATGGACTAATCATCCTAACCCGAATCTTCTCTGACGTACCCCTGTTTTGGATGTTTTATTTTCTCCATTTTCAAAAACAGGGCTCAGGTCGGACATCTGATGTTCTGTTCAACGGGATATTGTTGATCTCCTTTGGCGTCATTCACAGTCTTTTGGCGCGCAACTTCGTTAAGAGATACATGGCAAGCTGGGTCGGTGAGGACTTTGTTCGAATTCTTCAGGTCCTCATTGCTGGTGCCACTCTGGCTCTCGTTCTCCACCTCTGGCGCCCCCTGTCAGGGGCATTGTGGCGTACGGAGGGTCTTCTGTATTGGGTTTTGACTATTTTCTACCTTGCCTGCATTGGCGGGATGATTTATACGACATTTTTCATCGACTACCTC
>WVXP01000175.1:0-152 GCA_011773445.1 Pseudomonadota bacterium | reverse complement strand
CTTTTCGGCAAACGGACCCTATGCCCATTGTCGTCATCCAATGTATCTATTCCTTTTGATCGCTCTCTGGCTAGGACCTGAGATGGCATACGGACGTCTTGAATTTGGGTTGTTGGCGAGTCTGTATTTAATTGTCGGAACATTGTTAGAAG
>WVXP01000114.1 GCA_011773445.1 Pseudomonadota bacterium | reverse complement strand
TCTCCGGTGACACGATCACTGAAAAGGAGAGAGAGCCAATCCCCTCCTCGTGAACGCGTTGAGAGGAGAGACCCATGAAAATCCACCACATCGCTCTTGTATGTCGCTCAGAAGAGAGTTCCGATCGATTCTATCAAGATCTTCTTGGTTTTGAAAAAATACGTTCTTCTATAGTCTCAGAGGAATTGTCGAGAGGCTTTTTTGGGTTTGATTCAAGCTTTAGGGCGATGACTTATACAAAGGACCGAATGACTTTTGAGGTTTTCGTGATTGAAGAGGCTGTCGGAATGGGTCCCCGTTTCAACCATGTGGGTTTTGAAGTCGAAGATCGAGCCAAATTCCTGGAAAAGTGTCGGGAGATGCACGTTGAGATCGTGGAGATCCCAAAGGGGGAGAGAATCATAACAATGATCAAGGATTTTGACGGAAACCTTTTTGAGATCAAAGAAAAAGGTTGATATGAAAATCGTTTTTCACTCTAAATTCACCCATTCATACACCCATGATCCGGCGGCTGCGCCTGGAAGAATCGAGTCGATCCTCGCCGCCTTGGAGGGGAAATTTTCAATGATCGAGCCGGACCCTGCGGAAGAGGGAGACCTTGTGCTTGTCCATTCAAGGAACCATCTCGAGAGGGTTAAAATCGAGCCCGCGGTGTATGAGATCGCAAAATTGGCAGCAGGTGGAGCCATCGCAGCTGCCAGCCGGGCATGCCAGGGTGAACCGGCCTTTGCTCTGATCCGCCCACCAGGTCATCATGCCAGCCCAGATTCGTGTTGGGGATTCTGCTACTTCAATAATGTCGCCATCGCTATCAAAAAGTTGATCGAAGATAAGGAGATTGAAAAGGCCTTTATCCTCGACTTTGATCTTCATTATGGTGATGGGACAGAGAACGTCTTTCGTGGGAATTCTGCTGTTGCCTACCATCACCCAGAGGGAAAGGGAAGAACGGATTTGATGGAGGGCATTGTCGGTCTCCTCCAGAAAGTTGAAGGCTTTGACATCCTGGCTGTTTCGGCGGGATTTGATCGCCATGAGAAGGACTGGGGAGGCAGCCTGACGACCCAGGACTATCGGACCATCGGACAGCATGTACGAGAAACGGCCACAAGAGTCTGCGAAGGTAGACGATTTGGAGTACTGGAGGGAGGGTATAACCACGAAGTTTTGGGTCTGAATGTGAGGGCTTTTGTTGAAGGAATGGCTTAAAAGTTGCCAGGGATCGGGGATCAGAGATCGGTGGTCGTTTGGTGCCTCAGGGAATGATGTCAGGAGAGCTGCTGACAGCTGATCCCTGGCCACCGTAAACTGAAATTGTGAGGGTAGGTTGATTTGTGAGAAGAGGCGGCCGATTTGGAAAATACGGGGATCATAAGAGACGAAAGCGGTTGCGACAGACGAGAGTGAAGGAGGGACCTCGTTTTCGCCGCCAGCTTGAATCACAGCCGAAGAGGATCAGAAGGGTTGAAGTTCTCGAAGAAAAGTAGTGCGATTGCACCTAGGGGCCGATGCGTTCAGGTACCGATTGACGTTCAATGCAGAAGGAGGGAGATATGGCAGAACTGAATCCGTTCAAGATTGCCCAGCAACAACTCGATGAGGCCGCTGAGAGACTCGGCCTAGATACAGCGACCCATGAGCTTTTGCGCTGGCCTCAGCGAGAACTGAAGGTTACACTCCCCATTGAGATGGATGACGGAACGATCGAGGTTTTTCATGGTTATCGTGTTCAGTACAACACTGCCCGGGGGCCAACCAAGGGGGGGATTCGGTGGCACCCTGAGGAGACCCTCGATACGGTTCGTGCCTTAGCCGCCTGGATGACCTGGAAGACAGCGGTGGTGGACATTCCTCTCGGTGGCGGGAAGGGAGGTGTCACCTGTAATCCTAAACAGATGTCAGACAGGGAAAAGCAGCGGCTTGCTCGAGGTTATATCAGGGCGGTGGCGGGCATCTTGTCCGTGAGTAAGGACGTTCCTGCGCCGGATGTGTACACAACGCCTCAGATTATGGGCTGGATGATGGACGAATATGAAACTCTGATTGGGGAACACCACCCGGGTGTCATCACAGGTAAGCCCATTCCTATTGGAGGATCAGAGGGTCGAGGTGATGCAACGGCCCGGGGTGGAATTTATGTAACCCGGGAAGCGGCCAAGGTGTTGAACATCGACTTGAAAAACAAGACCATGGCGATTCAAGGGTTTGGAAACGCTGGTCAGTATGCTGCGCTCCTCGGCCAGACACTCGGTCTAAGGCTTGTTGCTGCCTCAGATTCCAAAGGCGGGGTTTACAACGAGAAGGGAATGGATCCCAAACAGGTTGTGGAATATAAGCTGAGCAATGGTACGCTCCAGGGGTTCGCAGGGGCAGAGTCGATCAGCAATGAAGAGCTCCTCCAGCTGGATGTGACAGTCCTCTTCCCTGCAGCGCTTGAGAACGTGATTACTGCTGAAAATGCGGACAAGATCAAGTGTAAGATTTCCTGCGAACTGGCCAATGGGCCGACCACACCAGAGGCCGATGAGATTCTCTACGAGAAGGATGTTTTTGTTTTGCCGGATTTTCTCGCGAATGCCGGCGGGGTGACGGTCTCATATTTCGAGCAGGTCCAGAACACCTATAACTTTTATTGGCCTCTGGAAGAGGTCCAAAACCGATTGGATGATCGGATGACCAAAGCCTTTCACGGGGTTTACGAGATGTATAAGCGGGAAAAGGTCAATATGCGGCAGGCTGCCTACCTCGTCTCCGTGGCGAGGGTTGCCGAGGCCTGCAAATTGCGGGGGTGGGTCTAGCGGAGCCCATGTGAGTCTTCAAACTTTATGGCTTTGAGAGTAAAATAAATGATGGCAGGCAAGAGTTATGAGTCCTGCCGAAGCTTCTGAGGGCAATTGGTTCGAGAGCAAAGAGCATGGATGTTATCAAGACATACCGCTTATTCCTTAAAATGAATGAATATCCTGAGCTCATCGGGGAGATACGAAGCACGTTCATCGAGGTGCTTGAGGAGCGAGGGATTGTTNNNNGACGCACTCGTCGATCACTATTTTGCCAACAATCTGAGTCCCCATGAAATCGAAAACTACATCAATCTGGCTCGGAAGCGCGACAAATGCAGAAACCTGAGTATGGTGAGCGGTCAGGAGAACGCCACCTCCATGGAGATCTACAGGGCTTTGGGAGAGTTCTGCGATATTCCCATGGGGGAGGTCTACATATCACGAGAGGAAGCGGAGGGAATTCGTGTTTCTCTCGTCAACCACTATATCTCCAGCCAATTGCCCTTTGTCAGTATTGCCAAGAATTACATTACCATTCGCGACATTAACGCCTTGCTAAAGCGAACCCTCTGGAGCCGGAGACGGCCGGGCAAGCTCGGCGGTAAGGCGGCCGGTATGATTTTGGCGGAGAAGATTCTCCTGCCGACTCTAGAGCAGAAGGATCCAGAGTTGGAGAAGTCGATCTGTGTTCCAGAGACCTGGTATCTGAACTCGGGCGTCTTTGCAGAGTTCATTGACCGAAACAACCTCTACCTCTATCACACCCACAAGTACAAGGATCGAGAAACGATCGAAGAGGAGTTCCACCGAATTGCAGAGAGTTTTAGATACGCGGCATTTGCACCAGAGGTTGTCGATGACTTTCGTCGGATTCTGAGCGAGGTTGGAGAACACCCGATCATCATTCGATCCTCGAGTTTCTTGGAAGATAACTTTGGCCTAGCCTTTTCAGGAAAATATCTCTCCATCTTTATCGCCAACCAGGGAGATCTGGAGACGCGGTTGAAGGATTTCATTGTTGGCGTCAAAGAGGTTTTTGTGAGTATCTTCGGGCCTGATCCGATTCTCTATCGCCGGGACCATGGGTTACTCGACTTTAACGAACAGATGGCGATGGTGGTTCAGAAGGTGGTGGGCCGCCGTTTTGGNNGTGGAATCCGAAGATCAAGAAAGATGAGGGCCTCGTGAGGTTGGTCTTCGGCCTGGGTACGAGGGCAGTCGACCGAGTGGGTTCTGATTACCCTCGGATGATTCCCTTAAGTCATCCCAGACTTCGCCCAGAGGTCACAGCGGACCAGATCAAGAAGTACTCTCAGAAGAAGGTGGACGTCATCAATTTGAAGAAAGGGGGTCTTGAGACGATCGATTTCCGGTCCCTCTGTTTGAAGATTGACCACCCGGATCTCTTCTACGCTGTCTCCGTCCAAAAAGACGGACACCTTGCCCCTCCGATGTTTAAGACTCAGGATTTCAAAGAAGGGGAACTCTGTGTGACCTTTGACAACCAGTTGAGCAAGACAAATTTCGTCTCCCTCGTCAAAAAGGTGCTCTCCCGAGTCGAGAGAGCCTATGGTCGTCCAATCGATATGGAGTTCGCCTGGGACGGAGACAAACTCTACCTACTCCAGTGCCGCCCCCTTTCCACCAGAAAGGAGATGGAAAATGTCACAATCCCAGGTGATATCCCTGGGGAGCGGATACTTTTCAAGGCCAAAGGGGGGCTGTCTAATAGTATCCTTCGCGACCTCGAGTATATTGTCTATGTTGATCCCAAAGCCTATGACATGATCCCGACTTTTGATGAGAAAATGAAGATTGCTCGGGTCGTGAACTTAATCAACAAAAACCTTGCTGATAAGAGCTACGCCCTCATGGGACCCGGGCGGTGGGGGAGCAATGACATCAATCTGGGAGTTCATGTGACGTATGCGGATATCAATAAGACGAAGCTGCTGGTGGAGATTGCTTTTGCAAAAGAGGGCTATACGCCTGAAGTGTCTTATGGAACACATTTCTTTCAGGATCTCGTAGAGGCCGATATTGTGATGATTCCTCTGTTCCCTGACAATCCCGATACGGTTTTCAACGAGGAGTTTTTGCTAAACGCGGATAATATTCTGAAGAAAATCGTCCCTGAGGTCAGAGACTCCGAGAAAGTGGTGCGGGTGATTCATGTCCCCTCGATCCAAAGTGGATGGTACCTACAGGTCTACTTGGATGGTCATGGCCAGAGAGGACTTGGCTTTTTTGGAGCAACGTAGGTTAGGGGCCCGTGAATTCCTTCCGAATATTGCCCGTCTCGTGTCAAAAATTGAAAATGCTTGAACAGGCGGTTTTTCTTTTAGACGTCGGTCCTTTGTTCAAGACAGGACAGCATCTGGTCGAGGCGATTTTTGTCGAATCCTACCATGACCTCGCCACAAGCTGAAATGACGGGGACTGAACGAGCCCCGGAAAGCTTGACCATCTCCTCGAGGGCCTCGGGATCCTTCGTCACATCATAATCGGTATACTCAATACCCTTCTGCGAAAGATACTCTTTCGCCATCTTGCAATAGGGTCAAGTGGGAGTTGAATATATCTTAACTTCTTCCTGCACGGGTGTTCCTCCTTTTATAAGTTTAAGGATTTATCTAAACCTTAGCATGCTCAGTGTACTGGGTCAATTGGAACGCCCCCGTCTCTTAGAGGTGTCTCACTCAAGAATTTCTCAAGGACCCCTTCCTCTGCGGCCCTGTCACGATTTGGGCGAAACCCCTGTGGTTCTGGACAGTCCTTACTTGGCGAACTTTTTTTCCAGGAGACCGAATTTGATGGTATCCAAAAGAGTTGTATGGCCCCTCTCTTTTTGAATCGCCCGGATGCCGCAGATAATACAGAGGGTGATTGGTTCTGTCCTTTCTCCTTTCCTGGCTTTTCTCATGGAGGGCTCTTTGAGCAGTGCAACCCTCTCGTGGCAGATAAACCGGTAGATTTCACTGAGTATCGCGACGTCTTCTGGGTTTTCAGAGCCTCGTAACTTCCTTCTGACCCCACCTGAAAGAGCCTCCGACCATCGAGCCAGGCGTTGTTCCGGGAGCTTTTTTCTGAGGATTTCCAAGATTTGGGTGTTTTCAGCGTTCCATTGGGTGATATCGTCCAGCATCTCGTTATAGCTCTGGTGTCTGCCATGAGGTTTGAGGTCAGCACCGCATGTCCGCTGGCTATCACCCGTCTTCCTGAATCGTTTTTTGAGCATCAAACGATTTTCTTCAAACTTTGGCGAAGATAGTCTCTCAAAGCCTTTGGAGAGACTCACTCAGAACCTAAATCATCGGGACCTTTTTTTCAATCTTCATTTGTGCTGGAGTTTCCTAAGTTTTGTGGACCCTCATGTCCCTGAGGGACGTTTGCGGAAGCGTTGGGGGACCCATCGAGGGCGAGCAGGAAGGGGAAAACCCCGCCTTCAGAGCGGGGAAGGGGCAAGAATTCCCCACCTGTGAGCTCCGAGAGGGTCAACGCGAGAGTAAGGGAGCGAAGGGACATGAGGGTCCAATCAAAACATTCAAAATCATCGTGAAACATCAGAAGGTTACAAACTTCTTGCTTTGAAAACTCAGGAAACTCTAGTCATTTCTGTGCTATAGTGGTGGTTTGGCAGATCGGGATGGAGCGTGAGATGGTTATCGATTTTGGCTTCCTTCGGAAGGGGGCAGAGGATTTTCGTCATCTCCTCGGGCGAGGCTACCCCCGGAAGAACAGTCTTGAGCTGATCGGGAATCGGTATAGCCTAACAAAAGAGCAGAGAGATCTTCTTCACCGAGGGGTCTTTTCGCCAGAGGATGCGGCCGCGCGTAGAGAAAAAGTCCTCAGTATTGAGGCCCTAGAGGGTGTTGCCCTTGCAGTGGATGGTTACAATGTGCTGATCACGGTCGAGGCGGGGCTGTGTCGAAGGCCTTTGATTTTAGCTGATGATGGCCTGATTCGCGACATTTCGGGGCTCTCTTCAGGGTATAGGGTGACAAGCATCACCCACAAGGCAATCGATCTCATCGTCGAGAGGCTGATTTCCTCCCATCCGAAGCGTGTGGTCTTTCTCTTCGACTCTCCGATTAGCAAAAGTGGACGTCTTGCCTCTTGGGTGACAGATCGTCTTCGAGCCAGTCGGCTTGCTGGTGAGGCGCAGGCTGTTCGGGTCCCCGAGACGATTCTTATGGGTTATCCTGGCCTCGTTGCCACAAGTGATTCGGCAATCATCGATGGGGTCAAAGCGGTGGTCGATCTCGCAGCACATGTCATCCAGGACCGGGTTCCAGAGGCGCAGTTAATTGCGCTTTAATTTATCGAGAGCTTAGAAGTAGGGTCCGGGAATCTAAATTAGAATATGGGTAAGAATTTCAATCACCAGTGAGAAAGCTCAAAGTTCAAAAGAATGTTAAATCTCAAACGACAAATAGGGGGGTGACCAGCCGCTTGAGTCTTTGAGTCGGTGATCGGCTTAGAGTTTTGCAGGCTATTTTCCAGAGAAATCGGAGGCTTTGACATTTGGGTTCTCATATTTGAGATTGCGGATTGACATCAGGGGGCAGTTGATGGCTTCCTGTGACCGGATTTGCTGAGGGCCTCACAAAGGCGAAAGGATGGGCAAACCGTCAATCGGCTATTCTGATATCGAGGTAGAGGTCTCCGGGAGGCCCCCCGACTGGATTGAGCATTCCCTTGCCTTTCAACCTGAGACGGCTGCCCGATCGGATACCCGGTGGGATGGTCACGTCGAGCTTTTCCGACCTTTTCCCCCTTTTGTGGGCAATTCTGATTTTCGATCCCGAGGTGGCCTCCTGTTTCGTTAGGGTCACACGGTAGGTTATATGGGTTGACTTGTTGCCGGCAACAGTTCTTGGTGAGTGGCCGACGAGGAGGGTCTCGACTTTTCGTCCAAGCCGTGAGAGGAATCCTTCTTTTGGGGTACCGCTCGCTTGCCTCGTGAAGCTGGGACCCTGTCCTTTGCGATCAAAAAAGGAGGTCCTGGTGGACCGTCGTGGGAAGGGCACACCGCCGAAAATCGGCCCTCCGAAAAAAATGCCACCGAAGAATATCCCTTTACCCCCAAAAAAAACGCGGTTCATGAACCGTTGATCAAATCGGACGCCGTATTTCTCGAATTCTTTGCTGAGTTCCTGAAACAGATTATAGGCGTTCGGGTTTCTGAACATGTCGCGGAAAATATCCTCTTGGCGGTAACCGTAACTTTGGCCAAACGATACACGGCCGGCATCATAGCGGGTGCGTCTCTCAGGATCGATCAGGACCCCATAAGCCTCGCTGATCTCCTTGAACTTCTCCTCAGCCCGGGGATCTCCTGGATTACGGTCCGGGTGATATCGAAGCGCCAGCTTTCGATAGGACTGTTTAATCTCTTCGTCAGTGGCCTCGCGGCCAACGCCCAGAATATCGTAGTAATTCTTCCCAGCCATGGTGAAACACGTCCCTCTGTTCTCATCATGATATCAGCATGATCATCCTAATTCAACCGGGAGGCCACCGGCGTGTCCTCAGTTTTGATGACGCTCATGTCCCTGAGGGACTTTTGCGGTGGAAGGGCGTCAGCATTCCCCGGGCCGTTTCGAAATCCCTTTTCTCGGCTTTTGTCTGATGAAAGTGGAAAAGGAGCGCTCTTCGCTGCTCA
>WVXP01000005.1 GCA_011773445.1 Pseudomonadota bacterium | reverse complement strand
AACCCTCTTTCCTCATAGCTATCAGTAACTTATCAAATTCCGTCGAGTTTCTTGAGAGAAGTTAACGGCTTCCGCCCCCTGATTTTCTCCTTGACATGCTATTTTCAAGAGTTAGAATGAAGCCCATAAGGGGGGCGGGAATAAACCTCATCCAGAACTTCCCGAGACCCAAGACACCTCCTATTGAGATACCGAATACTCGCCTAGAAGTAGCAGTTCTTGCGGTGACCCGAGACTTCCACAACATCCTGCCTTCCGCAGAACCCATTCGATACTGATTAATAAGAACGAAAAGCTCTGGATTGAGCCATGAGAAGAGGTTTCCAGAAGGTGCCTATATGAAGGCTCCAGGGGGATACTAAAATCCCTTTGGCGCCTTTTGTCGAGTGCCCGACCAGCAAGAAATACTTTAATTCATTAAAATTTCTGTTGAAAAGGAGGGTGTCCATGAACACCAAAATGCATTCTACAAACCGAAGGGGATTTCTAAAAACTCTGGCCGTTGGGGCAGGCGGGTATGCCCTTGGTTCTTCGTTGATCCAGCCTAAAGCGGCTTTTACGCAAACGATTGAGGGAAATTTAGAAAAAATCCCCATGGCGACCCGTTGGGCTATCACCTCAGGCAATTTTGTTTACTTTCAAATCAGCGAGAATAAGGCGCTCTTAGATAAAGTAGGACAGGAGAAATTCAACGAGATTAAGAAGGAAAGCGGCTTAACAGTAGGTGCTCGGAACAAAGAACGTGCTGAGAACTTTGGTTTCACCGGCAATGACGCCAAATCAGTGGCTGCCATGGCCACAGCCTTGGTTATCATGTACTATGGTCCTAAGCAAAAATTCGAAATCGTTGATGCTACAGCCGAAAAAGCATCAGTGAAATGCGTTAATTGTGCATATTGGAATACCGCGCAAGCCCGAAAAATTACTGGCGATACTTGTTCTGCCTGGTCTCAGTATTGGTGGGAGGGCTTTGTTACGGCTATGAATCCAAAACTGACTTTGAAACTTGTTAAAGCCAGGCCTTTGGGAGATTCGGTCTGTGAGTGGGTTATTGAGCTTAAGACATGAGATCAGCCAAGAGGATTCCGGAGGATTTTATTAAAGAGATTTTCCAGAAGACACCAATATGAAGGCTCCAAGGGTAACCAATTTCCCCTTGGAGCCTTTTTGATTTAATTTCAGACCATCGAAAATGTTTCAATATGATTCTATTTATGGAATTGTGATGCACATGATATCTGCTCGTAATCTTCAATACCTAAAGCATCCCTGGACTCAACAGTAGTAGGTGTAAGCAATAACCGAAGTGGACGAGGCAGAACCGCCTCCAGAAGTTACAATATCTGCTATATATCTGGACCCGACTATGCCTTCTAGATTTCCTGATATTGCCTTCATATCCTGACATCTCCTGAGCACTTGTCTTCTCTGTCCAACCAAAATGAAGACTTCAAGATGAAAGCCGCTATTCCCTGCCCCCGTAAATCCCGTTTATTTCTGTCTGAAATCGTTCATACCGCAGTGGATTGCTCCCACTGATGGCCCGGCCTGTTTATTTGTGTTTCAAATCTTGTATGAATGGGAATCAGTGAAACCGATGATCTCAGTTAGCAGTCCGCAGTTTCAGATAGCCATTACCATTGAAACGACTTAATGGGAAACGGATCGCCTGACGTCCTCCTAATCCGGTAGCCCCGCCTTGCGAAGTCCCTCAATTTCGGGCTCAATACCGACTTGAATCCGCATCATATCCGTATATCCCTGTATTGAGAAATTGGGATCTATTCTGACGATTTCCTCAGCTTCAGCTCGAGCTTCTTCCTTTCGGCCCAATACAGCGTAAGTGGAAGCCAGGCCGACATGAGCATCCCGATAATCAGGAGCAACCTTGACTGCCTTCTTATATTCTGTGATTGCTTCCTCATACCTCCCCGCCAGGAAATATGCTCGACCCAGTACGTCAAACTGCGTAACGTGAGGGATAGGGTCGAGACGGATTTGCTTTTTTAACAAAGGGATTCCTTCCTCCGGCCTACCCGCACATCTAAGAATCCACCCCAAATTACCAACGGTCTCAGCAAAATTGGGACTAAGTTCGACAGCCTGCTTTGCCTTGGCAATGGCCTTTGCATGCTGTCCTTGGAAAACATAGATTTTGCTGATTAAGCTGTAAGAGAATGGCTGAGAGTCATCGAGGGAGAAGGCCTTTTCCGCCAATTCAAGAGCCTTTTGCATAGATTCAGGTGGCGACTTGCTCCATCCATATGTTGCATCAGCCCAATGATAATAACCCAAAAAACAATAAGCTAAGCCAAAATCCGGGTCCAGCGCAATTGCTTCTTCAAACAGTTGCTTAGCTCGAAAAATAGATTCCTTGTTCCAGCGAGAGAATTGGTCATACCCTTCCAAGAACTTTAGATAGGCCTTGATGTTTTTCGTGCCTTTACCAATCAGGCGGGCTTGCTCTCCAGAAGTCAACTTCACCTGCATGGCCGTCAGTATTTTCATCGTGATTTCGTCTTGTATGGCAAATATGTCTTTCAGGTCCCGATCGTATGTCTCAGACCACAAGTGATGCCCGGTTAAGGCATCTATAAGCTGCACAGTGATTCGTACCCTGTCCTCGGCCTTTCGCACACTGCCCTCCAGCACATAGCGTACTCCCAGCTCCTCTGCCACTTGCTGGACCTTTACTGGCTTTCCCTTGTAAGTGAACGTTGAATTGCGGGCAATAACAAACAGATTTGGGACCTTAGAGAGGGCAGATATGGTTTGCTCAGTCAAACCATCACTGAAATACTCCTGCTCAGGATCACCGCTCATGTTGTCAAATGGAAGTACAGCGATAGAGGGCTTATCTGGGAGCGGTAGCGGTGGGTGTTCGGGAAGCCCCGCCTCACGTAAAGCGGCAAGTTCAGCTTGAGCCTCGTAAGGGAGAGTTCTTGCATAAGACTCGAGGTTAAACCTGGGATTTATCCTGAGGACTTCTGCGGCTGCAGCGCGGGCCTCCTCTTCGCGGCCTGACAAACTATACGTGGCGGCCAAGCCAATGTGGACAGGAAGATAATCAGGATTGACGGGGAGAGCCCTCTTATATGTTGCGATCGCCTCCTGATACCTTCCCGTCATCATATAGTTACGCCCTAAGAAGTGAAAGTAAAAGATCGGAGGAAATGGGTTTAGACGTATGGCCTTCTTAAACAGCGGAATGCCTTCCTCCCACCTACCCGAACAACTAAGACTCGCCGCCAAAACAGTAAGGGACGAAGAGCAATTGGGATTGAGGGCAACAGCCCGCTCCGCTTCGGCGATGGCATTCTCCCAATCCCGTTTTAGAACATGGAAACTGGCCAGTAAGGCGTGTGAGATAGCCACCTTGTCATCCAGTGCGAGGGCCTTTTGCGCCAATTCAAAGGCCATATTATTAGATTTGGCGCGGGATTCACTCCATCCAAACCTCGCATCCAAAAAGTGAGTCCAACCCAGAGCCGTGTAGCACCTTGCACACTCTGGATCCAATGCAATGGCTTGCTCGAACAGCTGCCGAGCTTGGGCATTGTCATGTTTTGTACCGCGGTCACCATAATACATCCCTTGTATCAGTTTTTCATAGGCCTCGAGGTTGTCAGTGACTTTGTACAATTCGCGGCCTTCTTTTCCAAGCCTCAGCTCCACCCTCATGGCCTTCATGATCTTGAGCGTGATTTGATCTTGTATAGCGAATATATCTTCTAAATCCCTGTCATAACGCCCGGCCCATAGATGATGGCCTGTAGTAGCATCGATCAGCTGGACTGTGATCCGTATCCGATCGGCAGTCCTCTGGACGCTACCCTCTAGCACATACCTTACCCCTAGCTCTTCGCTGACCTGCTGGACCTTGACTGGTTTTCCCTTGTAGATGAAAGTTGAGTTTCGGGCAATTACAAAAAGGTGTGGAATATTGGATAGCGAAGTGATAATTTGCTCGGTTAACCCGTCGCTAAAATACTCATACTGAGGATCGTCACTCAGGTCCTCAAATGGCAGAACGGCAATGGAGGGCTTCTCGGGGAGCGGAAATGCCATCCGATCCACAGAAGCAGGCTCCACTGCAGGAGGAACGGGGCGCAGGTAAAAGTACCAGATCGCCAGGGCACCAACTCCCACAACCAGAGCGGCCAATACACCCAGAGTCGCCCACTGCCATCGCCTCAGCCCAGGCCTTCTCTCTCTGCGTGGTTCAGCCTCTATCTGTGCCCGGTAGACCCGGACCGGCTTCGTGATATTCTTGACCCTATGCTTTCCCAAGTACTCGTATTTCAAGGGTAGCTTGTCCTCGATCTGCTCGTGGGCATTCCCCGAGATGCAGATGCCTCCTGCCTCGGCCAGGCCCTCGACTCGGGCGGCTATATTGACCCCATCTCCGTAAATACGCTCAGCCTCCTCGATCACATCCCCGAGGTTGACACCGATCCGGAACTCCATCCGGCGGTTTTCGGGAAGTTCGGCGTTTCTGGCCTTGAGGACCCGCTGGATCTCCACAGCACACTGCACTGCATCAACCACACTGCCGAACTCAGCCAAGACATTGTCCCCCGGAGAGTCCACTACCCGACCTCGGAACTGCTCGATGAGGCTCGCCATCACTTCCCTGGAGGCGGTCAGAGTGCGGACGGTTTCAACCTCGTCCTCACCCATAAGACGGCTGTAACCTTTGACATCGGCACTGAGGATGGCTGTGAGCTTGCGTTTCACACCCTGAGTAGCCATGGGATCACCCCCCTTGAGTTTTTGGGAGCGGGAGAGAATTGGGAAAAAGATGTATCAGGAGTGAATTAAGCAGGAGTGTGAGGTTCCGCTGTCAGTGGAACGAGAGCATACTTGAAGTCAGGAGCAGCAGGAGGTTTTTGGATTCATAACTCTCCCCTCTGCCTTTTTACCACGAGGGATTTCAAATGGCAACTTCCTCTGCTGGCAGGGGTCATTTTGCTCTGCTGTTTCGTCCAATGCGGCGGTTGCGAGCCGAGTAGACCGGGGGAATTTCACCCTTAGTCCCTCACAGAACCGTACATGAACCTCTCAGCTCATACGGCTCGTGCCAGCCCTCCTCTTGGGGCCTCACAGCCCCAAGCCGACACAGAGAGAAACTCGCTCCTCCCAGTCTCCTGGTTGGCTCGTTCATCTCTGTGAGCTGGCCCATCCCCT
>WVXP01000083.1 GCA_011773445.1 Pseudomonadota bacterium | reverse complement strand
AAAAGGATGAGATCGCCATCACAACCGATTACGGTACAAACGCAGAGATGGCCCTCATTGTCAATGGAATTGTTTATACCGGGTCCACAGCGGCCGGGCCCGCTCTGGAAGGCCAACAGATAGAGGATGGTCTCTTGGCACTTCCGGGAGCTATCTCCGACGTCGAGTTTAAGCCAGAAGATACCGAAGGCGTAGATTCACCAGCCACTTCAGCAAAGGATCGGCCTTTATCAGGGAGGTTGAAGACCCAGATTCTCAACCATGATATGTTGCCCTGTCCAGGGGATACGGTGGATCCGATTACGGGTAAGGTCATCGAAAAAGGGGAATTAAAGGCAGAAGGTATCACTGGGACCGGCGTCGTGGCTTTGATCAGTCAGGGGACGAGAGCGAAACTCATCCGACTTCCGCGAATCAAAACTCCGGATTCGCTGATCCATCTACCGAACGGGATCAAGTTTAAGGAGAAAGACCTTTCTGAGGCAGGGAAGGCGATCGGAGCAGTCAGGGCTGGTCACATAACCCTTTGCCAGGAAGCTGGTATCCGAATGGAAGATATTGAGACCGCTTACATGTCGGGGGCCTCTGGCACCTATGTCGATGCCCTCAAGGCCAAAGATATCGGAATGATTCCCTTGGGAGTCAAAAAGATCTATCAGGTAGGAAATACCTCTCTGGCCATGGCGAAAGACATCATTACGGATGTTGACGCACTCTGGCATATGAAAGAGATTGCCGATGAACTGAGACAACACCACTGCATGTTCGCCGAATCCAAAGCGTTCGAGAAAGTGTATATTTTGGAGCTATCCTATTGGACGGAGGGGATGTCGGTCAGTCAGTATCAGGATTTCTTGAGAAAATTCAAACTTCCCCTCTTGACCGAGATAGCCTCGAATCCCGAAGTTGTCAAAACCGTTGACAAGGACATACCAGACCTCGGCATATCGGGTTTAAAGATTATCCCTGACATCGGCGAGCGAAGGACAATCTTTTTCGAGGGCTGCGTTGGTTGTGCAGCATGTGTCGAGGAGTGTCCGGAAAAGGCTCTCCAATTGGAAGAACGGGGCGGAGGTTTTGCGATTACGATCGATTTGGCCCTGTGCGACGGTCTTGCGTGCCGGAGATGTGAAAGGGTGTGCTCGGAAAA
>WVXP01000264.1 GCA_011773445.1 Pseudomonadota bacterium | reverse complement strand
CGCCATCTTGAGGGGGTGGTGGGGAATACCCGTGCGGGTTCGAGTCCCGCCTTCGGCACCAAGAATTAAGATTTGGGCTGTAATCTCAAAAGATTATAGCCTTTTTTTTGGCTTGATTTCTTGGGGGTGGGTTGGCCTGCGGTAAATTGATTTTGCCTGAAAGGCAATCAGTTTTCGATAGTGCACTCATGTGCGACCCACATATGATATGCATCGAGGTATGGGCCTGTTTGCTTCAATAAGCAATTACTTCGTTTGTCGGGTAAGATGTGGGGGTGGGGAGACTCACCGGCATTCAACCACCCCAGTACCGAATGAATCCTCCGCTGCCTCTCAGAAGATATTTCTACGTGGCACACATCTTGCTAATTAATCCTTGACATTTTGCATGATTCAGAGATTCCATTGACAACGACCAACTCAGAGTCAATGCATCCCGGAGGGATTTGCTAAATGGCCGCCTCTTTACGATGTGCAAGCGGAGCTCCCTGAGAATGAACCCAACCAAAAAAGCAGCAGCTCTATTCTCAGTGGCACCTCTTCTCCTCTTTCTCGACGTGTGGCTGATCGCCGACAATATCAGGAGCGGAGAAACTGTATCGACAGAATGCATTAGGCTGGCAAAGAGAAGATGTGTCGTGGTTGAAAATAATAGGTACACTGCGAGGAAATCAATCCTCGGTGTACTCGCTGATCTGGAGAGTTATCGCGGCACCGGAGTTATCATTCAGAAGAATCTCGTTCTGACAAATACCCACATGTTAAGATCTGACTCGGAGATCCTCATCGACGGCAAGGTTGCCACAGTGGTAAGAAAATCGGATGAGCATGATTTGGCCCTCCTTGCGGTTGAGACGGAGAAATTGCCAAAAATCACAATAGATGAATTAGAGAACGCTGGCGAGCGGGTATTCTATGTCAGCAATCCCGGACAAAGGGAGGACGTGGTGATTCACGGTATGATTGTCGAAATCGATGATCAATTCATCTATACGGATGGCTTCGAGGATATCGAGACATCCATGGGGGCCTCCGGCTCAGGGCTCTATTCAAAACAAGGTCACCTGATCGGTCTTAAAAAGGGTATGCTTAGTGAAGAATCTGACCCCCGGGGCCTTTCAGTATCCATTCCAGCCACGAGGATCAAAAAATTCCTGAGGGAACTCATCGTCGAAGACTTCTCTCAAGGTTACCGGAGATAACGACCGGTATGCCGGATAGTCGGTCACACCCGTTCTGGAGACCTCAGGGACTCCAGTCTCCTGCGAAAACTCGGAATGTCCTGAACGTGGATTGCCCCAATCGCCTCTAGAGCCTCAGAGTAGGCTTCAGCGGCCCGACCTCCCACGATCAAAACGACCCTCTCGGAGAGATAGCGGCGCACTGCTTTGAGCTCTCTGACCACCCGAGGATCGTCTGGCGGGTACACCAGGCTGAGGCCGACCACCGTGGCCTGAGTCTGCTCCGCGGCATTAGTTATTTCCTCTGCAGGCAAATTGGGTCCCAGATAAATTGACCGCCAACCCTCTAAAGCCGCAGCCACCGCGGCTATCAGCGCACCGAGCTCGTGCAGCTGGCCGACGGGTGTTGTCATTATGATAGGAGAGGCCGTTGGAGGAATCTCACAGAAACGGAGGATATCGCCCAGAAAGGTGCGGATTACCGATGATGCCATGTGTTCATGCACTATTTTTAGGGAACCGGAGGACCAGAGGTCATCGAGCTTTTGAACCAACGGCACGATAACCTGGTCTATCAGCGAGAGCTTGCTGAGAGTAATCTCGGCTCTCGTGAGTAAACGCTCCAAAGCCCCGGAATCGAGGTCAAATAAAGCAGAAACGGAAGCCTCAACGAAAAAAAGAGGAGAAGCTGTGCGTGACGTGGGGGGTGACGTTGGTGAAGGAGCTTCGAACCCCCCTTCCCCGCGCCCGAGAATTTTACGGATTTCATCGTTCGTCAATCCTGCAAGCTGGCCAATGCTGTGCCCGACCATAACCGCGTTCTTCAGCAGCCCCAGGCGTTCGATATTCGCCTCAGAGTATAGACGCCGATTGGTCGGACTTCGGCGCGGCACGATAGCCTTGTATCGCCTTTCCCATGCCCGTATCACATGAGGAGTTAAACCTGTTTGACGGGCGACGTACCGGATTGGATGTATCTCTTTCGGTTTCATACCATAACTATACAAAATAGTTAGCATTTTGTCAACTTTTTGTTAAGAAATATATCATAGCGTCCTTCTGCACTCAGGTTCAGATCTTAGTGCGCTTACGGGATTCAGCGGAGATCATACTCGAAGCGCTCAATTTGAGAGCTGGCTTGGGAATTTGAAAGGGAGAAGCCTTCAGGGGATTTTTCGTCGCTAGGCGGAAGAACCCGTCGGGTTCGCCTTAGCTTTATTCTTCTGATCGGGACGGAAAAAAAAATTAAAAAAAATTAGACAAAGCTTGAAATTATTTTCGACAGTAAGATATATTTCAATTAGGATGGTGGTCCGGACCCCACCTAAACTCACAGTACGGAAAGGAGAAAGCTATGAAGGCCAAAATTGTAGTAGTTTCGTTAGTGCTCGTCCTCGGAATGGTGTCGTTCTTGATTGCCGGAGGTCACTACGGCATGAAAAAGGATATCGT
>WVXP01000062.1 GCA_011773445.1 Pseudomonadota bacterium | reverse complement strand
AAGGCTTCGATGGCCTCAAAGTCGATGGCCTTATCGATGTTGTGATGCAGATGGAAAAATAAGGCATGCATCAATGCCTTTTCAATGGTGTTCATTTTTTAGCCTCCTCAAGACTGAACGCTTTCAAAACTCATTTTAAGATGAATAATTCTTAAACGCGCTAATGTAAGATAGACAAATTTTAAAAAATAAGCAAATTTTTTCAATTTGACTTAAAAATTTTCATTATGATATAAGCCCAATTCTGAAGCATACTAAAGAGATATGACTGGAAAGGCAAAAAATCAATCCATAAAAATAAAATTTCCCCCTTATCTTTAGGGGCAATAATCCACTCGTCTTCTCATCGAATACAAGATTAGATAGACCGGCCTCGATCTTGGTTATTCAATGTTACGTATAGAATCACAAATCGATAGTTTTGGGCTGGAGTAGATGTAAAGGAGTAAAGGGGTCATCTATGTTTGACTCTTTCTCTTGATAATCGTGGCATCGTCCGTTGGAGTTGGTTCGTTTTAGAGTAAGGACAAAAGGTACGATTTGCCCCCCTTCTTGTTGAAGGGAGGGATGAGGGTCATTACCTTCAAAACCTACCAGCGTCCCTTAATTCTTCAATCTGGATTAATGGCAATTTGGGGATTGGGCTGGGCAAGTGGAGGGAAATTGAAAGTGGGTAACAATTGGAGGTTCAGTGAGAATGTCAATATTTCACGAGCGTCGACTATTTACGAACGGCCTGCGTGAGCGGCGCGGTGTTCAGCGTCCGCTCGACGCAGTGTTGGGCAGTCCATCACTGGTTGATGGCCGAGAACAGCGCCTCCCTCTGTGCCAGGAGGTTGGCAGCCGCCCCGAGTGCAACCTCATGCTGGTTCCTTTCCAGGGCTTCCACAACGCCGACTGCCACGGCCTCGGCGGACATGACGTACTCACCATCCTCCGCCCTGTTGCGTCTTCCCGCCAACTCGGTGGCGACCATGGGAGGGGCAACCTCAAAGACCCGCACGGAGGTATTGCGGAGTTGATGCCGCAGGGAGAGGCTCCAGGAGTGAACGGCTGCTTTCGTCGCGCAGTACACAGGCACGACCGCTAGCGGTGTGTACGCCAGGCCCGAGGAGATATTCACGATGGCAGCTTCCTTCTTCCGCCTGAGATGTGGAAGCAATTGCGCGCTCAGATGGATCGGAGCTATCAGATTTGTATCAACCTCCTCATCGGCCTCACCAAGATCTCTCGATCCCTTCAGAAAGTTGACTTGTCGTTGGATGCCAGCGTTATTGACCAAAACATTGAGTTGCCTGAACTCAGACAGCACCCAGTCCACCAAAGCCTGCCGGGAACGTGCATTAGAAACGTCGCAAACGCGGGAGTGTATCCCCGGTACACGAGCCTGAGCTGCTCGTAGCCGATTCCGTCGGCGCCCACATATGATCACCTGATTTCCACGTCGTGCCAGCGCTTCGGTCAATNNCTTCGGTCAATGCCAGCCCGATGCCGCTTCCGCCACCCGTGATGAGCACTGTGTTTCCAGAGGTCCTCATGACTTCATCCTTTCTTTTCGGTCTCTACGGTAGGAATGCCGGTTACCAAGCACCCCCCGTGCAGAATCCGGCGTGCAGTTTTCCCGCACCGGGTTCCCTGGTCTTACTCGCCTCCGCGTTGCAACCGCTGTTTGAGTCTGTTTGAGGGTCAATAATCATCTTTGAGGGTCAGGCCTTGCATTATATCAGAAAATAAGTTGTTTCAGAACCAACGTTCCCCTCTTCTATCATTGATTCTTAGTGGAAAAAGTGTCATTTCTGAACAACGTCCCCCTTTTCCTGCCCCCGCCGTTTTTGCTAACCACTCACGTAACGCTTCAGAAGAAGGGCTCTATGGATCCAGTCGTGCACGGTGAGCGGTTCGGATAATGCCGGATCGATTTCTGCCACCGCCTGCTTTGCCTTCTCCGAGAACAGAACGGTCCCATCGTCGGAGACGCTTTCGAGACCGTCCAGCCGCGCCATGTGCTTGTGAAAATTTTTAACCTCCGTGAGATCTACGTCATTGGGTAGATCAAGTTCAACCTTTCCATCGCTGATCACGACAGGATACC
>WVXP01000234.1:19979-22089 GCA_011773445.1 Pseudomonadota bacterium | reverse complement strand
TGGGGGCATCGGGAAGCCCTTTCAGTGTCGATGGAGAGCCTTCCGCTATCACCTCCGGGGACTTCGATGGGGACGGCGATCTCGATCTTGCGGTGGCAAACGCCTCGACCTTTAACGTTTCGGTGCTCTTGAATGAATTGGATGAACCGAGTGGTGTTTTTAGCAAGGCTTCAGGCAGTCCCTTTAGCGTCGATGGTATCCCCTCCTCGATTATCGCAGGGGATCTTGATGGGGATGGGGACTTGGATCTAGCCGTGGCGAACGCCTCGACCCTTGATGTGACCGTGCTCTTGAATGATGGTTTTGGTGATTTTGTCGCGGTGGGTCCATTTCCCGTAGGGGGCGACCCTTCCTCGATCACCTCAGGGGATCTGGACGGGGATGGGGATTTGGATCTTGCGACGGCAAACGCGTTGACCCTCAACGTTTCAGTGCTCTTGAATGATGGTTTTGGTGATTTTGTCGACGGGGGCTCTTTTAATGTAGCGGGTCGGTCCTCCTCGATCACCTCAGGGGATCTGGACGGGGATGGGGATTTGGATCTTGCCGTGGCAAACGCCTCGACCCTCGATGTGACCGTGCTCTTGAATGACGGGGGTGGTGATTTTGTGAGTGCATTGGGCAGCCCTTTTAATGTCGATGGCATCCCCTCGTCTATCACGTCCGGGGATCTTGATGGTGACGGGGATCTGGATCTTGCCGGGGCAAACGCCTCGACCCTTGATGTGACCGTGCTCTTGAATGAATTGGATGAACCAAGTGGTGTTTTTGTGGGGGCATCGGGAAGCCCTTTCAGTGTCGATGGAGAGCCTTCCGCTATCACCTCCGGGGACCTCGATGGGGACGGCGATCTCGATCTTGCGGTGGCAAACGCCTCGACCCTTAATGTTTCAATACTGAGCAATGGGCCCTAAGGGTGGCGTTCTAGCGTTGCGAAAACGCCGATAGGTTGCACGAGCTTCTTATTTCGAACTTCCTACCCGGACAGTTCCTCTCTCACTGGATTCGGATCCCTTTTCCCAACATTCCCCTGAGCTCCAAACAATTCATAAGGCCCTCGCTCACGCCACCCAAATTGTCCCATCTTCTCGGAAAGGTATGACTGCGAAATCCTCCTGGGTGATCGTTCAGGTGCCCTCCAACGATGAATTGAAGATACCATCCAGACGTAAAAGGTGTGAAAGGGAGGGATCGGTCTGATAGTTTTGTGGGTACCTGTGGCCTATGGGGTTTAATTTGTGAAAGGCCATATTATATAATCGGACTAGTCCCAGTTACATAACGAACTTATGCATCATCTGGCTTTAAAACCATATTATCAACGGAAAAAGGCGAACGGGTATATGGGAAGATGGCGAAATTCGTCAGTCTTTTCAAGCAGATAAGCCCAGGCCAGGCTTGCACGTTTTTTTACTAGCCTTTCTCTCCGGGTTTGCCCTATTTCTAAGCTCCGAGCCAGCCCGAGGGGAGGAGGCCAAAGGAGCTACGATGAAACAGAACGAACCTGCTGCCGACAAGGTCAAAATGCTCGGACCGTATAATCGGCTGATCTATAGTAAGAGTCCCTATCTCCTCCAGCACGCAGCCAATCCGGTGGACTGGTACCCCTGGGGGCCGGAGGCGTTTGAGAAGGCCCGGAGGGAGGATAAACCGATTTTCCTTTCCATCGGTTATTCAACCTGCCACTGGTGTCACGTCATGGCCCACGAGTCATTTGAGGATTCTGAGGTGGCGGGGTTGATGAATGATGTCTTTGTGTCCACTAAGGTGGACCGGGAGGAGCGACCTGACATCGACAGCGTTTACATGACTGTTTGTCAGATGATGACGGGGAGCGGAGGGTGGCCCCTCACGATCGTAATGACGCCTGATAAGAAGCCCTTCTTTGCGGGAACCTATTTCCCCAAGGAGAGTCGTTTTGGGGGAATTGGAATGTTGGACCTCATCCCCCGGATTAAGGAACTCTGGATGACGCGGCGTGACGAGCTCTTGGATTCGGCCGACAAGATCACGGCTGCACTCAAGCAGGTATCGCCCGTTGAACCGGGTCAAGAACCCGGCGAACGGACGCTGAGCGCAGCCTATGAGCAGCTGGCCCAGCACTTCGACG
>WVXP01000234.1:3606-19868 GCA_011773445.1 Pseudomonadota bacterium | reverse complement strand
GAAATGGCTCGTGCCCCATTTCGAAAAGATGCTCTACGATCAGGCAATGATCGCGATGGCATACACGGAAGCCTACCAGGCAACAGGAAAAGAGGAGTACCGAGAAACCGGACAAGAGATATTCACATACGTATTACGGGATATGACGGCGCCTGATGGTGGATTCTACTCGGGAGAAGATGCCGACAGCGAGGGCGAGGAAGGTAAATTTTACGTATGGACAGAGGAGGAAATAAGGCAGATCCTATCAGCCGATGAGGCCCATCTGGTGCTCAAGCTCTTCAACGTCGAGAAGGGAGGTAATTTCACCGAAGAGGCAACAGGGAGAAAGACAGGAACAAATATTCTTCACCTGGACCAGGGGCTGGATGAGGTCGTCTCTGATCCCGAAAAGTCCGAGAAGGAACTCTGGGTGTCTCTGGAAGAGGCACGAGCAAAACTCTTCATGGCTCGCGAGAAACGGATTCATCCGCATAAAGACGATAAGATTCTCGTGGACTGGAATGGTCTGATGATTGCTGCTTTGGCGAAGGGTGCCCGGGTCTTCGGTGAAATGAGGTATGCAGAGGCTGCACAACAAGCTACGGATTTCATCCTCAGTCACCTACAGAGACCTGACGGGAGGCTTTTCCACCGGTATCGAGATGGCGAGGCGGCAGTAAATGGGCTTCTCGACGATTATGCATTTTTCATATGGGGTCTCATTGAACTCTACGAGACAACCTTCGAGACCCGGTATCTCGAGACGGCACTCCAGCTCAATGATGATGGGCTCCGTCACTTCTGGGACGACGGGGGAGACGGATTTTTTCTCAGTCCTGACGATGGGGAGACGATTCTGGTTCGTAAGAAAGAGATTTATGACGGTGCGATTCCCTCCGGCAATTCGGTGGCTGCATTGAACCTCCTGCGTCTGGGGCGTATTACCGGCAATGCAGATTTTGAGGAGAGGGCGATGAAGATCGGACGTGCTTTTTCTGCGATGGTAAATCAGTCTCCATCTGCCTTTACCCAGTTCATGATGGCTCTTGACTTTGGAATTGGGCCTTCCCATGAGGTCATCATTGCGGGTGACTCCGCCGCAAGAGATACACGGGCGATGTTAAAGGCGCTTCGGGAGGAGTTTGTCCCGAACAAGATTGTGATTCTCCGGCCAACCGATGTGGAATCACCGGATATTTTTCGCTTCGCAGATTATACGAGGTATCAAACGTCGATCGACGGAAAAGCCACGGCCTATGTCTGTCTCAATTACAAGTGCGAATTCCCCACAACAGACGTAGGGAAAATGCTCGAATTGCTGAATGTGAGGAATTGATTAGGGGAGAAGGGCTTTAAACGCGGTAACGAGCAAAT
This sequence comes from Pseudomonadota bacterium, assembly GCA_011773445.1. Classification (GTDB taxonomy): domain Bacteria; phylum Desulfobacterota; class BSN033; order WVXP01; family WVXP01; genus WVXP01. The sequence goes on along the minus strand of WVXP01000234.1, from coordinate 18,512 downwards.
GGATTCTTTCCGGTTTGGCGGAGGTAGATGGAATTCAGAGGTTAAAGAGCCAGATAAAACATTGCGACGTAGGGTTAAGATGATGCAGAATCCGCTGTCTGGGGGATACTACAGAACGCTGCTACCGAGAAATTCGATCACAATATCTTTCCTGATCTCTTCCCATTCTTCAGGCTGAGGCATTGGGTGCCGTTACCTACCCCGAGGGTGAATCGAGAGGGTGGCGGGGCTTTGTCCTGTAACCCCATAAGCCACCTTCGAGGGAAAGCGCTAAATGGCCTGCCCTATCCATGGGAAAACAAAAGACATACGAGGACAAGGGAAAGATCTGATGGGACCAGGTGCAGGGGTAGAAATATGGAAGTACCAATTCAACAGCCAAGAAAAACTCGTAAGGGCGCTATCATCAAAGCCTCGTTCCTTTTCTTGTTTATCATCGCAGCGATCTATGTGATCCGCTTCACTCCAGCGAGGGGTTTCCTCACCCAGGAGGCTCTGGGACGTTTCCTGGAAGTTGCAGGTATTTGGGCGCCTCTAGCATTTATGCTGATTTATACCGCAGGAATATGCCTTTTTGTGCCAGGAACACTTCTGACTGCCCTGGGTGCCGCCATATTTGGAGCTTACTGGGGGTTTGTATATGTGTGGGTGGGAGCGATGGCTGGCGCCAGTGCTGCCTTCTGGATCGGGAGGACCCTTGGGCGAGAGTTTGCCGCCTCTTTGATTGGGGATCGGTTGAAAAAGTACGACGATGCGATCGAGCGCAACGGTTTAGCCACGGTGCTGTATCTCCGGCTGGTCTACTTCCCTTTTACTCCCATGAACTTCGGCATGGGACTGACAAAGGTTCGTTTTTGGGATTATTTCTTCGGTACTGGACTGGGTATCATCGTAGGAACCTTCATTTTCACCTTTTTCATTGGAACCCTCAAAGAAGTCTGGGCGAGCGGGAATTGGGGCGAGCTTATCTCCTTTAAGGTTTTCTTTTCCGTGGGGCTCTTCATATTCTCACTCTTTATTCCCAAGATCATCAAAAAGATCAAGGGGGAGGATTAACCATGGAAAACGATTTTCGTGACCACTCACCAGGTCGGCCGCAAAATCTTCGGAAGGATCAGGCCGCACTCGTCACGGGCGCGAGTTAGGGGATCGGAGAAGCCATTGCAAAAGCCCTGGCAGCTGCAGGCGCGCGGGTCGGTGTGAATTTCTCGTCCAGCCAAGAACCAGCGGATCGGATCGCAAAAGAAATCCGAGACGGTGGAGGTGAGGCGATTGCGGCAAGGGCCAACGTGAGCCGAGAGGATCAGGTGCTCACTAAGACAAGTGCCCAAACCATCATGTGAGGGAGGATGTCATGGCAGAATACGATTTTGATATCGGCATCTTGGGTGGAGGGTCGGCCGGGTTGACCGTCGCATCGGGAGCAGCCCAGCTCGGTGCGAAGACCCTCCTTGTGGAAAAAGAAAAGGAACTCGGGGGGGACTGTCTCCATTTCGGCTGTGTTCCGAGTAAAACTCTCATCCGAACCGCCCATGTGTATCACTTGATGAAACATGCCGACCAATTTGGCTTACCATCTGTAGAGGTTAAACCGGTGGATTTCCGACAGGTAGCAGAGCGGATTCAATCGGTCATCAGCATCATTCAGAAGCACGACTCCGAGGAGAGATTCTGTCAACTCGGCGCCAGAGTGGAATTTGGAACCCCGAAATTTGTTGATGACCATACGATCCGGTTGAATGGGGAAACCCAATCGGCAAAGACTTGGGTAATAGCCACGGGTTCTTCGCCTGCCATTCCGCCGATCCCGGGGTTAGATAAGGCACCGCATATCACCAACAAGGATGTTTTTTCTCTCGACAGGTTGCCAAGATCCATGATTGTTCTTGGAGCTGGCCCCATTGCCACTGAGATGGCACAGGCTTTCTGCCGTCTCGGAACAACTGTTTTTGTGGTCCAGCGAAGCAATCAGATCCTGAGCAAAGAAGACAAAGACATGGCAGACCAAGTGATGAATGTGCTCCGTGAAGAGGGGGTGGATTTCTATCTCAATGCTTCGGTTGTTAGCACAAAAGACCTGGGGAATGAGCGGGAGGTGGTGATCCGGACGGGTGAAGGTAAGACAGTGAGCCTCAAGGCGGAGATGATCCTGGTCGCCATGGGAAGAGAGGCAAATCTAGCCAAACTCGGGCTGGAAGACATCGGCGTCGGCTTTGATCGCAAAGGCCTCAAGCTCGATGGAAGACTGAGAACCACTCAAAAGCATATCTATGGAGCCGGAGACGTCACAGGGTCCTATTTGTTCACCCATGCAGCCGGGTATGAGGGGGGCATCGTCGTCAGCAATGCGATTTTTCATCTTCCCAGAAAGGTCGACTACACCTTTCTCCCCTGGTGCACCTATACAGACCCAGAGCTTGCAAGCGTCGGAATGAACGAGAAAGCGGCGAAAGCCGCAGGCGTTGAGTATTCGGTCTGGAGAGAGGAGTTCAAAGACAACGATCGAAGCCTTGCCGAGGGCGAAAGGGTGGGAAAGATTAAGATGCTCCTGGACGAAAAAGAAAAACCGATTGGGATTCAGATCTTAGGCCCACGTGCAGGGGATTTGGTCGCTGAATGGGTGGCCGTTGTGAACGGAAAGGTCAAGCTTTCAACACTGGCTGCAGCGGTTCACCCGTACCCGACATTGGGAGAGATCAACAAAAAGGTTGCTGGGACTTTTCTCTCTGAGAAGATATTCTCAGAGAAAGTAAGGAAGGGTTTGAAGTTCTTCTTCCATCTCAGAGGTCGGGCATGCGGGGTGCAGTAACTTCGCTCAAGCCGGCTGAAAATGTAGGGTTCACCGATCCAGCCCTATACAATCTAAACGATAGGGAGTATGCTTTGGCAATAGGCTTTTGTCCATCGCAGAGCCGCAGCGGACGTTGACACCCGGTTTTCCAATGCCGGAAGGTTCCTGGCATGGGGAAAAATCCGTTCCCCTCAGGGGACTGAAGGGGTGTCCTGCATCATCCATCATTCGGTAAGAACTTGACTCTGCCGCCAAGCAGGATTCCTCGGTCTCTGTGTCTCAGCGGTGAATCACAACCCCGGTTCTTTAGGTTATTGAAATTCGGGTGAGAGAAAACGGGCGTATTAGACGATATTAGAGGAGAACAAAGATGGGGAGCAACCCACTCATCGAACTCCAAAAGTTGGGTCAGAGCATCTGGTATGACAATATCCGGCGAGGATTGTTGACCTCTGGCGAGTTGAAGCAAATGATCGATGCTGGTGAGGTCCTGGGGGTGACTTCCAACCCTGCTATCTTCTCGAAGGCGATTGCGGGAAGCACCGATTATGATGAGGCCATGGCTACGGTGCTCAGGGAGAATCCTCATGCAGATGCCGAAGATCTCTATGAAGGGCTGGTTATCGAGGACATCCAGCATACTGCTGATTTGCTCAGTCCCATATACGAGAGAACCAACAGGTTAGACGGGTATGTATCGGTGGAAGTCTCGCCCCGCCTTGCCCATGATACAGATGGTACCATCGCTGAAGCGAGGAGGCTTTTTGCCGCCATTGATCGGCCCAACCTGATGGTCAAAGTGCCTGCAACTGCCGAAGGTCTACCAGCGATTACCAGACTCATTGGTGAAGGCAGAAATGTCAACGTCACCCTCATGTTTTCTCTCAAAGATTTCGGTGATGTGTCGGAGGCATACATCTCTGGTCTAGAGGATCTGGCCCGTTCGGGAGGGGATCTCAGCAAAGTGGCCTCAGTTGCCTCGTTCTTTGTCAGCCGCGTTGATACGGCTGTGGACAAGTTGCTACCTGAGGACTCTCCTCTCCGAGGAAGGATCGCGATCGCCAACGCAAAAGCGGCTTTCATACGGTTCAAGGAGACATATGAGAGTGAGCGATTTAGAGTTCTGGGAAAACAAGGCGCCCATGTGCAACGTCTGCTGTGGGCGAGTACGGGTGTGAAGAATCCTCAATACCGAGATGTGATGTACGTTGAGGAATTGATCGGCCCAGATACCGTTTCCACAGTGCCGCCAGCGACGCTCGATGCCTTCCGAGACCACGGCCTTCCGAAGCTCAGTCTATCCGAAAACCTCGATGAGGCCACCAGAGAACTGGAGGCGCTGAAAAATCTTGGCGTCGATCTAGACGCCATCACCCGTCAGCTAAAAGACGAGGGCGTGGATGCCTTTGCAAAGCCCTTTGACTCGCTCATGCAGACCCTGGCACAGAAGATAGAGTGCATCCTCGCCGGTGAGGTCAGCAAGCAGATTTTCAACTTGGGTCGCTATGCTGAGGTCGTCGAGAGCCGCCAGAGGTCGTGGGCCGAAGCCAATGTGGCACGTCGGATCTGGCGGAGGGATGGTACCGTCTGGGTGCCAAATCCCGAGGATGCGGCTCGGACCTCAGATCTGACGGACCGCCTCGGCTGGCTCACCATTCCAGAGGTGATGCATGAAGATCTGGATACGTTGACCAATTTCGCTGATGAGATGAAGGATGAGGCGTTCGGACAGGTGGTGCTTTTGGGGATGGGAGGAAGCAGTCTCGCACCCGAGGTTTTCATGGAGACATTCAGCAATGCGCCGGGGTATCCCTCGCTCATCGTCCTCGATAGTACCCATCCAGCATCAGTGAAGCGTGTGGCTGACGCTGTTGACCTGGCGAAGACCCTTTTTCTCGTTTCGAGTAAATCGGGCGGGACCCTGGAAACCCTGTCCTTTTTCAGATTCTTCTACAAGGCTGTTGGTGCTGTCAAAGATGAGCCGGGGCAGAATTTTGTCGTCATTACCGATCCTGGATCCCGGCTTGAGGTGATGGCCAGAGAGAAAAAGCTGCGCCGTGTCTTTTCGTCACCTCCAGAAGTAGGCGGTCGCTACTCGGCCCTGACCGACTTCGGCCTCGTTCCGGCAGCACTCATCGGGATGAATCTCGATGCCCTACTCGACCGGGCGGTAACCATGGTTCACAGCACGGACTACTGCGTGCCCCTTGGTGACAATCCCGGGTTGGCCCTCGGGGCCGCCATGGGTGAGCTGGCTTTGGCAGGCCGGGATAAGATCACATTCTTCTCTTCTCCAAGCATTGCCGCCTTTCCCGTCTGGGTGGAGCAGCTCATTGCTGAAAGTACTGGAAAAAAAGGCAAGGGGATCCTTCCTGTCGTTGGGGAGAGGCTCGCCGAGCCAGACCGTTACGGTCAGGATCGGTTCTTCGTGTACCTGAGAATGGATGGCGACGACAATGCCAACCTGGACGCAGGATTTGATGCACTTGAGGAGGCCGGACACCCCGTCCTGAGGATTCTTCTTGACGAGAAGGAGGATCTGGGCGCCGAGTTTTTCCGATGGGAAATGGCGACAGCCGCGGCCGGGACGGTTCTCGGTATCAACCCATTTGACCAACCAAACGTCGAGGCAGCTAAGGTCAAGGCACGCGAGTCAATGACGGCCTTTGAGAAAACCGGAAGTCTTCCCGCTGATAAGCCCGTTGTCGTCGAAGGTGACATCGAGGTTTATGGCGGCAGAGACGGCGCCTCGATTGATGGGAGACTCGCGGATTTTCTCAAGCAAACGAATCCTGGCGACTATCTGGCTCTGACGGCTTATGTTTCTCGAACCGATCAGACGGATGCGGTTCTGGAGAGGATTCGGCTTGAGTTGCGGGACAGGCTGAAGATCGCCACGACGGTCGGTTATGGTCCGAGATTTCTGCATTCCACGGGTCAATTGCATAAGGGTGATGGAAACAAAGGCCTTTTTATTCAGATTACGGACAAACCAGACACCGATGTCGCCATTCCCGGTGAGCGATACACATTTGGGGTTCTCATCGCCGCACAGGCCCTGGGGGATTATCAGGTGCTCGCCGAACGGAAAAGGCGCCTGATTCGGTTCCATATAAAAGGTGACGTGGCGAAAGGTTTGAATCAACTAGAGAAGGCCTTTTTATATTGATTCAAGAGTTGCCTGGGGTCGGTTGTCGGGTGTCAGAAGAATGGAAAAGAGCAAACCTGCTTGGTCGTAATGAATTTTGCTGCAAGGGACTCAGGAGAGTTGAGGGAGCTGAAAACCGGCCCCTGACAACTGACAACCGAGATATTGGGAGGGACAACCAATGCAAATAGCCATGATTGGCTTAGGGCGAATGGGCATGAACATGGCGAGGCGGCTTCTGGGGGGTAGCCACCACGTCGTCGCTTACAATCGGACACCGAACAAGACAAAGGAGATTGAGAAAGAAGGAGCAGTTGGGATCTCTTCGCTGTCAGAGCTGGCCGAGAAGCTCTCACCTCCTCGGCCGGTTTGGCTGATGCTTCCGGCTGGGCCGGCTGTTGACGAGCATATAAGCCAGCTCAGGGCGGTCCTTGCTCCAGGGGATATTGTCATCGACGGCGGTAATACCTACTACAAAGATGATATTCGTCGCGCTGAATTCCTCGCCGAAAAGAGCATTGGCTTTATGGATGTCGGTGTGAGCGGAGGCATTTGGGGTCTGGAAGTGGGGTACTGTCTGATGGCGGGTGGCGATAAGGAGACATACGAACACCTTGAGCCGATCTTTAGAACCCTGGCCCCTGAGAATGGGTATCTTTACTGTGGCGGCACAGGCGCCGGACATTTCGTGAAGATGGTCCACAATGGCATTGAGTATGGCATGTTACAGGCTTACGGAGAGGGGTTCGAAATACTCGAAGGGTCTCCGTACAGCAAATCCTTCGACTATGCTGAAATTGCCCATCTCTGGAACCAGGGTAGTGTCATTCGCTCCTGGCTTCTTGAGCTTGCCGAAACGGCTTTCAGCAAAGGCGAAAGACTCTCGGACATTCGGGGCTATGTTGAAGACTCTGGAGAGGGTCGGTGGACGGTTCAGCAGGCCATCGAGACAGGTGTCTCCGCTCCAGTGATTGCCCTCTCACTCTTACAGAGGTTTCGCTCTAGAAAAGAAGAGACCTTTTCCGATAAGGTCATCGCCGCCCTTCGCCGGGAGTTTGGTGGCCATGCCGTGGCGCGGTCTGGTGACAAAGGAGACAAATAAAATAGAATACGCGCTGGTTAATTGTCGGTGAGAAAAAGCCACGCTTTAGACGGAATGGGGTGGAGAAGACCTAATAACGGAAACAACGCTTCGGCTATTGTTGATGAATCATCTCGCTGCCCTTGCACCACAGAGAGGATGACTTATGGACAGGGGGGATAAAAACCGAAACCAAGAGGGGGATATCTTTGCCAAGGGTCACGCTCGAGACCTTGGCGTACGCGCCCAAGCCTGCGTGATCGACACACCGGTCGATCCCTGTACGGTGGTTATCTTCGGAGCATCGGGAGATCTGACAGCCAGAAAACTCGTTCCGTCCCTCTATAACCTCTATCGAAATCACGGCTTGCCCAATCGTTTTGCTGTGGTTGGGTGCAGTCGCAAAACGTGGACTCGAGAGGATTTCCAAGACGCGATGGAGCGCGCTGTCAAAGAAGTCGAGGTTGGTGACACCTCAAAATGGTCGGAATTTGTCAGAGCTCTAGCCTACCAGCCCGTCACATACGATTCCCTTCCATCATATGAGAAACTGGCCACTGTTCTCAGAGAAACGGATGAAAACCACAAGACAGAGGGCAACAGAGTCTATTATCTCGCACTCCCCCCGTCCCTTTACCAGACCGTTGCTGAAATGCTGGGACAAGCCGGTCTTTCCGTTGAGGGGGAAAATGGGAATGGATGGTCCCGCATCGTGATCGAAAAACCGTTCGGCAGGGACCTGGAAACGGCTGTTGAACTGAATCAGACCCTTCACAAAAGCTTCAAGGAGCACCAGATCTACCGAATTGATCATTACCTGGCCAAGGAAACGGTCCAGAATGTTCTGGTCTTTCGTTTTGGCAATGCGATCTTTGAACCGCTATGGAATCGGTCCTATATCGATCATGTGAGAATTATCGCGGCCGAAACCATCGGTGTTGAACATCGGGCCGGATATTACGAAGAGGCGGGTGTTTTGAGGGACATGTTTCAGAACCATATGATGCAGCTTCTCGCGTTGACGGCTATGGACCCCCCCTCTCTTTTTGAGGCGGAACGAGTCCGAGACGAAAAACTGGAGGTCTTTCAGGCCCTCAGGCCTTTGAATCTCGACAAAATCGATGAAGACCTCATCCTGGGTCAGTATGGCCCTGGAAGAATCGGGGGCGAAAAGGTTCCAGGATATCGAGAAGAACCTCGCGTGAGTTCGGACTCCGTGACACCGACCTTTGCCCTGATGAGGGTCTTTCTGGACAACTGGCGCTGGCAGGGCGTTCCCTTCTATCTCATGTCTGGAAAGAGACTGGCCAGGAAGTCGACTGAGATTGTGATCCAGTTCAAGCAGGTTCCCCATTCCATGTTTCGTCCGGTTCTCGGTGAGCATATCGCGGTCAATCGTTTGACCCTGGGTATCCAGCCGGATGAGAAAATCAAGCTCACCTTTCAGACAAAGAATCCAGGGGCGACATTCTGTCTCCGTTCAGTGACCATGGATTTCGATTACCATGAGAACTATGCGGGCCCCCGCCTCGATGCATATGAAAAGTGCCTCCTGGACTGTATGCAGGGCGATCACATGCTTTTCTGGCGTCAGGACGCGGTCGAGCTCTCTTGGTCTTTTCTTACACCCATAATAGATCAGTGTGAGCAGTGTCCAGACCCGGGCAAGCGGCTTCGTTTCTATGCGTCCGGGAGTTGGGGGCCGTTGAGCTCGGACGAGCTCGAGCAGTTTATTTCTTAAAGGCGTTGACCAAACTTGAATCTTCAAGCGAGGAGGTGTAACGATGGAGTCTTACTATAACCCCCATGATCTCCCAAAGTTCGAAGAGATTGGGGAGGAAGCCACTGATCTCGCGAGGAAGTTCTTCGACTACTATCACACCGTATTTGAGGAGGGGGCTCTCACCGAAAGGGAGAAATCGCTGATTGCTCTGGCAGTGGCCCATGCGATTCAGTGCCCTTATTGCATTGATGCTTATACACAAGCCTGTCTCGAAAAGGGGTCGAGTGTGGGTGAAATGACAGAGGCCGTTCACGTGGCGTGTGCTATTCGGGGAGGAGCCTCCCTCGTCCATGGCGTTCAGATGCGTCAGGCTGCCGAAAAGCTGTCAATGTGAAAAGGATCGAGGAAAGAAACGTGCGTACCGAGCATTCATTCCTGAGGAAAGATGAGACTTTTGAATGTGCGTCCAATGGTGTTGAGCCTTTTTCTCAGTGCCTGAGCAGAGGAGAGCTTCAGCTCGTTCGGGATCAAGCCAAGATACTCCAGATCAACGTCGGCCTTCTTTGTAATCAGAAATGCCGTCACTGTCATCTGGACGCTGGGCCCGGCCGCAAGGAAGTCATGAGTCTTGAGACGATGGGAGCTGTGGTGGCCTTTGTGCGGCGATGCAAATTCGAAATTGCGGACATCACCGGTGGAGCACCCGAACTGAATCCTCACATCACCGAACTCATCCAAAGGCTCATGCCTCTTGTTCCGCAGATCATGCTTCGTTCCAATCTCACTGCCTTCCATGACAGCAAAGGGGAATCCTTAATGGAGTTTTGCAAGAAGAACAGGGTCGGGATTGTCGCTTCTTTTCCCTCTCTCGATCTGACACAGTTAGAGTCTCAGCGAGGGGAGGGGACGTTCGAGGAATCGATTACCGTCCTGAGAAGGCTGAACGCGCTCGGCTATGGCCAGGAGGATTCCGGGTTGGAACTCAACTTGGTTTCAAACCCGACTGGTGCTTTTCTTCCCCCCCGTCAGGGCCAGGCCGAAAAGCGATTTCGCACGGAGCTGAAAAGAAGGTGGGACATCGTCTTCAACCATCTCTTCACCTTTGCCAATGCTCCGCTTGGAAGGTTTCGATCGTGGCTCAAGCGTTCTGGCAACTATGACGCGTATATAAAGAAACTCGCTTCCCACTTCAATCCTCAGGCGGTCGAGGGACTCATGTGTCGAACCCTCGTTTCTGTCTCCTGGGATGGATATCTTTATGATTGTGATTTTAACCTCGCCGATGGGCTCCCAATGGATGGTCGGAAAATTCACGTTTCTGAGATGGGAGCCCCTCCCAAAGAAGGAGTCCCCATTGCCCTCTCCGATCACTGTTATGCCTGCGCGGCAGGCGCGGGTTTCACCTGAGTCGGGTCTATCGTGACCTGAGGTCAGGTCCCATTTCCGAACCATGCGAAGAATCGAGTCCTGTTGGTTCCTCTACTGAGGGACCTTGATATCATTGCGGAAAATATGTAATCACCACAGAGACGCGGAGGACACAGAGATGTAATTCGTTTCGTCTGCCGGGAGACGGCGGCAAACGAAAAGTATCAGCCCTATTGGTTAGAGAACAAAGCTTTCCCCCTATGGCGGTTTTTTGCCCATCGCAGTCTCCCGATGGGCAAAAAGAAAAGCTCTCTGTGCCCGCTGTGCCTCGGCGGTGAAGAAATACTTCCTGAACTGAAGCCAATCTGAACAAAAAATGAAACCGGAAGTGCAGCGCTATCGAGATCTCGAGACCCTCAGCCGGATGGCCGCGGAATTCGTCTGCACCTCGATTGAAAAATGGGTCGCGCAACGAGGCACAGTTACGGTGGCACTCGCTGGAGGCAAAACTCCCAAGCTGCTCTACCAAAACCTGACACGGCCACCTCTTGGCAGGAGAATGCCCTGGTCTAGGATTCACTTTTTTTGGGGAGACGAACGATGCGTCTCCCGAGATCATCCTGAGAGTAACTTTGGGATGGCTTTTCGCGCCATGATCTCCAGGGCACCCTTGCCCATCCAAAATATCCATCCCGTGCCCACAGAGGTATCACCTCCGGAAAAGGCAGCAGAAGCCTATGAAAAAAATCTTCGGGAGTTTTTCGGTTCGTCAGTCGAAGTCGATGGTCGGCAGGCCACGGCAGCCGAGAGCAGTCGGTTTCCGACTTTTGATCTCATTCTGCTCGGGATCGGAAAAGATGGCCACACTGCCTCGCTCTTTCCAGAAGACAAAGCCCTGAGGGAGACGAAGAGGTGGGTTGCAGCAGTGAAGAAACCCCATGGGTCTCCAGCGGTCCCACGGGTGACGTTGACTCTGCGAGTTATTAACAGAGCCAAATGTGTCCTCTTCCTCGTATCTGGGGCAGAGAAGCGAGACGTGATCCGTTCGATTCTGGATGACCCCGAAAGGGCACGTCGATTGTATCCGGCGGCCATGGTTCGACCCGAAGGGAGAACCCTTTGGATGCTCGATGAGGGGACAGCAGGAAGGGATCCCAATCCCGATTCCAATCCATATTTGTCCGACTAAGATTCGATTTTTTGGGGTTGCATTATGATTTTATGCAGGGTCAGCGTGACGTCGCGCTTCGGGTGGTTTTTTGGTCATTTGAATTTCGAGCATTTGCATTTGTTTCGTGCTTCGTACTTCGAGTTTCGTCTTTGTTTGCTTGACCGTGTTGTCATCTCGAAAGTTGGATGAAACCTCTCACGCCTGTTAGAAAGAGAAAAAGAATCTCCATTATCATCCCGACGCTCAATGAGGGAGATCATATTGCAGAGACCCTGGCAAGCACGCAGGGAGTTCCAGATGTTGAAGTCATCGTGGTCGATGGGGGGAGCCAGGATGGAACCCTCGAGACTGCAAAGTCCTGCGGGGCGAAGCTTGTGATCTCATCCCCAGGAAGGGCGCGGCAGATGAACGCCGGAGCGGCCCAAGCCATGGGAGACATACTTCTCTTTCTTCACGGTGACACGAGATTGCCCCGAAGATTCGACGCTTACATCCATCAGATCCTGGCGCGGCCTGGCGTCGTGGCGGGAGCTTTTCGGATGGGTGTGGACGGGGACCTCTTTGGGCTTAGACTTCTGGAAAAACTCGTCAACTTCCGCTCTCGACGCCTGCAGCTCCCCTATGGCGATCAGGCACTCTTCCTGAGAGCCGATCTGTTCTGGGAGATCGGCGGGTTTCCCTATATGCCGATTATGGAGGACTTTGAAATGGTCCGGCGGCTTCGCCGGTTGGGCCGCATTGTCACCGGTCCTGTTTCGATCCTGACTTCAGCTCGTCGCTGGGAAAAAATCGGCATTGTGCGCGCAACGCTCATCAACTACACCCTACCCCTGGCTTATTATCTGGGTGTCTCCCCATCCCGCCTTGCCCGTTGGTATGGCCGGGGAAAAAGCACACCTTAGCACCTTTTCCCGCCGCATGGACTGCTGGGACACACGGGTGAGAGCTTCGTCCTCCCTCACAGGCGCTGTTAGGGCACCATAGAGGCACAGAGGAGGCGGAGAAACTCACCATTTTGATTTGTCGTGAGAGAGGGACGAATCAAAACCGCACGTCCGCCCGAAGTGGACAAATTTGGTTTATAGCATGCTAACCCGAAAGTTCTGTTTTTTATCCAATCGCCGTCTCCCGATTGGATAAAAAGAAGGTAAACCTTGTGATCTCTGTGGCTCTGTGGTGACATTTGGGCGATGAAAGTCAGGGGCGCTTCAGTTCAAGGAGATAAGGCCTTTTTACCGCCATATCAGAAATGAACTCAAAAAGAGAGACCCAATCTTCCTTCGACTTCGGAAGCGACTCGAGTTTAACAAAGACAGCTTGCCCCTCTCCGAAGACCAGAGTGGGAACTCCGAAGACGTCATATCTCTCCCGAGCTTCCATGTGGTCTTTTCCAACAGCCTGCCAGGTTTCCTCCTTGTCCATATCTTCTTCAAAACGGACCAAATCGAGGCCGGCGTCTCTGGCAGTGTCGATAAGCGTGTTCCCATGAGCGATGTCCTTACCTTCATCACGCTTGGCCTCAAACGCGGCAAGATGAAACCTGAAGAAGGCTTCTTCTCCTTGGTTTTTTGCGGCCTTTGCTGCCACGAGCGCCCGGACTCCCCGACTGGCGTAATCCCGATGTTCCCACATCCTAAAATCCGGACCCTCCTGGCTATTCTGTTGATCGAGTGAGAATGTCTTCCAGTCGATCAAGATCCCACCGTCGACCTCCGTCTTAATACTTTCCAACCAGGTAACCACCCGGTAAGCGTAGGGTCACAAATAGTCGTAGAAAACCACTAATCGCGTTCCCATTTTTCATCTCCCTTGTTCCTGTCCCATATCATACAGAACTTACCCCTTCCTTTTAAAGCCCATGACAATTTTTTGACATTCTCAGGCTGGTTAACGCCCAGAGACTTTCTCTTATTGAGTAGAGACTACGATTCGTTCAACCCTCTGGAAGAAAACAGAGATCTCCTTCCAGTTACTACGGGAGTCTATTATTGTTCGCGTTGCTGTGGCGGTCTCGTCTACAAAAGGATGGGTCGGGACGCGAAGAACAGGTAAGATCTCTCTCCCCTTTCTAATCCAGCCAAAAGCAGGAAGATCAGGAAGAAAGCTTCACCCTTCGGAAAATTCCTGGTCCACAGGGGCGAGTGATTTTCATTTGCCGTCGTCTCCCGGCAAATGAACAAATGCATTTCTCTGTGTACTCTATCCCTCGAGTGAGAGAAACGAACGGGTGGTGAGAGACGAATAATCTTACAGAGGGAGGTATGAGCACAGATACATGGCGTCTAAATTCGTGTACCTACTCGTAATACCCGACAAATGTTTGGTACGTATCTTGCCATCTCGCAAGCGGGGTCTGTGGTATGGGAGGATCTTTTTGAACGAACGATTTTCATCACTCATCGGATCTGGCCTCTGCTTTCTGATCGTCTTTCCGCCTTTGGCCTTTGGAGCGGTCTACCCGTGGGCCTTCAGTATCGTGGAATTGGTGTGTTTTTCTCTTTTGATAGTTTGGTTGATTGAGAGAAGGCGCAAGGCGCAAGGCGCAAGGCCGAAGTGTGGAGGTGGTAGGCCTTCTTTCTACCTGCCCTTTGGGATCTTTGTTGGATTGCTCTTATTTCAGATGCTGCCCATGCCCCCGGTGATACTCAGGACAATATCACCTCAAACCTATCGACTCTATTGCGAAACCTTGGACGGGTATGGAAGCAATAAAAACTCACGTGAATCTCCCTCCTCCGCTGAACAGATGGGTCGCAGAAGGGACCTGAGGCTCCTGAATTCCGGAGACAGGGTGTTGCTGGGACGAGGAGAGGCGGGTGAGGATTTACAAAGGCAAGCGAGAGAATCAAAAAAANNAAAATTCTGGCATATGCCGGTGCTTTTTACCTTATCCTGGCTTGGACTGACAGTCGGTCGAGGCTCCTCCGTTTGCTCTATCTCATGGTTTTTATGGGGAGTTTGACTTCCATTGTCGGCATGTTTCAGCGGTTCATCGGAGCCGATAGGATATATGGCCTGTGGGAGCCGGTTTTCAAGACCGACAACTCATTTTTTGGACCCTATGTCAATCCGAATCACTTTGCCGGGTATGTGGTTTTAATTATCCCCGTAGCTGTGGCTCTTTTTGTTCGACAGATCGAAAGAATTGGCTGGGGCAGGGGCCGGACACCGAGGGATTATCTGGGGCGTCTCAACGAGGAAGATTTTCATGCAGCCCTTTTTATTCTCTTAGCCCTGGTCCTCATGGTTTCAGGACTCTTTCTCTCCCTCTCGCGGGGAGGGATTTTTGCTATGACAGGTTCGATTATCTTTATGGTCGCGGTGCTCTCAGTCAAAGGGGGATGGCGTTGGGTGGTCGGTGTCGGATTTGTGACCGGGCTATTTGTCGCCCTTTTTCTCTTTTGGTTGGGATTTGTCCCTTTCCAGGCGGAGGTAAAGACTCTGGAAAATCTGCTTCAGGATTCAAACGTTCAAGGAAGACTACGGATCTGGAGCGACGTGTGGAGGATGTTCCTCGACTTTCCGCTCTTCGGCACGGGCTTTGGAACCTTTGCCCACGTTTATCCAAAGTATAAGACAATCCTCGGACAGGCGACCGTGCTCTACCCGGAGAGTGACTTTCTG
>WVXP01000234.1:1151-3567 GCA_011773445.1 Pseudomonadota bacterium | reverse complement strand
GGTCTTGTCGCCTTGCTGATCCACGGGATTGGAGACTTTAACCTTCACATTCCAGCCAATGCTCTTCAGTTTGCCATTGTCATGGCCCTTGTCGTGCGGGTGCAGTCCGACAGGGGGAATGTGAAAGGCCGATGAATCGATGAATACAGAGAATCACACTAAGTTTCTTTTCTCGCTCGGAGTCGTCGGAGTCATGATCGTGTTGGCTCTGGGACAACTCACAGGAAACATCTGGTTTCATAAAGCCAAAAGCATGAGCGATAGAGGGGTTCTTAAAACCAATGCAATGGAGCGCGCCCTTAACGTTCAGCCTTCTCACAGTTTCTATTGGTTTTCTGTCGGCCGGGAATTCAACAATCTCAGCATCGAGAGCGGGGTAAACCTAATAGAACGGCGCCGTCTCCTCGAGAAGGCGGAGAAATACCTTAAAAGAGCAATCTCACTTGAACCGACAGCAAGCCTCTATCACTATCACCTCGGCTGGGTTTATGTCGCTCTGAGTCCCTATCGTCCGTCGGTAAAAGTAGAAGCCCACAATGCCTTCCAGCGGGCCCTTCTTCTCAATCCGACCAATACTGATTTCCGATGGGGCGTGGCAAATTACCATTTGAACCAATACGCCTTGTCGTTACGTCGGGATACGAGGACGGGACTAGAAACCGACATCGATTGGACCCGTCGCAACTTTCAACGCCACTTCCGGGCCTACCTCGAGATGCGACCACCTCGTGAGGTGAGCCGTGTCTTGGATCAATGCTTTGCGGTAACACAAGAATACGATCACTTGAGAGAGGTAATTCCAGACCAACCGACCTATCATTTCCGTCTGGCTCAGTTTCTCAATCAAAAGGGAATGTGGAGTCTTGCCAAGAAGGAATTTGAGCTTGCGATTTCTCAGGATGGATCGAACCCAGATGCATACCATACCTACGGTTCGGCTTTGCTATCCCACGAGGATTATCAAGAAGCTTTGGAAATGTGGAAGAAAGAGCAGGCAATAAGCCCCGAAAATCCGCGTTCCTACCTCGTCCTTTCCAAGACATTTTGGACTCTGAAGCGAAAAGACGAGGCTATAGCCGAACTGGAGCGTCTCGTAAGTATCCATCCAGATCGGACATCTTACCGCCTCACCCTTGCGACGAGGCTTGAGGGAGCTCGTCGCCCCGAGCAAGCTCTAAAGGTCTATCAAGATGCACTCAAAAAAGATCCTGAAAATCATCAGATCTATGTTCAGATAGCAAGCTACTGGACGAGGCAAAAGGATTTCTCAGAAGCCGAAGTGGCCCTCAGTCGGGCGATCTCGTTGAAGCCCTCGGTCATTGGCTATCGGGATCAATTGGCACGGCTTTATTTTCAACAAAAGCGATATTCCCGTGCCATCCACGAATGGGAGGATGTACTGAGGGAAGACCCTAAGTTTATGGGGGCCATCAACGGGATCGCTCGAAGCTACGAAGAGATGGAGCTTTGGGGTCAGGCAGTCCGGTACTACAGGCAGGCTCTCACCCTCAACCCTGACGATGAATCCGTTCAACAGAAGATCAAGGCGATTGAAAAGAGATCGGAGGAAGGTACGGGCCGATCATGACTCCGCCCACGTTCGATGCAACAATCGAGCGTGTGTGATTCCTCCCTTCCTCTTCTGACTTCCGTTTTTCAGTGGCAACTGGCTTTCGAAGAGATCCCCAAAATCGCGTCGGAAAATTAGTCCAGCGGCACAGGAAAAAATCTCAAACCGACAGGTTTCTGACAGCCGCATTCATGTAAAAGGCTGAGACAGTTTTCCACTTTTGTCTAAAAAACCCACCTTTTTCTCAAATGTTAGAACAGGTTTGAACAGTCCATCACCTCAATATCAACCTCATCCCCTGGCATGTTTCTTGCCTTTTCGTCCTCTGAATCATTCCAAGTCTTTGAATTTTCTACAGATATGATGGATTGTTTGGCTGATTGTTCTGGGGCACATCACTGGTACGTTGTTCAGACGAAGCCCAAGAATGAAAGAAGAGCCCTATTTCACCTGGGAAGGGCAGGTATTGAGACCCTCAATCCCTTGATGGAGACCTACGCTTCACGAAACAAGGGCTCAAAAAAGACTGTGGAACCCCTATTCCCGGGATATGTATTTGCCCGCTTTGACGTAGCGGACCGTTACCCCATTGTACGTTGGGCAAGGGGAGTGAGAAAGATCCTGGGAAATCGAGATGGGCCGGTTCCCGTCGGTCCAGAAATCATCGATGAGATCCGAAAACGGATCGATGACCAAGGGATTGCCCGAAGACCATATGACTTGAAGGCGGATGATCCCGTGAGAATCAAGGCCGGACCTCTAATGGATCTCATCGGCATTTTCGAGCGCTGGCTTCCGAAAGAGGGAAGAATCCGCATTCTCCTGCGTCTACTGGGTTATGAAGCA
>WVXP01000234.1:0-968 GCA_011773445.1 Pseudomonadota bacterium | reverse complement strand
TCCACCCAACAAACCGCTGCTTCAGAGCTCCCGTTCATCCGAATCGAACCCTCCCGCGGTTGGGTTTCTCTCAAGCTAAAAGAGCTTTGGGAGTACCGTGAGCTCCTCTATTTTCTTACCTGGCGAGATATCAAGGTACGCTACAAACAGACGGTCCTCGGGGCTGCCTGGGCGATCATTCAGCCCTTCTTTACTATGGTCGTATTTACGATTTTCTTCGGCAAGATGGCCAAAGTGGGCTCCGATGGTCTGCCGTATCCCATCTTTTCCTATGCCGGCCTACTCCCATGGACGTTCTTTGCCCATGGCCTGAGCCAGTCCTCAAATAGTCTCGTCGGTTCATCAAACTTGATTAAAAAGGTCTTCTTCCCCCGATTGGTTATTCCTATTTCTTCAGTTCTTTCGGGTGTCGTTGACTTCTTTATTGCATTTACCGTCCTTCTGGGAATGATGGCCTGGTATCATATTTGGCCGAATCCCGCTATCGTTTTTCTCCCCTTTCTGCTGCTTTTGGCACTGGGAACAGCACTTGGGGTGGGAATGTGGCTTTCTGCCCTGAACGTCCAATTCCGGGACATCCGATATGTCGTACCCTTTTTCGTTCAAGTGTGGCTTTTTGTCACACCGGTCATCTATCCCTCAAGTCGGGTCATCCCCCACCTGGAAAAGCTGGGTTTGCCAGGATGGCTCCTTGGCCTGAACCCCATGGCCGGTGTCGTGGAGGGCTTTCGGTGGGCACTTCTGGGCACCCAATCAACGCCAGGCCCACTTATCCTCGTCTCTTCCCTGGTGGCCCTTACACTTCTTGTGAGCGGCACTTTCTACTTCCGCCGAATGGAAAAGACCTTTGCGGATGTAGTCTAAACATGAGTGATCTCGCAATCAGAATCGATGGCTTGGGCAAACAATACCGCATTGGCGGTCGTCAGGAACGCTACCGCACCTTTCGTGACACGGTCACGAACGCC
>WVXP01000068.1 GCA_011773445.1 Pseudomonadota bacterium | reverse complement strand
TGCCCGATCCGCTGCTTGAGGCTCTTTATGATTAAGTCTTTCTCGCCGCATTCGCGAGCGGCTTGCCTGCTCCGCTCGGTTTGCCCGGCGAGAAGTTTTTCGAGCTCCTGGATGGTCTGGTCGTTTTTCAAATCCTGGAGCTCCTTGAACTTTTTTTCCAAGTGCTCAACCCGCCTGGAGAGAGCGCTTAGTTTTCCAACACTCGCTCCTTTTGTCTGGCCTTTGACTGTAAGAACCGCCGCAGGCTCATTTTCAAAGAACTGGCCTTTGATCTTCTTGTCCTTGACAACCTCGTTAATGACACCCGCATCGATCTCCCGGAGTCCATCGGCGAACCCGTAGACGAGAGACCCATCGCATAAGACGTTGATGAGCCTGGGGATGCCCCTGGTCAACTCATAGATCCTTTCATAAGCCTGCAGAGTGAAAATATCCTTCCTTTCTTCCCTGCCGGCTTTCCTCATTCTGTGGCGGATGTAATCACGGATCTCGTTTTCCTCCAGGGGTTCGAGAACGAAGTCCATGGTGACCCGCTGGACAAATTGTCGCATATCCTTCCTTTCCAGCTTGATCTTGAGGGGTGGTTGACCCGCCAGAATGACCTGGAAGAGGTTTTCATCCCCCTCATTGAGGTTGGAGAGCATCCGGACCTCCTCCAGGGTCTGTGGCGGGAGATTCTGGGCTTCGTCGATGATCAGGAGACACTGGTTTCCCAAGGCGTATTGTTTGAGGAAAAAATCATAAAGGGCCCTGTAGCACTGGCCTTTGTGTTTTTTGTCCTCGTCGAGGTCGAATTCCCTGAGAACCATCCGGAGGAGCTCAAGGGAGCTCACCCGGGTGTTGAAGATCAGGGCAGTCTGGACACGTTCATCCAGATTTCGCACGAGGTATTTGAGGAGTGTGGTTTTGCCTGTTCCCACATCCCCGATGATGAGGATGAAACCGGTCTGGTCCGTGAGGCCGTAGTCGAGGTGTTCCAGGGCAGCCTTGTGCTTGGAGCTTAAAAAGAGATAGTCCGGATCAGGAAGAAGGCTGAAGGGTTTGGATTTGAATGCGTAGAAATCGAGATACATGGGTTAACTCCCTAATAAGCACCGAGTGATGAGCAATGAGGACTGAGCAAAGACGTATGCACCCGGGACTGGGTGATGAGGACTGAGACAACACCTAAAACCACCGAGGACGGGCCAAAACAAAAGCAATAAGATCTGAGTCACTTTTTTAGTTCCTTCTGTTTTTTGACGGCCGAACGAAGTCCTCCAATAATTCGAGAAACTTCGACTCCCAAATCCATCATTTCCTGGAATTGCTTGTGTCTGATATACCCCACATCAAAGGCTACATAGAGTTGTGATCGCACTTCGGCACAGGAACCCTTTGCAACTAAAATGAAACGATGAAATTCTGACCTGCTACCTCTCTCAAAGCCCTCAGCAAGGTTAGACATAACCGAGACCGAAGCTCTGCGGATTTGATCCCGAAGTCCGAAATCTTTTGAAAAAGGTTCTTTGCTTGTTACGAGATAAATTTGTTTAGTCAGTTCTCTTGCCTTTTGCCAAGCTACAAGGTCTTCAAAACTCTGCACTTTCATTTTACTCATCACTCATTGCTCATAACTTATCAGTATGCTCTGACTCCAG
Organism: Pseudomonadota bacterium; assembly: GCA_011773445.1. Taxonomy (GTDB): domain Bacteria; phylum Desulfobacterota; class BSN033; order WVXP01; family WVXP01; genus WVXP01. The sequence continues at coordinate 490 of WVXP01000068.1, read as the reverse complement.
AATTCTTTTTTTATGAAGCAAAGCGCCTGGGTTTACAGCCGTCGCGGCCGAAGTTGATGATCAAGCCCACCTTAATGCCGGTGGCTTTCAGGTAATTGATGACCTGCGATTCGTGTCTGGGATCGTACTCTTCTTCGGCCAGGAGATCGACAATGACTTTGTCATCGACCAGGATGTTTGGTAGATAGCAGGGAATCGAGTCGCCCTTGTAGCTCACCCGAATACGACAGTTTGATTTTGCAGGGATTCCCCGCAGGTCAAACTCCTTGAGGAGGGCTTTTTCGTAAACCTCCTCGATGAAACCATAGCCAAGGATTTTGTAAACCTCCAGAGCCGCACCGATGATCTTGTGGGTTAGATCCTTGTAGACCAAAGGTTTGTCTTCGTGATTCTTGCTTCTCATGGGTTCGCCCCCTCAGGGTCTCGCGATAAGGAAGCCTAAGCCGTTCTCGTCGATCTGGTCTATCTCGTCAATCTGGTCTATTTGGTC
>WVXP01000222.1 GCA_011773445.1 Pseudomonadota bacterium | reverse complement strand
AGACAAGGAGGGTTTACCCGTGTTGTAAAACTCGGTCACCGGTTGGGGGATGCTGCGCCTCTGTCAGTGGTCATGCTCGCAGAGGCTACTTTGCCAAAGAGAACTCAAGGAAAAGCGGAAAAGAAGAAGACGACTGGAAAGGCCTCCAAGATGGGGAAAACCTCCGAGACCAAGGCCAAGGCAGAAAAGAAGAAAGCACAGGTGAAACGAGCCAAGAAGGTAAAGGAAACCCCCGATCAAGGCGAATCCTAGAGGAGAAAAGAGGTTCCCCGGGGCTGAGAGATGCATCGAGATCTCTGTAGAAGTCCCCATCCATTGCTCAACCTTTTTTGTGATCTTAAAGTCCTTCCTGCACGGTGCAACTCGTTCAAATCTGATCAAAACTGACGGATTTTTGTGTTTTCGACCTCTACTCTTCGAGGAGTTAGCGCCGAGGGGCTGTTTGTTGATTTCTGCAACTTTTAGGTGAAAACAGCGGACTTTCTCGACCTTTTTCCCGGTGCTGGCCGCCTGTAGCAAAGCCGACCTCACGGGTAATTTTAGCTGCCAACAGTGTCGTGGTGAGTTGTCACAACAGGTTCGAATCGTTATATTGGGTCTACGACTCCTGGGGTCTCACGGTTTCAGGCCCATCATTGGTTTTATGACGAAGGCGAAATCCCCAGTAGGGGAAGCTTCGGTACATCCTGAGAAGTATGGGGACTGGGGGATAGCAAATGGCGAAATGGCTTGGATGGCTCGTTTGGATTGCATGGGGTCTCCTATGCTTCCTCCTGTTTTTCCATCTGCTTTTTCCCTATGAAGTCCTAGGCAGACGAATTCTCTATACCCTCGAACAGAAAGCTAACGTGCTCACCCGCCCCTCAAACGCCGACGCACGGTTCCTCGGCATTCATTGGGCGCGGGTTGAAGTGTCATACCCTCGGCACAAATCTCTTCCTCCTCTCGAGATTCGAAACTGGGTCATCAGGCTTCGTCCCCTATCCCTTCTTGTCGGTCGTCTTTCTGCAACCTCATATGGAGCGCTGATGGGTGGGTCTTTTCACTCGAACCTGGTTTTTCGGCGGAAAGTTCAACGCGGTCTTGCGGAGTGGGACGGGCTCCGAATTGATCAACTCCCCCTTCTCCCGATGGAAGGTAGCTTTTTTGAGGGCATCGTGAGCGGCAGAGCTAGGTGGGAGAAGGATGGCGAGGTCGTTGAGGGAGAGGCCGCCTTTGAGTTAAGAGATGGGATGGTTAAGGGTGCACAGCTCGGGAACCTCACGCTCCCAACTCTCGACCTGGGACTGACAGAGGGCCAGCTAACATGGGATGGGGAACGGATCAATTTGAAAGAGATTTCAGTCAGGGGAAAGAATCTGGAGGGAAAGCTCACAGGGAATGTCTTTTACCAAATTCCCTTCGTAAAGAGCAAGGTGGCATGCCGGCTGGAGATCGCACTGTCGCCGAGTTTACTGAACCGCTATCCTGCGATAGCCACCCTATTTGGGGGCAGACAAGGGAGACCACTTGTCATTAGAGTTCATGGGACTCTGGAAAATCCCCGATTCTCCCCAGCCAGGTGACAATTCGACCTTTCTCTAGCCGCCCAGCTCTTTGCCGGTCTCCTCCGCAGAGCGATTCCTCGCATCACCGATGGTCTTGGTGATCGCCCTGCTACTTGACAGGAGATAGGCCAAGTTGTCGAGGACCGTGGTAAAAAATACATTCTTCACGATGAATCCATCTGGGACATGGATCTGGGTCGGGGCAAAATTGAGTATCCCTCTGATCCCCGCCTCGACCATTTGGTCTGCTACCACCTGAGCTTCCGAAGGTGGGGTGGTGATAATTCCGACCTCGACATTCCTTTCTAGGACAACCTCCTTCATTCGATCAGGGTGAAGGATTTCGATAGGCTTTCCCAGCTTTTCGGACACTCTGCCCACAACGCTTGATGGATCGATGTCGAAAGCAGCAACGATTTTGTAGTTTTGCTTCAAGAAATCCTTGTATAAAAGAAGGGCGGAGCCCAGATTGCCAATTCCGACGATCGCCATTCTCCACTCTTTATTCAGTCCGAGGATTCGTTTGACATCTTGCAGTAGTTCGGTGGCAAAGTATCCGACCCCTCGGATGCCAAACTCACCAAAATAGGCGAGATCTTTTCTAACCTGGGCCGCGTTCACCCCACAGTGAGCCGCAAGTTGAGCCGAGGAGACAACTTTCTCGCCCTTTCGAATCAGATTCTCCAGACATCGAGAATACCGCGACAACCTTCTGATTGTGGCCTCAGGAACTTTGAGGAACTTCACTTTGTACCCCCCTTCACAAGATCACTCAAAAAAAAAGCACCACTTCTCTTTTTTGGAGTAGATGCCCTGAACTACTCACCTCTGCAACGAAGTAGAAATGACGCTTGACGCCACCAGCCGATCCATCGGTATCCCTTTCAGGCAATCATTATCACACCTTTTGGTCATTCGTGCAAGGAGAAAATGATA
>WVXP01000022.1:9132-10992 GCA_011773445.1 Pseudomonadota bacterium | reverse complement strand
GGATCGGGTTGAGACCGTTCCAGTGGCAGAATCTCTGCATCGAATAACGGCCAAACCAACCTTCGCCGAAATGTCTTGCCCCCATTATCATGCTGCTGCCATGGACGGCATGGCGGTCCTCGCAGATTTGACCTATGGAGCGACAGATTCCCATCCCAAGAATTTGAGAGTCGGCAAAGAGGCCCATCCCGTTGATACGGGTGCGCCCATACCGAGTGGCACAAACGCCGTAATCAAGATCGAAGACGTTCATTTCGTAGGGAGGCAGACGATTGAAATCACAAAGGCTGTTTATCCTCGGCAGAATGTGCGCGGAATGGGAGAAGATATCGTGACAGGTGAGATGATTCTGCCGGAGAATCATCGCATCCGACCCTACGAAATGGGGGCCCTTCTGGCCGGAGGGATATGGGACATTTGTGTCCGACAAAAGCCCACAATCACGGTAATCCCAACGGGTTCTGAGGTCGTTGAACCTGGCTCTTCGCCGAGAGAGGGAAATATCATCGATTTCAACTCGACCATTCTGAAAGGGCTCATCCTAGAAGATGGGGCGCAGTTCTCGCGTGCTCCAATCCTGAAAGATGACTGCAATCTTCTTCGTTCAGGGCTTCTTCGAGCCATCAGAGAATCCGATGTGGTCCTGATCATCGCTGGATCTTCTGCAGGATCAAAGGACTATACGTTCACGATCCTGGATGATCTGGGCCAGGTTCTCGTCCATGGTGTTAGCATCATGCCGGGCAAACCCACAATCCTGAGTGTTGTTCAGGAAAAGCCCGTAGTTGGCATCCCGGGTTACCCGGTCTCAGCAATTATCGCTTATGAGCAATTTGTGAGACCATTGGTGTCGGCCCTTCTCGGCGCGGGTGAGTCAAAAAGGAGGCAGATCCACGCCTTCCCTGGGGCAAACGTTCCTTCAAAACTCGGAGTCGACGAATTCGTACGCGTCACGTTGGGAAAAGTCGGTTCCCCTTTCATTGCGACTCCACTCCCCAGAGGCGCTGGCATCCTCACCTCCCTGTCCAAGGCAGATGGAATTATCCGAATTCCCAGGCTGTCGGAAGGACTCAAAGAGGGCGAAGAAATTCCCGTGGAACTGCTTCGTGATGAAAAGGAAATCGAAAACAGCATCATCATGATAGGGAGTCACGACCTGACACTCGATCTCCTTGCGACGCACCTGAGCCATAATTACCCTCAGTTCAGCCTCTCCTCATCTCATGTGGGGAGCATGGGTGGAATCATGGCGGTGCAGAAAGGGAGGGCCCATCTTGCTGGAATCCATCTCTTCGATCCAGAAACCAATCAGTATAATCTTCCCTATATCAAAAGGATGCTTGGAGACCGCGGGGTAAGTCTGGTTCATTTAGCACTCAGACGACAGGGTCTCATCCTCGCTCCGGAAAACCCAAAGAGAATCCAGGGGCTAGAGGATCTCACCCGAAAGGGGATCCTCTTTGTCAACCGCCAAAGAGGTTCAGGTACACGAATACTTCTCGACTACCTTCTTCAGGAAAACCGAATAAGACCCGAGACCATAAAGGGCTATGAACGAGAAGAGTTTACCCACATGGCCGTCGCCATTGCCGTTCTCTCGCAAAGTGCTGATGCCGGAATGGGTATATATTCCGCGGCAAAGGCCCTTGATCTATCTTTTCTGGCCCTGGCCACGGAGCAATATGATCTTGTGGTTCCGGATTCCTTCTTTCATGAGGAAAAAATTCAGGCCTTGCTTGAGGTGATCCGGTCCGAGGCTTTTCGGGAGGCGGTGCGTAACCTGGGAGGATATGACGTCTCCAGAATGGGTCAAATCACGAGGTTAGATGATTGAACTGAAGCGAAAGGTCTTGATTCATG
>WVXP01000022.1:7873-9038 GCA_011773445.1 Pseudomonadota bacterium | reverse complement strand
GAAGAGACGTGGTCGCTTTGATTCGCCGTCTTGCGCAAGTTCAGGGGATTCGTGATCTCAGCCTGACGACCAACGGGTTACTTCTCGAGTCTTTTGCTCATCGTCTCGTCTCCGCGGGACTCAAGCGGATAAACATCAGCCTCGACTCCCTGAGACCAGAGAGATTCCACCACATCACTCGGCGGCGTGCTTTTGGCCAGGTCTGGGCAGGTATTGAAAAATCCCTCGAGGTGGGTCTCGATCCTGTTAAGCTTAATGTCGTTGCCATCAGGGGCTTTAATGACGATGAAATACTCGATTTCGCTCGGCTCACCATAGAAAAGTCACTTCACGTAAGATTCATCGAATACATGCCTACGGGGAATCACCAGCCCTGGAAACCAGAAGAAACGCTTACCATTGATCAGATTATGAAAAAAATCGAGGGCGTCATGCCCCTTTCAAGGAAAAAACTCCAGGTTCACAACGGGCCTGCCACGACCTATCGTTGGAAAAGATCATTGGGTACGATCGGGTTCATCAGCCCGGTGAGCCGCCATTTCTGTCAGAGTTGTAATCGCCTGCGCCTGACGTCCGATGGAAAGCTGAGAACCTGTCTTTTCTCTGATGATGAGGTTGATATCAGAGAGTACCTGCGAGACGGGTGCAATGATCAGAAACTCGGAGAGCTTCTTGAGATGGCCTTGTCGAAAAAGCCTCAAGGCCATACGATCAACNNNNATCAACTCGGCAACTTGTCGCCTAGATCCCTTGAAGGACCGATCGGAGATTTATTGTCAATAGACCTCGGCCGAGCAAAAGGGGGATTAGGCGATAACCGGCTCGGCTTTGAACAAAGGAGTGGCCCATGGCAGAACTAACCCATTTCGATCATAGGGGAAGGGCTAGGATGGTAGATGTGAGCGACAAGGCTGTGACTTCAAGACAGGCTGTTGTTCGAGGAAGGGTGTCCATGGCTCCCGAGACCTTCCAAATGATCCACGACCGATCGATCGCAAAGGGAGACGTCTTGGGGGTCGCACGGGTCGCTGGGATCATGGCGGCCAAAAGGACCTCCGATCTGATTCCCTTGTGCCACCCTTTGAATATCACCAGCGTTGAGGTCACTTTTTTCCCTGACCCTGATGAAAGCGCCATTGAAATCGAAGGACGGGTGAAAACAGAC
>WVXP01000022.1:0-7823 GCA_011773445.1 Pseudomonadota bacterium | reverse complement strand
GGAGGAAAAAGCGGGACCTATATCAGCCCGAGAGAAATGCCTGAAGAGTGAGGAAATGGAAAAAGGGAGAGTTCTCGCCGTTAACATCAGCGATGCCAAAGGAACCCAAAAGAGTAATGTAGGTCGAGCAAAAATCCTCAAGGGCTTTGGCATCAAAAACGATGCGCATGGGGGCTCTGGTCATCGCCAGGTGAGTCTGCTTGCCCAAGAGAGTATCCAGAAGATGAAGGACCTGGGATTGGACGTTGGATTTGGCGACTTTGCCGAAAACATAACGACTCAGGGGGTTGATCTGGTTAACCTTCGAGTCGGTACACGCCTCATGATCGGTTCTTCAGTGGTTCTTGAGGTGAGCCAGATCGGTAAGGAGTGTCATACCCGGTGTGCCATCTATTATCAGGCTGGTGATTGTGTGATGCCCACGGAGGGGATTTTCGCGAAGGTGCTATCCGGAGGGCCGATCGCTGTGGGAGATACCATCGAAATCATCCAGGAGAAATAGCACCCTACCATCCGGTTCTTGCGGGCTAACGGAGAAACGCTGACGCATGGTTTCATAATGTTCAAGACAACGATTATCACCGTGAGTGACAGAGGTTACCGGGGCGAGCGAGAAGACAAAAGCGGCCAAACCATCAAGGAACTCCTCCATGGGTTGGATCTTGAGGTCATTGATTATCGGATTGTTCCCGACGAAAAGGATCAGGTCCGAGACGCCCTCATCGACACGATTGACAATTTAGGGTCTGACCTCGTTTTCACGACTGGAGGAACGGGCCTGAGTCCTCGCGATGTCACGCCTGATGCAACCCTGGATGTGATCGAAAAAGAGGTTCCCGGCTTTGCCGAAGTTATGAGAGCCGAGAGTCTGAAGAAGACGCCTCACGCTATGATATCCCGAGCCCTTTGCGGTGTGCGCAAATCTTCGCTCATCGTCAACCTGCCTGGAAGCCCCAAGGCTGTCGCCGAATGCCTCGCGGTGATTCTCCCCGCACTCCCTCACGCCCTCTCAAAGCTAAAGGGAGACCCCTCTGATTGCGGAACACCTTAGGGCTCCTTGCCCTGGGTTATGTCCGTCCCTCGTTGTCCTTGGTCTTTTGAACAAAGTTCCGAGCCTACACATTCAGAAGGAGAGTGCCGGAGGGCCTGGTCTGTCTCATAGGATACCTGATCGTCCGACCATTCGATCGCCCGATAAAAACTGACCACGGACAACTGGCCACCGACATCTCACAAAAAGATTCTGAGNNTGCACGACTCGCTCGGTCTGAGGGGTCACCCGTACGTCTTCACTGATTCTGTATCCCGCCACCCAGACGATGGCACCTTCCGAGAGAATCAGCGGAACACGTGGTCTTTCCTCCATCGGAACCTTCCAATCGATGAAACAATCCTTGACCTTCTTTCGCCCCCCCATTCCGAGAGGCCGAAATCTGTCTCCAGGTCGGTAATTTCTGACCCGGAGCGGAGGCTTTAACCGCCCAAAGTCCATAAAAGCGATTTGAGGAGAAGCCTCTTTTAAGTCGATGCGATTCACAAAACGAATGACCATTTTCTTGCCGAGTTCCTCGAGAGGTGTGACTCCTGGAAATGCGAGCTCAAGATCGAACCCATGAAAAGATGGTTCCTTTCCTTTTCTTATCTCTAACCGATCATAAACCCGCTTTCCGAAAACTTGGCCAGGCAGATGGATCACCGCGTGGGGTTTCACACCTCCAGCGATGCCTGCGAGGTTCAGAATATGGCTGGTACCAAGGCGCTTCGCACTGATTTCGCTGACAGCCTTCAGACTTCGCCCTAGAAGGCGAAATTGAAGGGCCGGATTGAGTTTTCTGAATGCAACCAGGTCTAAGCTCACTTCACCTCCCTTCTCCCGAACAATCCGATCCCATGCCTCCTGGGTCTTCTCGCTCATGTAACGGTCCTCATGCAGGAAGGCCTTCCCCATCCTGCCCAAAACCGTCTTGAGGTTGGGATTGTAATTTTCCAGTATGGGTATCAGGTGCCTTCGGACTCGATTTCTGAGATAGTCGTCTTTCAGGTTCGAGCTGTCCTCGACATATAAAAGCCCCTCCCGAGCCAAGTACGCTTCGATCTCTTTCCGTCCCACCTCGATCAGCGGATGAATGACGAACTCATCCCGGACGGGAGGAATGCCCCTCAGACCCGTGACACCGGACCCTCTCAGGAAGCGCATCACGATGGTCTCGGCCTGGTCATCAGCGTTCTGGCCCAAGGCGATTTTATGGGCTTTGTACTGTCGAACCAGACGACGAAAAAAAACAAAACGCGCCTCCCTGGCTGCTTCTTGAATGGTCATCCCCTTTTTCTTCAATTCCCCGGCAGCCAGCGATTCAGTCTCATAGGGGAGGTTCAAATCGAGGGCCATTTTTCTCACAAACTCAGCGTCCCTGAGGGATTCCTTACCTCGAAGGCCGTGGTTGAGGTGACCTACGACGAGGGAGACACCATAGACTTCTCGAACCTTATGCAATGCACAGAGCAGAGCGACAGAATCCATGCCCCCTGAGACGCCCACAATGACCCGATCTCCCTGTGAAAGCATTCGGTACTTCTGAATGGTCTTTTTCACCTGGTCGAGAAACATGGTATTAAAATCGGTAGGTTCTGTTAGTCTTTACCATCCGTGTTGTACCACCCGGAGAGAACAAAGGCAACCGCATCTGGTGGCACGTTTGTTGCACCCAGTTTAAATCAATCCCAACGAAAGGAAACAGTGTATTGTGTCAGACGGAAAAAGCTTTTATAGAGTCGAACTCGACATTATCCCCAAGGAAACTTTTGACATAAACCAGTTTTTGGCTCTGCTGGGTTCCGCGCTTCAGACCGCCGAGAACATACTCAATCTCAAAGTCAACAAGATCGAAAAGATCTTTGAAGACGGCTATCTCTTCCAGGATTGAACACATTCCGATCACCCACACAGCAAAGCCCCCAACTTCCTCACCCACGGGTCTTTCCCAAACGAGTGGGATTCACACCTCAGCTTCGATCCACAGACCGCAAAAATTTCCAGAGCATTGAGCCCACTGTTTTCTTACCAGACCTCTTCCGGTAAAATAAGGAAGAAACCAGGGATTTAACGGAAGAGGTGCTTTCTGAAAGCGCAGGTTTTTGCAATCGGCGATCTCCATCTCTCCTCCCAAGGGAAGACCATGGACATTTTTGGTCCCCACTGGAGAGATCACAAAAAAAGAATATCCGACAATTGGAAGCAAGTCGTGAGGCCAGAGGATATCGTCCTCATTGCCGGCGACCTCTCGTGGGCCCTCAAGCTTGAACAAGCCTTGCCCGATCTTGAGTGGATTGGGAGACTTCCAGGGACAAAAATTCTTATCCGTGGAAATCACGACTACTGGTGGACTTCGAGGGGAAAGGTAAACTCAGTGCTTCCCACGGGAATGATCACCATTAACGCCAGTGCCTGGAACGGAGATGAATTGTCGGTTGTAGGAACCCGCGGGTGGAACATTCCGGGAACTTCAAGATTCAATCAGAACGACACCAAGATCTATCTTCGCGAACTGAATCGCCTGAAAATTGCCCTAGAGCAAATCCCTCAGACAGGGAGCCGCAAGATCCTGGCAATGCTCCATTACCCTCCGTTAACAAAGATGATTCTTTCTTCTGGATTCACCCAACTGCTCGAATCATTTGGAGTTTCGGTCTGCGTCTACGCACACCTCCATGGAGAGGATCAAAAGAGCGCTTTTGAAGGAACCCGAAATGGGGTGGCCTATATTTTTGTATCGTGTGACTACCTTGGTTTCCAACCACGGCAGATAGAGCTATGAAAGGGTCCAGGGGCAAAAGATTCTCCCTTTTAAATGAGGCCTTGGAGATCCTAGAAACCCTCCGGAGAAACGGCTTTGTTGGATATGTTGTCGGCGGCGCGGTGCGAGATCTCCTCCAGGGCTTGCCCGTTTCGGATTGGGATCTTGCAACCGATGCCACACCAGACCGGCTTGTTAAGATCTTTCCGAAGGTGATACCCACGGGAATTCGCCATGGCACAGTCACAGTCCACTGCAAAACATCTCAATACGAGCTGACAACATTCCGAACCGACGGGGATTACGCCTCGCAGCATCATTTATCTCGGTCATGTATCACCCGAGACATTGAGGCGGACCTCAGACACCGCGACTTCACCATCAATGCCATGGCTTACGATCCTCTTAGAGATAAGCTGATCGACCCTTTCGGTGGGCAAAAGGACATCAAAAAAAGAATCATTCGGGGCGTACAGGATCCTCTGAGCCGGTTCATGGAAGACGGACTCAGGACTTACCGGGCCATTCGATTCTCTGTGACCCTCGATTATCGAATCGAAGAAAAAACCCTGAGGGCCATTCCTCTATGCCTCGAGAAAGCCCGAGCAACATCCTGGGAACGGGTCCGTGAGGAGATTTTCAAGATACTGCAAGCTAAGAATCCGTCGAAGGCCCTTAGAATGATGAGAAAGACGGGCCTCCTTTCTGTCTGCCTTCCAGAGCTTCTTGAGGGATACCAGACCAAACGCAGTCAATCAGATGACGTATATCATCACATCCTGGCCACGATTGACGCCGTACCTCGACGACCCATATTGCGTCTCGCCTGCCTGCTCCACGAGATCGGTAAGCCCAGAGTGCGAAAGCGTCTGAGAGCTGGCTATTCTTTTGATGGGTACCAAAAGGTCAGCGCCCAGATGGCCGATGTCGTTACAAACCGTTTGAGACTGAGTAACAATCAGAAGGAATACATACACCAGCTCATCGAGAATCATGTTCCCTCAATAGAGCGAATGCCTGACGGACCGGCTATCCGTCGGTTCTTGTCTGGTCTCGACGTTCGGTTCTTGGACGACATCTTTAGACTGGCCATAGCCGACCAGAGAGCCAGCAAGGCACCCCCCTCCAACATCCGTAGATTATATTACCTGAGAAGACGGTGTCACGAGATTCTGAGGGCGGGTACTCCTCTGAATGTCTCCCAGCTAGCCATAGGGGGAGATAAGGTGAAAAAGATTCTCGGAATAACCGAGAGTGTCGGCGTGGGACGAATCCTATCGCAGCTTTTGGACATCGTTCTGGAAGACCCGGAAAAAAACAACCCAGAAGATCTGACGACGCTTGTGAAAAAGATCGGCAAAAATTGAACAGCTGCTATACAGTATATTGGCACGATGATTGCTATATCTAAATTCGGCCCCCTATACATCCACAGGTAAATCATCACGATTCCACGATTCATGAGGACAGACATGAGGTTGGCCGCTTTCCTGTTTCTGGACAATAATGTCCAGTAATGTACAATTTTGTTCCACACCCATAGGAACTGAGGTACATGGTGGGGATTAGGAAAGAACGGAGAAAGAGCCCACGATTCGCTATCAAAAAATCGGTACTCTACAACCAGGCTAATCGATTGGCCTCTGCAAAAACGACAGATATCGGCTCAGGAGGAATTCGGATCATTTCAGACATGCCAATGCGAAAGGGAGATACATTTGAATTCCTCGTTATCCTCGAAGGAATGGGCCTCAAATTCAAGGGAACCGTCATTCACACGACCTCCATGGACGACGGTCGCGTTCTAGCCGGTATCTCCTTTGATGAGAGCTCAAACCTCTCTGTAACCCTTCTTGATGACTATTTGAGCACGCATACCAATAGCCTCCCAAAGGTCGACGGCCCACTCAATCTCGACCAATTTGTCTCCTGAATCATCGATTCATAGCTCGTTGAAGCCTGTTGGTGGGGTCTCCCTCGGCCATCATTTGGGCGAGTATCTCCCTCTCCGCTTCTCCCGGAATAAACCCAGTCAAGGTTGCACGCAAAACTTCGACCCCCTCTGAGTTCGTAAATACCGCTTCAGCCACGGCCGAATTTCGATTACCGATCTCCCTGATTCTCACCTCACACGTCACCGTCTCTCCGATATAGACGGGACGAAGAAATTGAAACGCCATTCCCGACGCCAACCAGCCGACCTGGCCTCCCAGCTCGCAGATCATACTCCCTACCAGCAGCCCGTGGCAGATGACATTCGGGAATTTCTTTGTGGACGCAAACCTTCTATCATAGTGTACCGGATTGTAGTCTCGGGTAAGATCACCGAACGCGATGACGTCGCCCTGGGTGAACGTGCGGGAGAATCTGAAACTCATCCCGGGTTCAAGACCTTCAATGGCCTGCCTTCTCCACTCGGACACGGGCTTACCTCCTTGCCAACATTAAAGAATCCTATTGTACCAAAAATTTTGAATTCTGACTCCAGCATTGGCTGTTGACAAATCCCCACAAGGTCGATAAAAATAAGCTTGTCTCAGGCGGTGTAGCTCAGTTGGTTAGAGCATGCGGCTCATATCCGCAGTGTCCGGGGTTCAAATCCCTGCACCGCCACTAAAACAAAGCCTGCATTAGTGCAGGCTTTTTTTATGAGAAAGTTCCCTCTGTCTGGGAATTCTGTTTCTAGAGGGCCAAAATCGAATTGGCTCCTTGCCTATACTCTTTCACATGAAGCTTTTGAGCGCTTCGGGGCAGAGAGATAATGATACCGAATTTCCACCATCTTCCAGGAAATTTGTGTTGCTCCACAGTAGAATTCCGTGCGATATTGTCTCATCAAAAGATGAGTTTTGCGGTGGATATAACACGTTCGTCGCAAATCCAGAGGAAGATTTGACAACGGACAGTTTTTTGGGTCACTTGCATGGCAAGGTGTTTGGTCCAAGGAATGCCGCGGAATCCTGTCCTGAGACCCGGTCACCAAGATTACCCGCACTTGATGCCCTGCGTGGCCTGATCATCGTCGTCATGGCCTTGGATCACGCGAACCAATTCATCGCCCACGGGAAGGTCGGGCTTGAGCAATGGGTTGGCCAATTTCCCAATTACCAGGGTGATGAACTGGCTTTTCTCACCCGTTTCGTCACACACCCAGCGGCGCCGGGCTTTTTCTTTTTATTAGGTGCTGGCATGGTGCTACTTGCAACCTCTCGCCGTCAACGGGGATGGGACAATTGGCGAATCAGAAAACACCTCATCGTGCGAGGTATACTTTTGATTCTCTTCCAGTTCTTTGTGGAGAATCCGGCGTGGGGGATTGGTCAGCCCTCCGGCTCGACCGTATATTTTGGAGTGCTCTACAGTCTGGGGGGGGCGATGATCATCGGCACGCTGCTCTTGCACCTGCCGACCCGATGGCTGGCAGGCCTTAGCGCTCTTCTCATTGTATCAACGGAGTTGCTCCTGCCAAGTGCGAGAACAGGATTTGTCGAGTATGCACCCGTGTTACGCTTGTGGTTAGTTCCTGGCTATACACGAGGGATGCTTGTACTCTATCCTGTCATGCCGTGGCTCGGGGTGATGGGGTTAGGGATGGCCTACGGGCGCTGGCTGAGCCAAGACTCTGAGCGGGCATGTCAGGGGGGGTTGTGGCTGGGGGCGGCCGCTATTCTCCTTTTCATCCCCATCCGCTTGGGGGGCGGTTTTGGGAACATCCGCCCATGGCAAGGAGATGGTTGGATTGGTTTTCTCAATGTGGTCAAGTATCCGCCGAGTATCGTTTTTCTGTTGATCACATTGGGGGTGGATCTCCTGCTGTTTGGATGGTTTGCGCGATTGGTTGCAGGACCCACAGCGATACTCTGGCCCCTGGTTGTATTCGGCCGCACCCCTTTATTCTTTTACGTGACTCATCTCTACTTGTACGGTTACATGGGCCAGTTGATTGCTCCAGAGGGCATCGGCATCCAACGCATGTATCCTTACTGGGTCGTGGGTTTGGTGATTCTCTTTCCACTGTGTTGGCTGTAT
>WVXP01000283.1:943-12542 GCA_011773445.1 Pseudomonadota bacterium | reverse complement strand
CCATGGGTTTCGTTCCGGGATCCCACGCGGTACCAGATTTGGAAGGTGATGACGGGGGCTTTATGATTCTCAAGGAGGATGACCTTCAGGCCGTTGGGCAGGACCTTCTCGAAAACCTGCTCCCTGAGCCCAGCCTCTGCATGGGATATGAAGGGAAAAACCAAGAGCACCAGGAAAATGGCCGCTTTTCCCCATGGGTTTTTTCGACAGGAAAGTCTGCGCTTCATTCTATTTGTCATCCAGGTTGTATGGAGTTCAAGGTGCAGCGATCTCATTTTCTATTTTACCCTATGAGAATATACTGGGCCAAGTGGCTTGACCATTCGCCTTCACGATCAGTTTGGGACAGGGTTATTTCTTAGACGAGAGCATTTTGTGCCAAGAGTTCTGATATCCTTGAGTATAAACGGTACCGCTTGCTGTTAAGTCCAGTAAAATGCTAATAAATTTTGCGGAAACGGTGAAAAATTTTCACAATCTACACTTAAGGCAGGATTCTTCGGATTGGGCTGGGCAAGTGGAGGGAAATGAGAAGCTGAAAAGATTAAGGGTTGATCCGGAATGTCACAAGGTAAGGCCTGACCCTCTTTAAGTTTTCAGTTGTGAAGCTCCCCGCCTTGTAGGCGGGGCTTCCCGGAAATGAAATTTCATTTTTAGTTGTGCCCCTTGACCCCGCCTACAAGGCGGGGCTTGCGGGGCACTTGCCGGTCAAGAATAAAGACCTGACCCTGCCCCCAATATTCTTTCCTGGGACCACCGTGCGGTGTATTAGTGTTCTCTCAAGAAATCCAGGATGGCTCTGTTAAAGGCGTCAGCCTGCTCTACATTGGAGAGATGGGCAGCAGCGGGCAACACCACAAGCTTTGAGTCTGGAATGCGCTTGTGCATGGCCTCTGAGGCGGCCACCGGCGTTCCCGGGTCTTCCTCACCTACGATTATCAGAGCGGGAATCTTGATTTCACAGAGCCGACCCAGGTAATTGAGACCCTTGATGGCCTCACTGCATCCGATATAGCCTGCCACTGGCGTAGCCAGGAATTGATTACGGATGAGAGTCACCTCCTGGGAGTTCCGTTTCAGAAAGGGCTGTGTAAACCATCGTTCCAGAGTCGGTTGCAGCAGTGCCTGCATACCCTTGTTCCGGGCCGTTTCGATCCGTTCCTGCCGCATTGTCTGGCCCTCCTTCGGAAGGTCGGCAGCCGTATCGCACAAAACGAGGCTCCGAAGCCGATGGGGTTGATTCAGGGCAAGGTATTGACCAATCATTCCGCCCAAAGACAGCCCAACCCAGTGGGCTACATCTATGCTCAGCGCGTCCACAAGACTGATAGCGTCTTCTCCCAGCTGCTCAAGAGTATAGGGCCCTGTAGGCGCATCGGTACTACCATGGCCACGCGTGTCATAGCGAAGCACTTGGTAATCGGGCTCTAGAGCCCTCATCTGAGGTTCCCACATAACCAGGCTGGAACCGAGGGAATGGCTGAGCATTACGACAGGAGCACCCGCTTTGCCTGAAACTTCGTAATTGATCTGTATACCTTTGACTTTAGCTCTCATGTCTCTCTCCGTGGGACCCGCATGGTCATCTGCGTCCGCATGTTCTAAGCCAAGGAGTCACCCATAGATGGCAAAAAGCAAGACCTGACCCCCTACCCTTTAAGATCTGCGCCCTACCGTTTCTTTTTAATTTCTAATCAAAAAGCGTCCTCAGCGATTTTTCCTGTAAAATCATCTACTATTCTATCGCTTCTGCGCCGTCGGGTGCCGTCGTTCCGCCGCGAACTGCAGTAGGCACCTTGGCAGTTGGATACTGGATCGGCCGCGCGTGAATTTCGCTCAGCCGAGCGATTGTCTTTGCTACTAGTGAGTTCGGGTCGTTACATATATCAACCTCTGGAATTAGATCTCGTACAGGTCTCGTAAATTCCACAAGCCGTTTTCTGTCGTACGCAGCGTAAAAGATCACAGGTATCTTTTTCACAAGTTCTCCTGAGATCCGCTCGTCTCGAGCCTTATCCCTGTGCAAACTAACGATAAAGTTGACGCCTTCGTGAATCTTGTACCACGTGATGCCTTTATGATCTGTATATCTATCGGCGTCACTGTGATCCCGATACCCTTCGATGCATAGATAGCTCTCTCCTCCACGCTGAATGTCCGTAATGATCAGATCAAAATCAGGATTTTCGTGGAGAAGCCGTACAGCATCGTTGGTGGAAATTGCGGTTACGATCTCCAGTCTGAGGGCTCGGAAGAGGCGCCGCTGTCCCACAATCTCTTCCGGTCGGTCGTCAATCCAGAGAATACGACTGCCTGCAATCGCTTCTAGATCACTTGAGTGATTAGCTAGAAACTGACGGAGCGTTTCATTTTCGATCCGGTCCAGCCCAATTTTATTAAGCACATTCTGTACTTGCGGTCGGTTGATAGCAAACTCGAGAGGACCGGCCTTCAAAGATTGGAGCCATTCCCATGGGATTATAGCTACAAGCACCGCAGCCGCGATGATCAACAGAAGATTCTGATCGACTTTCGTTCTCGCTTCGAAGATATCTGCCCAATAGAGAATGGCTAGCAGGATCAGGGCACAGCTAATACCAATCTTTAAGTACCGGGTGTGTCTATAGGTAGGCATGACTCCTCCTCATATGATCGCGTCTAATTATTGTTTATACAGAAAAAAATCCGACCGATCAAATAAAATCTGGATGGCTTCCTGTTAATTCCGGTAAAATACTGAAGAATTTTGCGGATGCGGTGAAAAGATTTTCATAAACTAGCCTTGAGGCCAACTCTGAGGATTGGAGGGGTAAAGGGAAGAAGATTGGAAGGGATTAAACTACCTTCCTGAAGAGAACTGATGAGATTTATTCAACAGAGTCAACAACGTTCCCTATTTTCTACGTTCGTCTTCAAAGTACCCCCTCGCTGCTCGCTACCATTTCTATAATTTCCTCTGCTTCGTGCTCTTCTTTGCCAAACTCTCCTGTCTTGACCCCTTTGTTCAACATCACGAATCTGTCAGCGACTGGATACACATGGTATACGTTATGCGTTATGAAAATAACCGACGCCCCTGACTCCCTTGCTTCTTCTATGTGCTCTATGACTTTCCTCGTCTCCTTGACCGATAAGGCGGTCATGGGCTCATCTAAGATGAGAAGCTTAGCCCCAAAATACATCGCCCTTCCTATTGATATCGCTTGCCTCTCCCCCCCTGATAGGATCGATACGTATTCATTGGGTGATCTTACCCTTATGCCAACCTCTCCTATAACCCTGCTGCACTCTTCATCCATCTTCTTCTTATCAAGGAGGGAAATTGAGCCGATCCGTCTGGTTGGTTCCCTCCCCAGGAAGAAGTTCCGTGAGATAGTCATGATATTTACCAATGATAGCTCTTGATGCACGGTCTCAATTCCCCGTGCCCTTGCCTCTTTTGGAGATGAGAATTTTACTGGCTCTTCATTGAAATAGATCTCACCTTCATCCGGTGGGAACACGCCTGCCAGTATCTTTATCAGGGTGGATTTGCCCGCCCCGTTATCACCCAAAAGTCCCAAAACCTCCTTGTGCCGCACTTCAATACTCACATTGTTCAATGCCTGGACCGCACCAAACCACTTACTTATATTTGCCATCCTTACTAAGGGTAAATCCCGCTGCATGACCTCATAACCTCTTTCATATTAATAAATTACATCTCCAGACGCCTCAGCTTAATATTGATCGTTGCCGCTATGATTACGATTGCCCCCACAAATGCCATGTACCAATACGCGGGTGCTCCAACCATTATAAGCCCAATCCTAATCGTACCCATGAGAAATGCCCCGAAGAATGCCCCAATGATCGTCCCATGACCTCCCGTCAGAAAGGTTCCTCCGATAACTGCCGATGCGATGGCCTCTAACTCCATCCCTATTCCAAATGATGGATTTGCCACCGAAAATCTATTGATGGCAATACTACCTGCAAGCCCTGCCATCAGCGATGATATGATGAAGTTTATGAGCTTAACCCTGTTTATATTCACCCCCATTGACCTTGCAACTTCCTTCCTCCCTCCCGTCGCAAATACCCAGTTCCCGTAACGTGTTCGGGTAAGGATGAGGGAGAAAAGGACGGTCAGAGCGACGAACCAAACATGCGAGGGTCGAAACCCGTGGCCTATGAATCGAGTCAGCAGGGTTGGGACAATGAGGTCCCCATGATAGGCAACGGTGCGTCCCCCCGTTATTGCCATCATGATGCCCCTTATAAACATCATCATGCCCAAGGTCGCTATGAATGAGGGGATGCGGGCTCGCATGGTGATCGTTCCATTGAGGAATCCAATACAGCCGGCAGCTACCAGTGTGATGATGAGGGCCAGAAGTGAATTGATGCTGTTCCCCAGTGTCACAAAAATGAAACCCGCAAATGCGTAGACGCTGCTCACCGAAAGATCGAACTCTCCCGCGATCATGAGGAAAGCTATACCAATCGTCATGATCCCTAACTCTGATACTATCGTGAATATCCCCGTAAGATTGCGTATGGTAAAAAACATAGGGGCCAAGACGGAGAAGAATATAAATATCGTCGAGAAGGCGAGTATCACCCCAAATTCAGGCCATCTGCGTATCTGGGACAGTGGTAGAGATATATTTCGCGTTACCCTCCTCATGCCTGTACCTCCTCTATGCATCGTATACCCCTTGGCTATGGCTCACATGTAAGCGAAGCGATAGTGTGTTAGACGGTGCCCCGTATAGGGCACCGTCTAACGTGCACTACCGTAAAACTTCAATATCTAAGGTTACCGCCCTACCTGTACCCTTCCTTGGCAAGTCTCTCTAGCGAGGGAATATCCGCCTTGGTTATGACTCCTGGCCCTGTGGAGACTGGTGCCGGTGGGGGTGCCAATCCATATTTAAGGCGCAAATACGCGAAGAGTACCCCCATGTAGCCTTGTAGATACTGCTGCTGGTCCAACGTAAACATTACCTTGCCAGCCTTGATGTGTTCCAGGATCTTCGCGGATATATCCATTTGAGCAATCTTTACATCAATCCCTACCTTAACGCCATCTGATTCCAGACGCGGTATAATCGTTTCTGTACGAAGTGTATTTGTAACAAAGATCGCATCAGTGTCAGGATGAGCCTTCATATAGGCAGCTGTTATCTCGGCTCCTTTAACTGCGTCCTCGGTAATATCTAGTGCCTCTACCGGTACATCTTTTGCCTTCATGGTATCTACCCAGCCTCTTCCCCTTGCCTCAATGTTAACGGCTCCTGGGTGGTGGTTACAGAACACGGCCCGCTTTGGGGTGAACCTCTTTAATGTTTCTCTTGCCGCAGTCACCCCGATCACGTAGCTGTCTTCACCGATATAGGTTAGCACAGGTATCCTCGCGTCAACGGGTTCCCTGAGGTCAGGGGCATTTATTGCCAGTACAGGTAATCCCTTGCCGATGGCCGCGCGAAGGGGCTCATCCATGGCTTCAGGGTGGGTCAACGTGCAAACCAACGCGTCGGGCTTAGCCGCCAAGGCTGACTCGACGAACGTCATGAATTCCTCGAATTTATATACCGTTGGCCCAGTATAGGCTACATCTAGATCAGGATAGAGGGCGGCCGCGCTCTTTACCCCCTTCTCCACAACCTTCCAGAACGGATCCGCAATCCCACCGTGGACTACTACATAAACCTTGTACTTTTTCGCCTGCGCCAGGGAACTTCCTCCAATACCAACTACCAATCCTGTTACCAGGATTAAAACCACTAACGTCCTTAACCAAGCTTTCATAATCCTCACCCTCCCTTTCTTTGATTTCTAGATGAAAGCCTCTGGAAGAGAAATTAATTCTTAAACCACCTTTCTCTTGGGAGGCTCTCTTTCGTCTCAGGCTACCCCAGGCCTACCCCCCTTCCCTCACCTCCTCTCAGCCTATTATTCGTAGCCCCTGGACACATTAATACCTCATGCGGCTTAATGAGCGAAAATATAGTCCAATGAAAAAGCCGGGCCGCCTATTCACCTCGGCAACCCGGCTGTCTTTGAATTGTTTGTATTGTTTCGCTAAATCGTTCCCGCCAACCTACCAGCTGAAATACGATCCAAATTGGATAGTAGCCACTCCCTGATTCCACACCTGGAATTCAAAGACCCGTGGCTTTCCGCCCCACCCGCGCGGATGGTTTGGCTTTGTCGAGTGAACCCATTTTATCAGACCAAAAGGATATGTCAATAAAAACTAAAACTCAAGGTTTCCAACTATTCGGATCCCCCCATCCTCGATCCATGTTGGATTTCAAGCCCAAATCAATGGAATTTAGATTTTGCGAGTGCGGTGAAAAATTTAAACAATCTGGAATTTTGGAGGGTTCTGAGGATTTGAGGGGTGAAAGGAGGGAGGTGGGAGAGGTGAAATTGCCCTTTTCAACAGAAGAGATGAGGTTTACTCAACATATTCAACGACTTTCCTATTTCGAAATATTTGGTTTCAAAATGCTCGAATACCTAATATTAGAAATCTGACCACCTTTGCCTAAATTAGGAAATGAAGAGGTCCTTGGAAGAAAAGTCGGGGTCGCTCGTTAGATTGATACCCAGGCGCCTCAGGCCGGCCTCATCGCCCGGAGTGGGGATATGGGTCATATGGCCCTCGCAGTTCTGAAGTTCTTTAAGTTTTTCCATGGCGAGCTGGGCGGCGGAATTTGTGGTCGCACTTATACTGAGCGCGATGATGGTCTCCTCCAGGTCGAGGCTCACCGATTTTTCGTTTAGGATTTCCGTCTTCAGTTTCCTCACCGAGTCAGTGATGAAGGGGGGAAGCAGTTTGATCTTTTTGGGGATGCCGGCCATGTGCTTTATGGCGTGGATCACCACGCTCGAAGCGGCGTGCATGAGGGGTGAATTGCTGCCCGTGATGATCGTTCCGTCCTTGAGCTCAATTGCCGCCCCGCAGTAAATCCCTTCATTTCCTTTATTCCGTTCCCGTGCATCTAGGGCGGCTTCCCGGGCAGGTTGGACGACACGACGGTCCTCCGGGCTCAGGTTGAAATCCTTGAGAAAAAGCTCGACCCGCTGAACAGTATCCCGGTCTGAGAAACCCATTGCGTACTCGCAGCGGTACCGGAAGTATCGTCGGATGATTTCTAGCTTGGCGGCCTCTTGCGTGACCTCGTCATCGATGATGCCGAACCCCGCCCTGTTGACCCCCATGTCCGTGGGCGATTTGTAGAACGAGTTCCCCCGCGTAATTTTTTCGAGAATCCTTTTGAGGACGGGGAACACCTCCGCGTCCCGGTTGTAGTTAACCGCACTCTCACCATAGGCTTCGAGATGGAAGGGGTCGATGAGGTTGAAATCCCGTATATCGGCCGTGGCTGCCTCATATGCCACGTTCACGGGGTGTTTGAGTGGAAGGTTCCAAATGGGAAAGGTCTCGAATTTGGCGTAGCCCGATTTTATTCCCCTCTTGTAGTCGTGGTAGAGTTGCGAGAGACAGGTGGCCATCTTTCCGCTCCCGGGACCGGGACCTGTAACGATCACGAGGGGTTTATCAGTCTCAATGTACTCGTTAGCGCCGTATCCCTCGTCGCTCACGATCAATTCCACGTCCGTGGGGTAGCCCTTGGTGTAGCGGTGAGTCAAGACCGGGATATTCCGCCTTTCCAACTTGTTCTTGAAGACAAGGGCTGCCGGTTGCTGTTCGAAGCGCGTGATCACGACACCCAAAACATAGACACCCCAGTCCCGGAGATCGTCGATGAGCTTGAGCGCGTCGGAGTCATAGGTGATGCCGAAATCCGCCCGGATCTTCTTGCGTTCGATGTCCCCGGCATAGATACAAAGGAGCACGTCCGCCTTGTCTTTAAGCTCTTGGATAAGCCGCATCTTGACGTTGGAATCATACCCCGGCAGGACTCGCGCAGCGTGGTAATCGCAGAGGAGCTTCCCGCCGAACTCGAGGTAGAGCTTGCTGAAGCGGTTGACTCTTTTAAGGATTTCACATGCCTGTTCTTTGATATACCGTTCGTTATCGAAACCCTTTTTTTTGATCATCCTTCTTCCCCTGGATTGGGGATAAGAGTACCTTCTTGCACGACGATTGTAAAGGGTTTTTCCGAAAAGAAAAAGGGGGACCTCCGTGACCATTGAAGTTCTTTCTGACCACCGCCTGCGACCTTCTCTTTTGCATGTCCAGAGGGCATATTGTCTGAAAGCTTTAAGGTAGATCAGGGACCAAGAGAGATTCTAAGGAGAAGAGGAGGAGAATAGATCGTGGAGCTGGTTAGGCGGGAATTCTACATAGTGTCGGAGGATTCAGGGTCAAATCTTGCATTACAACATTCTTATTTTTGGCTTTCTATCCGCCCGAGCATACGGCTCAGCATAGCATGATGAAAGCCATGCAAGAGTCAAGAGCAGGCTTAACCCCATTAACTTTTTTTAACTCTTCTTTTTACTCCTGTTTGGTGTTTGTCTCCAAAACCGTCAGATCAAGCTCAGCGTAAGAGTCTGCTAAAAGATCCGCGCCACTCAGTTTCTCCTCGTCGTACGTGGTCATGAGAGCAATACACTTCATACCTGCTCTTCTCGCCGCTTCTACACCGTGCGGAGAATCTTCGATCACTACGCAGTTCTCGACCTTGGATTCGAGCTTACGGGCCGCGTATAGGAAAAGATCCGGGGCTGGTTTTGAGCGATACCCAACCTCAACCAAAGAAAAGATCTTCCCATCGAACAACGTTAACAAGTTCAGGCGCCGATCAACGATCTTTAGTAAATCCTCTGCCATCGAGGTCGCCATACATGTTTTGTACGTTCTCTGAACTCTGTTGTAAAACTCCCGGAAACCAGGGATGAAATCAACTTCTCGCTCAAAAAAATCCTTTACAATCTCCATCCGCTCCTGAGCGAGTGTTTCAGGATCACCCCGGAACCCGTACTCCCGTTTCATGATACGGGCGCCCTCAACCAAAGACGTTCCCGTAAGCAGGGGCTTGATCCGTTCTCGGTCGTAGACGAATCCTCTTCGACGCAAGAATTCTTCCTGCCCCCTATCCCAAATCTTCTCGGAATCTACGACAACGCCATCGCCGTCGAAGATAACCGTGTCAATCCTCATGTCAGTCTCGAAATCCTCCCCTCTGTAACGCCAGCTCCGAAGGTTGATGGAAGTGTCAATCTCAACTTCTCTTAGTAACCGTATAGTCCTAAAATCAAAATCTTACCTCTTTTTTAATATATTGAACACGCCCTGCACCAGCTCCTTGAAAGTCTTCTCACCTATCCTGCCATAAGCCAACAACAAAGCCAGCATCAGAAATATGAAAATTGCTGCGTGCAGCAGCTGAAAACTATCTTCTACCGTCAGATATACAACGGCAACCGAGACTAATATTGCAAAACCAAATAAAAAGTTCCCTGCCTTGGGCCCTGAGTACTCCGGGTTGCGATTTGGAAACTCCTGGTACTGGGGTCTGACCATGCTCAAGGCCGAGAGAACCTTCGCTGTCGACCAGGAGAAGACCCGGTATCCGTAAAAACCTCCGCTNNTTAAACTCAGAACCGGTGAGAACTTTGATCAATAGGGAATCCGTCATAAACAGGAAGCCATAATCAAAATGGCCGCTTGGATCAATCGTAACCCTCTCTTCCACCAGTTTCCTTGCGTCATCCGGGTGCTCGAGAAGCCATCCGATCGCCCCCTTCTCCTTAGCGAGGTAGGGGCTGAGCTGGCAGCGTCGAGCCGCTTGGAGCACGAGCGTGGCATAGATTGTGTGAACGGCTCTTAAAGAACCTGCATTACCGAACGATCCATCTTCATTCCCACATTTTTCGACTAAGAACTCAAGTCCGTTGATTATAGGTTGCTTACACTGATCCATACCAGCCCTGTACGCTTCGATCAAGGCCATCAGCGCAAAGCACGTTGGGATGGTTCCGCTGGTACTGTTTCTTCTGTATCCCCACCCGTTGTCCGTGTTCCTCAGACCGAGCAGCCAATTGACCGCGTTCTTAATCGGATCCTCATCAATGCCCGTCCCTGCTTTAATCAGGGCCTGAATCCCAAAAGATGTCCGAACCATGTCGGGAATTTGGCAAGGTTCACCGTGATCTCCGAGAACCTCTCGCGGCCACGCTCCCAGATCCGATCCCTCTTTGCATTGGTGTTTTAGGAGAAACTGGACTCCTTGTCGAATCCGATTGTCACCCGCCGCGACCACGTCTCCGTCTAGAAGGGCAATCATCGTCTCGGCCGTATTGAGAGTACTGACCACTCTGCCGGCCCTGGACGCCCACCCACCTGAGGTCGAGTCCTGCCTCTTGAGAAGCCAATTAGCCGATTTTTTCATGACGTCTCCTAACTCAGTCATTGCCCCCTCCCCACAGCTCAAGACGCGAAAAAATACTCGATACTAAATACCAACATTTCTTCTATGTATCTCTCTTCTCGATCTGATAAACAAGCGCGGAATATGGAATTGATTCCCCGATATCAAGCCTTGATACCATGAACCCACCTTTTAGTCTAGGCCCACCATTTGGAATGGTCAAGAAAATAAAAACAGAATGGCTTGCTATTAACTCCGGTAAAATGCTGAAAAATTTTCACAATCTGAACTTGCGATGGTATTCTGGGGATTGGGCTGGACAAGCGGAGGGAAATTGGATGGGGAAGAAATTAGAGGTTAATCGGGAATGTCAAATGGTGAGGCCTGACCCTCTTTGACTATTCAGTTGTCAAGAATGAAGACCTGACCCCGACCATTCTTCCGTTGATAAAGCCAGTCTTTTTTATAGATGACCCCCTTTCCTTGATTTATTCAATGTCAAGGGCTGACCCCTATCTCGATTGATAATGCTCTTGCTTTCACGTGAAAAATAGTATATAAAATATAAGATAACGTTTGGTAGTTGCATAGAGCCTCTTTGGTAGTAAGACGAAAACCCGTAAAGAACTCTAGACAACTTCTTTACGGGTTTTTTTGTTAACGCTTTACAAAGCTCATTTCCAAAGGAGGTCGCAATTGCTAAGTCCTTCGGTTCATAAGTTCGATTACGAACATACTTACTCAGGACTTAGTGCTGAGGGAGCATTTGCTCAGATCATGCTGCAGAAAATACGTCATCGTATTTGCGAATCGAAGCACTAAGGATCGAGTGACATCGTGGAAATCATTGGTTTGGCGTAAAAATTGAAAGGGATATCTCTGTTCAATATCGACCGAGTTATTTAAGGATTGACGATGAAGTTTTCAGAATTAGATTTAAGCCCCGAAATTCTGAAGGCCCTAACTAACATGGGTTATCAGGATTTGACACCCATCCAGGAAAAGACCTTCTCTCCTATCCTGAGCGGCAGGGATCTTTTGGCCCGGGCAGAGACCGGCTCGGGCAAAACAGCGGCCTGCAGTATTCCACTGGTTCAGATGATCGATCCTTCGCTCAATGCCATCCAGGCCCTAATCCTGGTCCCTACCCGTGAACTAGCACTTCAATATGTGGAAGAGGTCGATAAGATTTCGAGGCTTACAGATGTCGTCCCCTTTGCCATCTTTGGTGGATTCTCGATGGAGATTCAAAAAGCAAAATTAAAGGA
>WVXP01000283.1:0-844 GCA_011773445.1 Pseudomonadota bacterium | reverse complement strand
CACCAGACATTATTTTTTGCAGCGACGATGCCCGAAAAGATCGGTCGATTGGTCAGGGCCTATCTGAAAGAACCCGTCAGAGTGGAATTAAATAAGGAGCAGGTGGCCCCACAGAGTCTTGCTCACCATTTTCAGTACACGGGGCGACGTGATCGGCTCAATGCCCTGATCCAATACCTGAAAAGGGAGAAGATCTCCCAGGCCATCATCTTTTGCAATTCACGACATCGCGGGGAGAAACTGATAAGGGAGTTGAAAGGAAAATTTAAATCGATAGGGTACATCCACGGAGGTCTGGAGCAATCGAGACGAACATCGATTTTCGAGCGCTTTCGCCGAAATGAGATTACCCTCATGGTTGCCACGGACATTGCCGGTCGCGGACTCGACTTCAGCCATGTCAGCCATGTGATCAATTATGACTATCCCTACGGCCTCGAATCCTACACGAACAGGACAGGAAGGGCCGCGAGAATGGGGCGGTCAGGGATTGCCATGACCTTTGTGACAGACCAGGAATTGAGGGTCTTGAAATCCCTGCTTAAAATGAATCGTATTGATCCCGTGTGGCATGGCAACATCCCGAACCTCCAGGCTGTCTCCAAACGTAACGGAAGACGAGATGGCAAGAAATACTCCAAAAAGCGGTCCCGGCCAGTACCCCAAAGTCGAATCCCATCAAATAACAGGAACGACCCCATAAGGGGAGAAAGGTGGGAAAGCTAAGACTATCTTAGGTGAAAACAGGACGCCT
Source organism: Pseudomonadota bacterium (assembly GCA_011773445.1). Lineage (GTDB taxonomy): Bacteria > Desulfobacterota > BSN033 > WVXP01 > WVXP01 > WVXP01. Next base: position 90 of record WVXP01000283.1, on the reverse strand, counting down.
ATTTCATGAGGAGCTCATGAACCGCGAAGATTTGAGGAACATTGCTCTCCTTGCCCATAGTCGAGGGCTCAGATCTTGCTTCTACCGTCC
>WVXP01000225.1:7024-17058 GCA_011773445.1 Pseudomonadota bacterium | reverse complement strand
TGGTCATCGCGATCATTCGGGGAGAAGGAGCCAGCTACATCGGTGTGGGCGGCGGCATATTCGCCTCTGATGTGATCAATTTCAAAGGTCTCATTCGGATTTACTGGAGACGGTTGTTAGAGTGATCGTTAACCGACAACCCCTCGAGAAAGGAGAAATCCCATGAAGAAATGGCTTCTGCTAATACCTCTCTGTTTGCTCCCTATTTCTTTGGCCGGGGCAGAGCCTTTCCTCACCACCCAGGGGCCCATCATGGAGAGGGCGGAGGCAACAAGGGTCATCGTAGTCAATGAGATGACGATATTCGTCGAGCCATCCACACCGATTGTCGACAAAAGAGGACGAACCCTGGAATTCGGCCATCTGAAGCCCGGCAGATGGGTCTCTGTCGAAGTCGAACCTGACGAATCCTCAGGGATGGTGGCCAAACGAATTGTGTTGACCGGAAAGAAATAATCAATAGACTTTTCTCACCTCGTGGCCTTTACCCAGAACCTCTTTGGTATCGTTGACCACCACAAAGGCCTCCGGGTCAATCGAGAAGATCAGGTCCTTTAATTCGATGAGTTCTCTCATCGTGATCGCCGTATAGATGATCTCCCGAGGAGTTTGGGTATAAGCTCCCTCACCTTTGAAAAGAGTCACTCCCCGGTTCATCTTTTTCAGGATCTCGTCGGCAATCTTTTGGGACTCTTCTGAGATCACAAAGACTGTTTTCCGCTGGTTCAACCCGACGAGGACAAGGTCGATGACATAGGTACTCACAAATATGTAGATCAGCGTGTAAAGCGCCAGGTCGATCCCAAAGAGAAATGCACAGGCCAGCAGAACAAGCGCGTTGAAGGCCAGAATCGTTTGTCCCAGACGGATAGAATACTTCTGATCGAGGAAAATGGCCACAATGTCCAGCCCGCCACCAGATCCGTAGGAACGGAAGATAACACCCGATCCAAATCCCGAGATAATGCCTGCCAGGATAGCGGCCAGCATCTGATCATGAACGGCGATGTTCACCTTGGTCACCAACAGGGCAAGAGAAAACACACCCATACCGAACAGACTGTAGAAGAAGAATTGCCGGCTGATCCTCACCCATCCGATAATGAAAAGTGGCATGTTGAGAATTAGATAGAGCCAGCCCACATCAACCCCCTCATAGAAATAGTGAATCGTGAGGGCTAAACCCGTGAAGCCCCCGCTCAGGAAGTGTTTTGGCACCAGGATGCCGTTGACAGCCAGTGCACAGATAAACGACCCCAGGGTCATGAGAAAGCAGTTCCAGGTAATGGTCTTGACCTTTTTCCAGTTCACTTTTCTCACCATTTCAGCCCCTCCTATCCAACAAGACACCCTCAAAAAAGCTCTCATGAGCGCCCTAATAACCCCCCGAGATTCCTCTCAAGAGATTCTTGGGACACCTGTGAACAGATGGGAAAGGGAGATTTGAGCACGAATGGAGATTTTTTTCGTTAACAGTTCCCGGCAACCAGATCGTGTCTTTCCTTAATGGTCCGTGGTCTGTCGCGGAGAACATCAGGATTAACAGATTCCGACAAACAACCCGGCAGGACCGCGGGTTCCTCATTGGAAATAAATGATTTGAATCGTCCATAACAACTGACCTATATCAACCGACAGTACTGGAAAAAGCTTTGAGCAGCGAAGAGCGAACCTTCTTGGTGACAGGACCTTATGGTGAATTTGACCTTTTAGCCCTCCTATCTTATACTCTCGCCGAGAATTCTTCCAGACAAACCCATGACCCAATCGGTTCGCGGGGGAATCTTTGACACGAATCGATGTAGTCCTTCCATATGGCCAAACGCCAGACTTCGAATGGAATCTCCGTCAATTGAACTCAGGCCCAATCGATTCGATTATCGTCCCATACACCCAGAAACCTCAGAGCCTTCCTGAGGGGGTGCACGCTCTGCCTGTCGATAACCTTTCGGGTGGGGTCGATCTCATGGCTGTGTTGGAGCGGTGTAAGGCCGATTTCATCCTCATGGTCTTTCCCGGCCAAAGGATTCGGTTGGGATCCCGGGCCCTTGAGAGGTTTCTTGAGGTCGCTTGCGACACGGGAGCCGGCCTCGTTTACAGCGACTACTACGAGGAATCGAAAGACGGGGCGATCGTCGAACACCCGGTCATTGATTACCAGCTCGGATCGCTTCGAGATGATTTTGATTTTGGGCCACTGGCTATCTTATCCAGACATAGCATCGATCATGTCGTGAATTACCACAGCGGTCTCGATCAAGGAAAGGGGTCTGGTTTTTACAACTTGAGACTGAAGATTTCCATCGATTCGAAGATCATCAGACTGCCCGAGTATCTCTGCTCAAGGTTCGCAGATCCTGAAAAAAACAGGGGCGAAAGGCTTTTCGATTATCTCCGTCCGGAAAGTCGGGAAAACCAGATCGAGATGGAAAAGGTTCTCACGGGCCATTTGAGGCGAATAGGCGCATTTCTTGAGCCCCGCTTTGAAAGGCTTCGCTATCGGGACTTGCCTCAAACAACAAGCGTCATCATCCCTGTCAAAAACAGGGAGAGAACAGTTGGAGATGCGGTGAACAGTGCTTTAGCTCAAGAGACCCGTTTCGATTTCAATGTCATTGTCGTTGATAACCATTCTGCCGATCGTACACCCGAGATCCTGCAGAAACTCGCAATGGAGGACTCACGCCTCATTCATCTCTTACCCTCACGAAAGGACCTCCTCATTGGCGGGTGCTGGAACGAGGCTATCAATTCGCCCAAGTGCGGAACCTTTGCCGTCCAACTCGATTCTGACGATCTCTACGCATACACTTCCGCCCTTCAGAGAATTGTGGACAAGTTCAACGACGGCGGATACGCCATGGTCGTTGGAGCCTACAGGACGACAGATATCAACCAAAAAGAAATCCCTCCCGGAATTGTGGATCATCGGGAATGGACTCGAAAAAACGGTCACAACAACCTCCTTCGGGTGAACGGAATGGGGGCCCCGAGAGCCTTCTACACGCCCCTACTCCGAAAACATCCTTTCCCCAATGTGAGCTATGGAGAGGATTACGCAGTGGCGCTTCGCCTATCGAGGCATTATGAAATTGGCAGGATATTTGACCCGATCTACACCTGCCGCAGATGGGAGGGCAACTCCGATGCTGGCCTGTCCGTAGAGTTCCGTAACCGATATGATGCATACAAGGACCGATTGAGAACTCTCGAAATCCTGGCACGGCAGAAATTGAACAGGGAGAAACGCTGATCGTGTGGGCCAAAAAAACCGTCCATACCAGAGATCTCACCCCATACATCACTCGAGACCATGACCAGAGCCTTTCCTCTCGACTGGCAGCTCTCTATGAGCAACAGAAGCGGAGCTGGCCCCAGTTTCGACGTGGCCACGAGGCCATGAAAAAAGCTCAAGTCCGAACAATCCAGCTTGGAGGTTGCTGGGTCCGATGTCAGTACACGCCCCACCGAATTACCAGTGTATCCGCCCGGGTCGACCCGCGCTCAATCGCTCGGCGATCGTGTTTTCTCTGCCCAGAGAATCTGTACCCCCGAGAAAAGGGGCTGCCATATGGAGAGGATTATTTTATTCTTTGCAATGTGTCGCCGATCTTTGACTTTCACGTCGTCATTACTCATCAGGATCACGTACCCCAGCAAATCGAGGGGCACTTCGATACGGTTCTCGAGCTTGTCCGCGACATATCACCCCACTTTGTCCTCATATACAACGGCCCTCGGTGTGGTGCTTCTGCACCAGACCATCTCCATTTTCAGGCCTTTCCAGCTCAGAACCTTCCCCTCGAGTCCCAGGCATGGGCTGTCCATCCGCACATCATCGAGACAGACCAAATTCTGATAGGCGCCCCCTCAGGGTTTTCAAGGCGCTTTCTGACCTTCGAAAGCGATAGATCCGAGGCTCTTTCCCTCTGGTTTCATCAGAGTCTGGTGGCTTTGGCAGAGACTGAAGCGTCGGTTCGAGAACCCATGATCAACTTCGTGATGGAATATCAGGAGGGGCGGTGGAGGATGGTCCTCTTTCCACGGCGTAAGCATCGGCCTCGATGCTACCACAGGCGAGGAGATCAACAAATGCTCATCAGTCCAGGAGCCATCGACATGGCCGGTGTTTTCGTGATTCCTCGGAAAAAGGATTATGAGCGGTTAGATGCAGCGACTCTACATCACATCTACCAAGAGGTAACGACGCCTGAAGATCGGTTCTCCCGTCTTGTCGAGAAATTGAGGGAAATAAATGAGACCGGAGCGTACCGTTAGGTCCTAATGACAGATCCTCTCGTTCTTCCCCCTTGCCATCCTCATGCTTGAATCGAGTCGGCGAGTAACGCCAATTGTCCCTGGGCACTTGTGTGGAACCATTCCGGTCACTCGATTGGGGATGAGATACCTTGAACCTTTTCCCTGTACCTCCTAAATGCGCAGATTCTGATCTCTGCACAATGAACCACGGACCACGAGCAACAAACAAAACTATGGTGGTCCCCCGAGACCGATCTGGTCAGCCACCTCCCGCATTCCCAGAATCACATCCTCGATCAGTTCCGATTTGTCCATACCCAACATGGCTGCACCCTTCTCAATGATGGATCGGTCCACGCCGGCCGCAAAGGCTTTGTCCTTCCACTTCTTTTTCACCGACTTCGGGGCAAGGTCCATGACACTCCTCGACGGCCTCACCAGAGCGACGGCAGTAACGAGTCCCGTCAGTTCATCGATGGCATAAAGAACCTTTTCCATATCACTCTTTGGTTCCACGTCTGAGCAAATCCCCCATCCGTGAGAGACAATCGACCGGATGTACTCTTCGGGCCACCCACACTCTGTCAGAATCTCCTGAGTCTTCTGACAGTGTTCGTCGGGAAAGCGTTCATAGTCGAGATCGTGGACGAGACCGATGATTCCCCACTTGTCCTCATCCTCGCCCCTCTTCCGAGCAATGTAACGCATCACACCCTCCACGCAGAGGGCGTGCTTTATCAGGCTGTCGCTCTGATTAAATTCGGTCAGGAGTGCCCAGGCGTCTTCCCGGGTCGGTTTGCTGTGTCCCATGGTTGGACCTCCTCATCCATATCACTTTGCACGTCTTCGTGCCTCTGCATATATCCCATCCACGTTGGGAAGTAAACCCCACCGGAAGGCTTGGAGGGGGTCTCAAACATCTCACAAGCAAGCTCTTCTCTCCGAGAACTTTTCTGCCCTGAGCAATGTTCAATCCTGGAACACTGAAATGAAGAGGAGTACCCCATTTTTGAGGGTAGCGTTCCCGTATGATTTGAATTTTGTTGAAAAAACTCGGATCTACAGAGTGGATTCACTCACAGGTTGAGAAATTGCTCACCTACATACTGGGTGCCCCCCAATTTCTGGGGGAGCTCCTCTTATAATGAAGGGCTGCTATCCAGTTAGTCGCGACGGGGCCCCTTTTTCTCCATGAGGTAAGCGTCCTCCGTACGGTAATAAAGACGAATTTTACTCTTGAGGTGAAATCCGAGCCTCTCATAGAATTTTTGGGCGCCCACATTGCCTATCCTTACTTCTACGAAAAGCGTGTCCCCTTTGCAGTGAGCCTCGCAGACCTGCATAAGATGCGTTCCAATTCCCTTTCTTCGGTGAGGCGGGTCAACGGCAAGGGAAATCACATGCCCACTCGGTTCGAAAATGATGTAACCGAGTACCCTGTCTTCCTCGAAAACAAGGAAAGTCTCTGAGAAACACCGATAAAAGTCAAAAAACATCTCCGCAGTGTATGAGGATTTCGGAAATGCCTGAGCCTCAATCTGGAGAATTTCGTTTAGGTCGGTCGGTTCAAATCTCCGAATCATGACTTGTCAGGGGGATTCAGAGAGAGCTCTAACCCTTCACTGTGAAGAACGCCTAACACGTGTGTCCCTTTATATCATGCTCCGGTTTCTGGTGCCAAGAAAACTGATCCAGAGGGGCCACCCCTATCGGCTTTTCCGGACAGCCGATTTATTTTCCGGGGACGGCAATGAGCCATCATCGATGCCGAAAGGGGAGACCTTCAAAGGAATGTTTGCCCTGAAAAGGTAAAACGCATGCCGCTGGCTAGGGGTGTTCATTAGGCCCCAACCATCGAAAATGGAAGCCTGTCGGGTATCATCTGCCCCACAGATATTCTCGAGTTCATTCCGATTTGTTCTGATATTGGAATCCGTATCGGGCCGGCCTCCTTTTGGCCTTGTTTTTTTCCAACAATCGTGTCAAAATTTTAGTAGACTCAGAGATTCTGTGGTTGCGGGAAGGAACATTTTCCATGAAACTCGGCCTAGGTCACCTGATCGTTTTGAGCGTCATCGTTTTGACGATTGGTGGATGCGTGCATGCGATCTCCCGCCAAAACAGAGAGTTGGCCTTGCAAGATCTTACCCCTGACTCAATTCTCCGGGGTTTTGACACCTACCGAGGCAAGCTCGTTCTGATGGGGGGAGAAATCATCGAAACCAAGAATTTGGAGCACGAAACGCTCATCGAAGTGCTACAGAGGCCCCTGAGCCGAAACACCGATCGTCCTTTGGAAGATGAGGGTGCAGATGGCAGATTTTTTGTCAAGTACCCGAACTTCATAGATCCATACATTTACGCTCAGGGAAGGGAGATCACCGTTGCCGGCATTGTGACTGGAAAAAAGGTCTCAAAAATTGGGCAGAAAGATTACACCTATGTGATTCTTGAAAACAGGGAAACACACCTCTGGCCGGAGCGAGTGGATTACTATGAGCCCTATCCTTACGGGTATCCATACTGGTATCCCTATTACCCATGGTGGTACTACCGCCCTTACTATCCCCGCCATTACCACCACTGAGCATCCAACCCATGGGAATATCAATTCAAGCAAGCTCTTTTTCTGAACCTCACCGCCGATTCTTGAAGGGCTGTTACCCAAATCCCTCTTCTCGACTTTTTCCGATGAAGGCGGAAAAGGGTGCTTTTCACTGCCCAGAAGCTTTTCTTGGTGCTGTCAGTTGTAACTATCAATTTACGTCATTCGATTGAAAATCAAATTCCCTGGGCCCGTTACTTGAATAGCCGTGGATGAGCAAATCTTAGTCTTTATACAACGGACCACGAGCAACGACTTTTGGTTCAGAGCTTCCTTGCCTACTTTCTGGCGAAATATTCTTGCAAAGCCTGAATCAAATTGTTCCAAAGGAATATCGCCAACGGCCCATTGAAGACTGACTGATCAAGTGTATGTAAATCACATCATGGATCGAAGACCTTTCAGTTTGGAAAACCGTTCATAGAGCCTCAGAACCTGCTCTGCCGACTCCATCTCCAAGCTGAGCGTAATAGAAACATAACTGCCCCCAGAGCTCTCGCGCGTGGAAAGGCGTTCTCCTAGATCCATCATCTCCCCGAGTTCCTTTGAGACCTCCAACAGAACATCCTCATAGAAGTTTGAGGTGTTTTCGCCTATCAACTTGAAGATATAGAGGCCGGGAAATGAATGGTGCTTTTTGAGCAGGGTGATTGCTTCTGATGACTTCATTTTTGAGGTGCAGATTCATCGCTGTCTTTCCCAAATCCCTCGCCTCTGGATCCCTCCAGAATCGGATCATCGGGCGAAGAAATGGACGAAGAGGTTTCGATCATGAACTCAACACAGTCCGGCGAAAGGGGAATCCGAGAGAATATCCTCTCCTCCAGTCTCTCCACGTTTCTCACCATTTCCTGGAGACGGCCGCGTTTGTCAGGGCTTACCCCGTAACGGGTGAGGAGGTCCTTGAATCGTTCCTCTAGTGGGACCACCTTGTCATGTTGAACACGTTTATCGGCATAGTTGACCACAGTCGCCTCGTCAATGGTATCGGCGATCTCAGGACCCGCGTCCACGTGACTCCCGACAATCCGCGCCACCTCGGGATAGCCCATTTTTATGACCATTTGTCGGCCCATCTCGACATGGTTTCCTCCTTCCCGGAGTGATCGGGTCTTTGCAATATCATGGAGAAGTGCTCCGGCGACAATCAGGGAAATCTTCAGATCAGTTCCCCCTTTATTCAGAGCCCTTCCAAGAATCGCAGCAAGTCGAGCGACCATGAGAGAATGGCGTCGAATGTTGGGCATCATCCCGTGAAGGTCCATGAGAACGAGGCACTCATCGACGGGAGGGATACGAACATCTGCACAGAATCTTTCTTTCTTTCTCATTCTATTCTCTGGGCTATGGTTGCCGTTCCGGAGAACACAGCATGCCTCATTTCGAATTCGAACCTCTTCACCCCTCAAGAATCTCCCTGTTTTGAGACATGGTCTTCGAGGACCTCCTGAATCCCAGCAAGGCAAAGAGCGATCGTGCCATCTTCCCATCACAGAGGGACATCGAGGTCAGACCCTTCAGGTGGTTTTCCAGAAAGAATCGGGAAGGATCAGATTCGATCTTATGGAATCGCCCTCCGACATCTGGAGCAGAGCAGAGGCCTCTTGATGTCAAGATCGAAGAGTTGAGGGGTGTCAAACATAGCGCACAAAGGGTTACTGCATCCGATAACCCCATACGTATGTCCGATCTGTTGCACAGCCTCCTTTAATACCCGTTCTTGCAGTTTCTGAGGGTCGCCCGGAAGTCCGTAGTGTTCATCTCGAAGGCGGTGAATCGAAATCACCGCCACCTTCCTACCCCGACTGGCATGGCCGAAAGTGCCATGGCCATCTTGCCGATAGAGATCGACCTCAGTTACTCCCAATAGCCTTCCCCTCGTTAGGTTCCTGATCTGAGCTAGTTTCAAAAGGATGGCTTCGGCCAGGTACTGCCCTCTCTCTTTATTGTGTGCATAGATCGGATCCTCAATAGGAGAACCTAATTCCACCCTCTTCCTAAAGATTTCCGGAAGGCGGTTATTCAAGACATCTAATAACGGTGCCTCCACCGCTCCAACCGGGATGACAGTGATCCTCTCAATAGCAAAACCAGGCCGAAGCCTTCTCTTTCGGACCATCGGACCTCTCAATCAGCAGATCCCGGATCCCAAGGGCCGAGTTCAGAACTCCAGATTCGTCAGGATCATGATTGACCCCCCTTTTCCATGGTCTTTGATACACCCCGTCAGTGTATCATCATCCCATTCCCCTCTGATTCTCCTTCCCCGGTCGCCTCACGCACAAACCTGTCCCTGCAGAGTTTGCAAAGGAGCAGGCCGATCTCCTCGTAGACCTCGCGTTCCAGATCCTTCGGATCTCGGAACTCGACCTCCTGGAGAATTCGTTCCAACTCTCCCTCAATGTCCCCTTCGGGAATAGACAGCACGCCATCAAAATCGGCGAAGACCCTGATGTGTACAACGTACCTTAGGTTTCCCGACGGCAGGTATCTACCGCATTTGCAACAGTTTTGATCACCCATGGGCTCACCTTTTTCGATCTTCGGGTCGTTGGCTCTCCCTCTATGGCGATTGCACCGCTCCCGCTCGGATGACACCCACCGAATAGAAAGAGGCCCCCAGGACTGCTCTTTTCTACGGATCAGAGCTCGAAAGATTTGAGCTGCTGTACTCTTCCACTGAATCCCTCCATCGCTCGATATCTTTAAGTCCTCTTTTGGCCAGAAGTCTCCTTTTCTGTGTTCCCTTCACCCGTTTCCCAAGGGGCGGTAAGAGGCCAAAATTGGCGTTCATTGGCTGAAAGGTGACCGGGTTTGCATGGGTAATGTAATGGACCAGAGACCCCAGGACAGTCGCCGGAGATGGTGTGATCATCCTCACCCCCCTAATCCGCATCGAGGCGCTAACTCCGGCCAGAAGCCCCACGGCCGCAGATTCCACGTACCCTTCTACACCCGTGATCTGACCCGCCAAAAAAATCCGTGGATGATTCTTGACTTGAAGGCTCTCACGGAGGAGTCGTGGAGAATTGATGAAGGTATTTCGATGGAGACTACCTAATCTCGCGAACTCCGCCTTCCCAAGTCCAGGAATCATGCGAAAGATTCGCTTCTGCTCCTCCCAGTTGAGCTTCGTTTGAAATCCGACCATACTGTAAAGCGTACCTAG
>WVXP01000225.1:0-6951 GCA_011773445.1 Pseudomonadota bacterium | reverse complement strand
AAGCCTTTTTCTCGAACTCTCTCAGGGGAACTTTCTCAGCCAGAATCAAAGCCTCCACAAAACCATAATATTCATCGGCATTCATGGGACAGTTCACATAGTCATCGCCCCCGCGTCCATACCGAGAGGCTTTGAAGGCAATCCGGAAGTCTATAGAATCCTTCACCACAATGGGAGAAACAGCATCATAAAAGTAAAGCGAATTCCCCCCCGTGAGTTGCATAAGACTTTGGGTCAAAGCCTCTGAGGTCAATGGGCCCGTCGCAATAACGACAGGGTCGTCAGGAGGAATATCCGTCAATTCCTCGCGGATGATTCTCACTTGATCCTCATCTTCAAGACTCCCGGTAACAAAGCGAGAGAACTCTTCCCTGTCGACGGCTAGGGAGTCGCCCGCTGGAACTCTCGTTTGATCTGCTGCTCGAACAATCAGCGATCCGAGCCTCCTCATCTCCTCTTTGAGGATTCCTACCGCTTTATCCAGCGAGTTCGATTTCAGGGAGTTGCTGCACACCAATTCGGAAAGAAGGGGGGACCTATGGGCCGGAGAAAACCTCCGGGGTTTCATCTCATACAAGGTCGTCCGAATTCCCCGCCTGGCGGCTTGCCACGCGGCCTCACATCCAGCGAGGCCGCCTCCGATGATCAGAAGTTGATTCCACCCCGTCACAGGTCCCCCTCCCCACAAAACTCATAAACCCAATTAGCGTAGAGCTTCCTGAGTTTTCAAAGCAACAAGTTCGTAACTTACTGATGTTTAAAGACAACCTTGAATGTTTTGATTGGACCCTCATATCCCTTCGCTCCCTTGCTCTCGCGTTGACCCTCGCGGGGCTCACAGGTGGGGAATTCTTGCCCCTTCCCCGCTCTGAAGGCGGGGTTTTCCCGTTCCTGCTCGCCCTCGATGGGTCCCCCAACGCTTCCGCAAACGTCCCTCAGGGAACTAAGGGTCCACAGAATTGAGGAAACTCAAAAATTAGCTCCTTGACTTACATGTAGCACAGACAATAACCGGACCTCTCCGGGTTGATTTTTCAGTCATGAAGGGAGCACCGCACTGAGGACATGGCCGATCCACCGGTTTATTCCACAGGGCAAAGTCGCACTTCGGATAGCTCGTGCATCCATAGAATGTCCTCCCCTTTCGGGTACGCCTTGCTGTGATGAAGCCGTCACAACCCTCTCGGGGGCATGGGATATCGAGATGCTTTGTTTTGGTCGTCTTGCAGCGTGGATATTGGGAACATGCATAGAATTCGCCAAATCGTCCTTGTCTCAAAACCATGGAACTGCCGCAATCGGGGCATATCTGACCCGTTTCTTCCGGTGTCTTCCGAACAACCACCTCTCCCTCTTCGTTCCTCACAAAATCCTGGGTGTTTCGACACTCGGGATAAGAAGCGCACGCGAGAAAAAAACCCTTCCTTCCCCATCGAATCACCATAGGGCTCCCGCACTCGTCACAGACGAGGGAGGTAGTCGTCGCCTCCTTCTTTAACTCAGGTATCCTGGTTTCAGCCCTTTGGAGGCTCCTCGTGAACCGACCATAGAAATCTTCCATGGCTTTGACCCAGTCGATTTTCTCTTCCTCAATCGCATCGAGGACATCCTCCATTTTCGCCGTGAACGCTACACTCAGAAGGCTTGGAAAACTCTTCACGAGGAGGTCATTGACCAGAAAACCGAGTTCGGTGGGATGAAATCTCCCCTTGTTGAATCGAACGTAACCTCTATCCTGAATCGTACTGAGAATCGTGGCATAGGTTGACGGTCGCCCGATCCCTTCCTCCTCGAGTTCCTTGACCAATGTGCTCTCAGAAAATCTGGGGGGCGGTTGTGTAAAATGCTGCTCAGGCTCAAGGGGAGGCAAAAGCTCCAAGGTCTCTCCCTCGATGAGAGTCGGAACAAACACTTTTTCTTCCTCGCCGGTCTCCTCCCGATCTTTTTGAGTCGTGTAGACAGCCATGAAGCCCGGGAATTTCTGAACCGATCCGGTCACCGTGAAAATGGTCTCCCCGGCCTCAATTTCCACAGACTTCCGCAAGAAAAGCGCCGGAACCATCTGACTTGCCACGAACCGATCCCAAATCAGACGATAAAGGGCTCGCTGATCACTCGTGAGATACTGGCTGATCTTTTCCGGTTCATAATCCATCGAGGTTGGGCGAATCGCCTCGTGCGCCTCCTGCGCTCCCTTTTTGCTTTTGTAAACATTGGGTTTTGGCGGCAGATAAGCTTTCCCATGGCGATTGTGAATGAACCGCCGCACGGCCTGCAGTGCCTCTGTCGATACTCGGGGAGAATCGGTACGCATGTACGTAATCAAACCCACTGGGCCCTCGTCACCCAGTTCGATCCCTTCGTAAAGGTCCTGGGCAATCCTCATAGTCTTCTTTGGGGAAAACCGAAGCTTCTGAGACGCCTCTTGTTGAAGCCTGCTTGTGATAAAGGGGGCAGGGGGGTTTCGAAGATTTTCTTTCTCCTCTATCTTTCTCACCACAAAATGCACACTCTCGAGATTTCGGACGATCTCCTCTACCTCTTCCCGGCTGGAAATCTCCGGTTTTTTGCCCTTAATCTTCGAGAGATTGGCTCGGAACGGTTCCAGATCACGGCGGCTTCTAAGGGATGCTGTTACGGTCCAGTATTCCTTGGGCTTGAAGGCCCAGATATCCCGCTCCCTCTCACATATGACACGAACAGCTACCGATTGCACTCGGCCCGCACTCAATCCTCTTTTGATCTCTCGCCACAACAAGGGACTGATCTTGTACCCCACTAATCGATCTAAGATCCTCCTGGCCTGCTGGGCCTCATACAAACCCTGCCTGAGCGGTCCCGCGTTCTGAATCGCATCGAGAACCCCCCGGCGTGTGAGCTCATTGATCAAGACCCGGTAGAAACGACGGTTGTTGCCATCCATGACTTCTCTTATGTGCCATGCGATGGCTTCCCCCTCCCTGTCCGGGTCTGGAGCTAAATAGATCTTTGCCACGTCTTTGCCGGCCTTTTTCAGCTCCTGGATGATTCTCTTCTTTCCATGAATCAACCCATATTGAGGCCTGAAGCCGTGCTCGATGTCGATTCCCAAATCGTTCTCCGGCAAATCCTTAACATGCCCGACCGTAGCCTTTACTACGTAATCCGACCCTAAGAATTTACTCAACGTCTTAGCCTTGGTAGGGGATTCAACGACCACAAGGGATTTAGTCATGGATGCTCCTGACCGTATGGATTCAATTCGCTTGGACTGACTTAGACATGGGATTCAGGTTCCCGATTTCAGAAATCCGCCGTTTAGATCATTGTAAGAAAACCTCACTGTATCGCTCACTACGTGCGTACGAACTGTTTTCCGGCCAATTGACTGATCAGGCCAGCCAGCTCGAGGCTCAGCAGGACTCGTGAGACTCGACCGGCATCCCACTGGGTTTGGGTGATGAGCCGATCGATATGAACCGGTTCCTCCCCCAGGAGACGATAAACGATTCTCTCATCTTTGCTCAAGTTAGGACTCGACTGGCTCTCCCCGCCCTTGTTGCTTTCGTTTTTCCCCCGCCACTCAAGGACGATCTCTTCAAGAATATCCTCCACCCTCTCCACCAACTTTGCTCCCTCTTTGATCAAGCGATTGGTTCCCCGGCTACTGGGATAGCCTACATGGCCCGGAACAGCAAAGACCTCTCTCCCCTGTTCTAGCGCATAGTTCGCCGTAATGAGAGATCCGCTCCGACCTGTTGCCTCCACAACAACGACACCCAAAGCCAGACCGCTGATAATTCGGTTGCGACGGGGAAAATTGAAAGAGTGGGGCCTCGTCCCCATTGGAAATTCCGAAATCACGGCTCCCCGATCCATAATCTCCTTCATGAGCGCACGGCTCTCCGGGGGATATATCACGTCCACACCGCATCCAAGAACCGCTATCGTTCTCCCACGACCGAGAAAAGCCCCCCGATGAGCTGCAGAATCGATCCCCCGCGCCATCCCACTTACAATCGTGATGCCTCGTGCAGCCAGGTCTCGCCCCAATCGCTCTGTCAGGGCCTTGCCGTGCCGAGTGGCCATGCGAGACCCAACAATCGCGATAGCGACGTCATCTCTCGCCATAAATTCCCCACGAACATAGAGAACCGGAGGCGGATCATAAATGGCAAGTAGGTTCTTCGGGTACGCTCCGTCCTGATAGGTAACCACGGAGACGCCAAAATCATCCATCCGTTTCAGCTCATCCTTCAACCGGCTTTCTAGAGAAAAGCCTGTAAGAGCCTCGACAAGCTTGGGACCGACGCCCTCAACCTTCCTGAGTTCCCTCTGAGGGGCCTCAAAAACGCGCCTGGGATCCTTGAAGGCAGTGATCAGATTTCGATAGGCAATACTCCCAATGCCTGGGACGAGATTTAAGGCAATCCAGTATCTGTTGTCTTGCAATGCCATCGAGATCCCTGAATCGTTCCACCTATCCTATTCGATAGAATGATCTATTTCAACCGATGAACCGCCATTTGATCTGTAGCAAGGGGGGTAGCCTCGGAATGACATGAGACGATCATCTCTCTGGGTTGGATCCCGACAGCCGATGCCATTAGGGATTCCCAAAATTCGAATTTGACTAGAAAAAACAAAGAGTCGAATGACCCAATTTGTTACAATGATAGGTTTTCGCCCACTCGTTGGACGAAAATCGTCCAATCTCAACGGAAAAATAGAAAAGCCTCCCGCCTCAGCGGAAGGCCCGCATCTCAGAATTGAAATGACCCTACTGGATGATCCTGTAAGTCATGATCTCGTCCCCGCGTTTAATGGCATCCATGGAATCGGTGATCTCCGCCTGATAGAGCACCCCCTTAACTGCCGTTACCTGAAGGGCGCCAAGGATGTAGATCTTCCTACCCTTTTCCCCGGTGTAAGGATTCTTGAGCATCTTTTGAGTTCTAAAAATCAGATATTTTTCACCAACTTCGGGAGGTCGCTCTTTCATGGCTATATACACAGTATCGCCCTGGGCGAGAAGCCTTTTCTGATATCTTGCATCGATAATCCTCCCCAGGGAGTCCTCTTCGAGAATGATAAATTCAACCTCTCCCTTACGAAGGATCTGTGCAAACTCTTCTTCCCCGGCGCCAAGACCTTCTTCAACCTCCATTAGGGCCGGGACCTCTTCCTTCTCCACTGGGGCCGGGACCTCTTCCTTTTTGCCTACAACAGCGGGTTCCGCAGTCTCCGGCGCGACCCCTTCAACTTCGGCCTCCTCCAAGACGGCAACCGCCTCCCCTACCCCTGTTCCCACCGCTTCGGTCTCTTGAACCTTTTCCGGGCGAACCGGCCTAGGCTTGCCGTAAAGACGGAGTGAGTTTCCGGGATATATGAGATGGGGGTTGGTTATGTACTGATTCCTCTGCCAAAGTTCAGGCCACTGATAAGGGTCTTTCAAATAAGTGTCTGAAAGATCCCAAAGGGTATCTCCCTTTTTGATCACGTAGACCTCACCCTCCTTGTCCTGCGCGTAGCCAGAAAAGCCGGTGAGGAGAGAAAAAACAACGCCTAAGACAAGAATCAGTATCCCTTTCTTCATAACCTTCTCCTCTTCAGACACCTCGTTTTTTCAATGCTTCATCAAAAATTATGCCAGTTACGCAAAAATCAAACATATTCTTCTCCCGAGGCCTTGTCAAGCCCCTCTTCGTAGTGGAGTTTCCCGAGTTTTCAAAGCAAGAGGTTTGTAGCCTTCCGATGTTTCACGACCATTTTGAATCTTTTGATGGGACCCTCATATCCCTTCGCTCCCTTGTTCTCGCCTCGACCCTCTTCCCGCCCTTGGCGGGACAGGTGGGGGCCGGCTGATGCGCAAATTCCCTTACACCACTTGCGTCGAAGTCATTTCCAGAGCATTTCACCCGAAAGTGGGAAAGGAAGCTCTGAACCAAAAGTCGGTGTCCGTGGTTCGTTGCATAAAGACTAACATTTGCACATCCACGGCTATTCGAGTAACGGGCCCAGGGAGTTTGATTTTCAATCGAATGACGTGAATGGATCGTTACAACTGACCACTGAGAACCGACAACTGACAGCACCCAGAAAAGCTTTTGAACAGCGAAGAGCGCTCCTTTTCCACTTTCATCGGACAAAAGCCGAGAGAAGGGATTTCGGAGCGGCCCGAGGAATACTGACACCCTTCCACCGCAAACGTCCCTCAGGGACATGAGGGTCCACAAAACTGAGGAAACTCCACCTTCTTCCTAAAGGAGACTCAAGGAGCACCTCCATTTTTGAGGGGGCCTGCTCTCTCTGAGCGACGCTGTCCCACCAAGGGCGGGAAAAGGCATTTATTAACCGGACGGTTCCAGAGGATACCCAGACCTGGTCGTGAGACGAGGAACATCAAACATGTTGAATTTTGAACGCCTGTTTGACTCGTACAGGGGGCAAGTGTATATTTGGAAGACGTTGGAATTGCTTGATCGGAGGAGCTAGCGTGCAGAAACGGGTCTGGATCTCTGGGAGTCTTCTGTCTCTCATCCTGCTTTTGACCCTTGCGTGGATTTTCCTGCTGGTGAAAACCGACCAAGAGAGTACTGCCCGGTTTCAGGAACCCATTCGACGGGTCTCGGTCGAGGTGCATGAAGTTTACCCTCGTGCCTACACCCGCTGGGTGGAAGTTTACTCTACCGTCACACCCTTTCGAAAAGGTACAGTGAGCGCCCAGATAGGCGGACCGATTACGAGTCTTGTCCCAGAGACAGAACCGGGAATGTCCGTACGACGAGGTCAGGAACTGGCGAGGATCGAAGAAACGCGCTACCGCCTCACCCTACAGAAGGCCAAAGCGAATCTCAAGAAACTTGCGGCCCTTCTCCAAATTGAGCGAAATGAGAACGAACGACGGACCACCCTCTATGAGATCGCAAAACAGAGATTGTCCTTGGCCGAGTCTGAATATGAACGGAATCG
>WVXP01000238.1:4772-6280 GCA_011773445.1 Pseudomonadota bacterium | reverse complement strand
AGCTCGTGGATGATCTCCGGAAATTCATCGTCCAGCTTCTGCCGCAAAAGGGCGGTCAGAAAAGCCACCCCCTCCAGAAGGCGATCGACATCGGGGTCGGAGGATCGGCCGCTCAGCATGGGGGCAAGCGCTGGGTGGGCTTTTGAAAATTCCCCCCCCAGATCCTTTAAATTGTCCAGTTCCTCTTGGAAGTATCGGTTAAACATAGGACTGCCACCATCCCTTGTTTGTGGAGAGTTGCCCTTGCAAGCCGGTTATCTTATGAGTAGCCGAGACTATCCCCTGATCGTGACTTTTCCGTCTGAATCCATGACACTCTGAAAAGTCACGGGGTTTTTCTCTCCTTCCACGGCCAGCCGGGCGACGATCTGAAAACTGACCGTTAGTATGGTTTCTTCCTGCGGTATGAATTTGACCCGTACAGCTTCTAGTCGAGGCTCGTATTTTTGGATCGTATTTCGGATTGCCCGCTCTAAGTCTCGGATAGCGTCGGGAAGGCCGGACCGTAAAGCGGTAAAGTCGGGAATACCATAGTCGTCGGCAATCTGGGCACTCCCCCAGCGGGTGTTCAGGATCCGCTCCAGGTGTCGGACGATGGAATCGATCATTCGCTTCGGATCAGGCCTGCCGCGCCGGTCGGGTGCTCTGTTCCACGATCGGATGCGTTCGGTCAATCTCTCTTCCCGCATAATTCCTGCCTATTGAGGAATAGAGGCGAATGTTCGTCACCCCGGGTTATTCCAACAGGCTCGCCCAATTAGGTGACCGGCGCCCTCCAATCGTCTTCTCCGGAGGTTGCGCCGATCTCATGGGTCCAGGTAATTTTGCGGTAGTTGAACGAGACATCCTCGAGATGCGTAAAATGCGCCTGATCCGGATCCTGACAGTTTGGCATACGGGCCGTTATGCCGGTGATGATCGCATCCTCTAGTCTAATGGTAAAATAGTGTTCTTGCGTTCCCGTTTTGCTGGTGCGGTACCACTTGATCTCGCATTTGGACAGTTTCTCACCACTCGTCAGCGCCTTATATAAGAGGGGAGACGATTTATCGAAGACCTTGGTGATGGTCAGCGGCTTGTGAACACGCTGCCCCGTTGGCTGGCCGCTTTGCGGATCTGTCGGAATGGCAACCGTGTGATTGAAAGCCTCGACCAGAATTTCGTTTTCGTGCCCTTCCTGGTAGATATTCCCTACGCTGTCCTCGGTAAAGGCTCCTTCGGTAATATTCCCCTGGGTTACTCCTTCGATTGATAGATACGCTGGTGTTGGCATAGCGAACCTCCTTCCTCCATATTCAAGGCTATTCTTTATCCAGCTTTCCGACAAGGGATAGGGTAAAATAGGCTCCCATGTATTTGAAATGGGGTCTGACTTTCAGATTGACCCGGTACCAACCGGGTTCTCCTTCAACATCCTCAACCGTTATCTGCGCCTGTCGAAGCGGACGCCGGCTCCTGGTTTCGGGACTCGGGTTATCCTGATCGGCAATATACTGGCGGATCCATGC
>WVXP01000238.1:3919-4651 GCA_011773445.1 Pseudomonadota bacterium | reverse complement strand
TGAATGGCCCCCATGGATTCGAACTGGTGCACCGGAAGGTCCTCAACCGCGCCGCCTCCCAGAGGTCCGATGATATTGGTACACCATCGGTATTTTGCGAAGCTGTCCGTTAACCGGGTCGCGAAGGTAAAGGCGGTGTTACCCCACAGGTAGTGCCCATGGGATGCGGAAACATTTTCTTGATATGCAAAGGTCTTCACGGGCTGGGTCTCGGGCCCATAGGGCAAGCGCAACAGAAAGCGCGGCAGCGTCAGGCCAACGTAACGCGCATCCTCAGATTCACGGAAGGATTGCCATTTNNCGCCGGCTCCTGGTTTCGGGACTCGGGTTATCCTGATCGGCAATATACTGGCGGATCCATGCGTTCAGCTCTCTCTCCAAATCAATTCTCTCTTTCCAGCTACCGATATTCTCCCTTTGAATTACCTTCAGGTAGTGGGCCAGCCGGTTGGCTACAAACATGTATGGCAACTGGGTCCCCAGCTTGTAGTTGAGTTCAGCTTCTTTGCCTTCGGGGCTTATCCCAAAATATTTGGGTTTTTGGGCGGAGTTGGCCGAAAAGAAGCAGGCATTGTCGCTGCCTTTGCGCATGGCCAGCGACATGAAACCCTCCTCGGCGAGCTCGAACTCCCGGCGATCCGAGATGAGCACCTCGGTGGGAATTTTGGTTTGAATGGCCCCCATGGATTCGAACTGGTGCACCGGAAGGTCCTCAACCGCGCCGCCTCCCAG
>WVXP01000238.1:3745-3890 GCA_011773445.1 Pseudomonadota bacterium | reverse complement strand
AAGCGCGGCAGCGTCAGGCCAACGTAACGCGCATCCTCAGATTCACGGAAGGATTGCCATTTGACGTACTGGGGACCTTCAAAGAGAGATCTCAAATCCTTGAGGCTGGGGAGACCATTAAAGTCATCCAGCCCGAAAAATTCAG
>WVXP01000238.1:0-3706 GCA_011773445.1 Pseudomonadota bacterium | reverse complement strand
TAAGGCTTTCCGCCAAACTGGCCATACTCTGCCGAATACACCGTCTTATAGAGCCCGGATTTGGTAATTTCCGGTGAATCCTCAAAGTCGTCCAAGAGCTCTTCTTTGCTGACATTCAGCAGTTCCAGCCTGACGTTTTCCCGGAAATCGGTCTTGTCTACCAGAAATTTCAGGGAACGCCAGGCAGATTCCAGTTTCTGGAATTCCGCATGATGTAATACGGCATCCACCTGCAGGCTGAGCTTGTTGTCAATCTCGGATATCATCTCGTCAATGAGGGCACTGGAGACCTTTTCCACTTTCCGCTCCGGCTCGACGAGTTGTGAGAGCAGCGCCTCCACGCCTTTTCTGGCCAGAGAAAAGCCTTCATCTTTTGGTTTAAGCCTGGTGGCAGTCACTATTTCATCGAGCAGAGAGGGTGCTTCGGTTACTTGTTCTTCTGCGGCGGCAGGTTTTTCTCGTTTGCGTTCTTCTGCCATATGATCACCCCTTTCTTACTCTTCAATTTTGAGCTCTTTCAAAAGCTGCTGCCTGGTAGCCTCATCCTTGATCAGTTCCTGAATTTTCTTGCGAAACTCCGGGCGATTGCTCATGGGACCCTTCAGGGAACTCAGTGCCTCCCTGAGTTCGAGAAGTTTATTCAGCTCCGGTGTCTTCTTGGCAATGGCTTCCGGTTCGAAATCCTTGATGGATTCGAATTTCAGTGAGACGCTCATCTCTGCATCCGGATCTTCGGACAGTTTGTTGGGAACCGTTACATCAAGGTTGAGGTTTTGTCCCTTCAACACCTCATTAAAATTGTCCTTGTCGATGTTGATCGGCTCACGCTCCTCGACCATCCGATCGTCCGGGCGAAGTGTGAAATCGCCCATAATGAGGAGCTTGAGCGGAAGTTCCACCTCTTCTTTGGCGTCTCCCGTGGCAGGCCGATACACGATGTTTACCCTTTCTTTCGGGGCAACAGACCCTTCTTTTGCCATGACTTACCCCCTTTTGTTAAATGATTGTGGAAAGATGAAACAAAACTCTATAGATCATAGCTTGAACCTTATGACTTGCTCAGTTTCAGCGCCTCGGCCGGATCCAGTTTGGCGATCTGGCTCAGCACGGCCTCAGCGTTACGTCTCAATGCTTTATCAGTGTGGTTGCTATAACCGCTCCAGACGACCTTGAGACTCTCCAGCGCCAATCGAGGATCCCAGTGTTCAAGCCTATAGGCTTCAATGTCTTTTAAGATCAGGTCAAGGTGCGGCAGTGCCATGTCAGTCCGCTTTGATCCGATCAACATCCGGCACAGTGCCAAACGCCACATGAGCGCTTCTTTCTGTGAAAAGCAGTTTTTCAGCTCTGCCTGAAGCAACTGGACCGCATCGAGCAGTTTATTCTTCTTGGCCAACGCGCGTGCCTTTTCTACGGTGTCCGCCATACCGTCCTCTTTAGGTTCGCCTCTGCCGGGTTCTGGAATCTGGGCCGTATCGGTTGAGGCCGTGGCCGATACCGATGCGATCCGTTTCAACCACCGCCGGGTTTCAGAATCCGCAAAAGGTGTCCCATCGGAGAACGTCAGATCCACCAGGCCGGGAAGGCGGTAAAGAAGACAGGCGATTTCCTGGCACACCGCTTCATGGGCGCTCTGATAGTCATTTCCCAGGTTGACGAGGGCTTCGGAGACGTAACGGTGCACATCAAACCAGAAGAGGAATTGGGACACCCGCTGCTCGGCAGACGCGATCAGGGCACTCCAATGAGCGTTGTCTTTCAGATCTATCAGCTCTTGGCGAACCTGCGGTGGCGGCGGCGGAATCTGAGTGTGCCCGTTCGATTCCGGTGGAAGCGCTGATACCAGAGACCAGGCCGCAATTCTTCGACAGCGATAGGCTACGGCGTTTGTGGGATCTTTTTCAAGGAGAACAGCGGCAGCCTGCCGCAATGTCTGGAGCCCGGAGTTGATGACCTTTTGAGCATCCTTTTCCGTGACAGGTGTTTCGGGTTCAATTGGTGGCGGCGTAACCTTAGGTGCTTCCCGTTCTGTTACCTTCTCGGGCTTAGGCGGTGGCGACGGTTGGGGTCGTTCGCCTGCCGGAGCGGCTTCAGGCTCAGTTTTCCCTTCGGACAATAAAGGAATCGTTTCAAGAGCTCGATGTATGGGCCGGAGAGGCAGCGGCTCCGACAGATGTTGCTTCAGCAGGGTATCAATTTGGGTCAGGGTAGTGTTGATGGCTTCCAATTTTTCCGGTGCAATAGGATCGGTCGCAACTCCTTTAAGGGCGGACTCTGTCCTCTCGATCCACCACTCCAGTGCTCCCACTCGGCCTCGCATCCGCTTTTTGGGGGGAAACATGTCGTCCCAGTAGTTAGCGATAAGGTCATGGATGACGACCAACCCGTCAGCCAATCCCTCAATTTGACGCATTTGAACCTGACCCACCGCCAAATAGCTTGCGACCAGAAGATCCTTGGACTTGTGTGCCAGGATCGAGGCGGCCAGGTCGCTCACTTTTTTCCAGTCAATACCGGCTGATGCCGAGGGCAAAGAGAGTTTATCGATTTCAGCCTGCAGGTGTTCATACTCGGGTTCATAGCGGACATCCGATCCAGTGGGTTGATCGGGTTGAATCGGGTCTTTCCCTAGGCTAGAAAGTTCCATTGAGGGGTTTCCTACATTCAAACGTTACCCGTTGTGATCCTCGGGCAGCAGTGAGAGTCGAACACGCGGCGTTGAGCAGTACTGGGCCTCAAGGCTAGGAAATGGACCACAGTCGCACGAAATCATTCGCATTCAACGACCGTTGGAACACGGCGAGATAGGATCTTTCCGGAAGACCGCCCACAAACAGTGAGCTGGGCACGATGTTGCCACTGGCCTTCAACGCACGGCTCCAGGCAATGACATGCCCGAGGAAATCCTCGCTCTCGCTGTTATCCAGGCATACACAGAGTTCCCCATGAGTTAAAAGCGCGTCAACCCCTTTTTTGAAACCATTGCTGCTGCTTATGAGACTCCTCTCGTTAGAGGACATGTCTGGAATAAAGGTACCGGTGTTCAGCCGCCGACTGTCACCATGAGACCAATCAGGAGACGGCACGCCAATACGTTTGAGATCGACTTCAAGCTGGTCCAACTCTCCAAATCGTCTTGCGATTAAATACTCGACCTGGGCCCAAACACTATCAAACACAGCGGGTAGAAGATCCCAGTGATCTTTCCATTCCGGAAGCACTCCGACACCCATAACCGTCAGCGGATAAGGGCGACCGAGGCTGTCACGGCTATCGCGGCAGACGCCGCAAACGATAGTATCCTTCTTCATCCCCTGAGACCAAAAGCGCCAGGAATGGAGTTGTTTCCTCTCGGCCTTGGTTGACAGGAGTTTTTGGTATCCGGTTTCGAGCCATCCGAAAAAAGCCTTCATAATCGGAGCACTTCCGCCGATTTGAAAATAGTCCGACGCGGCGGGGTGCTTTCCGTAAGCAGTCCATTCCCAATTGAATTTCGTTTTTATTGACCCCAGCACGCTACAATTTCCTCCGGTACCCTGCCGGGACCGGTTCGAAGAAGTCTCAGCACCGGCCCGTGACCTTGGAAGCGATACCGGACCGTTATGTATCGAATCCCCATCCGTTTGAGATCAGCTTCTTCGTCTGGGAATTCACGGGGATGAAAACTGCGCACGCCTTTTTCAAAATCTGCTAAAAACCTCCCGAA
>WVXP01000045.1:21249-22275 GCA_011773445.1 Pseudomonadota bacterium | reverse complement strand
AGAGAACTTGAGAACATGATCGAACGGATTGTGATCCTCAAGGGGGAGGGGCTGGTTGAGACGGGCGATCTCTCGGAAAAGATACTTGCTTCGACACCCCATTCTCTCCATCCTCGCATCCAGATCCCTGAAAGCGGTATATCTTTCAATACGGCAGTCAATGAATTTGAGCGAGAGTTAATTCTCCAGGCCCTTAACAGAACCAACTGGGTGAAGAATAAGGCAGCAAAGCTCCTCAACTTGAACCGGACAACCCTTGTCGAAAAGATGAAAAAGATCGATCTTAGCCGAGCCTAGCCGCTTTTTTCCCACCTCTATCCCGAAATTCCGACGTTTTTTACCTTTCTCTCCCGGTTTTGAACTGATTGGCTCTTCGCAAATCATTTTTCTCCTATTTTTTCCGTCAAACAAATGACTGGTCTCTCTGGGAATTTGGCGGCAAGNNTTCCCTCTCATGGCATTGTTTTTGCTCGACCAAGGCCCTGACATCACTCCTGATGGGAGGCGTAAAGGGCTGTAAAGTGAACAACATTGCGGACACGAGCGGTCCTAGCCTGGTGGCAGTTCTGATCTTCCTTGGATCGCTCTTCTTTCTGACACGTGATCGGACTCCAGCCTTCGGTGAAATTCAAAAGGCTCCTGCCGGAATCCGTGTCGTGGATCACCGCGGGTTTACTCGAATCGTCTTTCCCCACGAGCACCCGGAGAAGATATCGGTCGAACCTGATTTAAATCGACGTCGTCTTATTGTCAGGTTCCCGGAGACAACGAACGAGGTGACCACACTGGGTGCGTTTGAGAATCATCACCTCATAAGGAGGATTGAGATTCTCCCCGAAAGGGGAAAAGGGTTGCTCGTCGAGGTTGTCTTGGCAAATCAATTCATTGACTGGGTTTCGGATTTGGCGAAGGCGCCGGTGACCCCAGGGTTCACAGCGGAAGTGGGAGATCTAAATCCGACCGAAGCGAGCCCACCCTTCAGGGCACCGGATACCTCTTTCAGACGGGAAAACAGATCGGATATGG
>WVXP01000045.1:4672-21210 GCA_011773445.1 Pseudomonadota bacterium | reverse complement strand
GCTCGAGATGAGTACGGCCGAGTTCTGTCTGAATCGTCAGATTTCTCATATTACCCTCCCGATAGTCTGTTTTCCGCAGGACAGAGCTTTCTGAAGAACCAGGATTTCCAGAGGGGACGGGAGATCCTTTTCAGGGCGCTTAACCTCGACCCGGGTAGTGGGAAGGGAAAAGCTACCATGGAGGCCATTGCCCAGTCTTACCCGGAAGACCTGGATGAGGAGGCCCTCAGGGTCAATCTGCTTCTGTGTGAGAGTTTTGGCAAGAACGATTCAAATGGGATGGAGCTTGTTCGGCTGGCAGATATGAGGCCGAGCCATCCCGGGCTAAAATGGTCGCTCTTCTTTGTGGAAAGGTATCTGCATACAGTCGACGTGTACCAGGATTTCCCAGACCACTCTCAGGATATGAATCTAGCTTCGGTGGAGATAAAGGAAGAGTGATGAAACAGGCTGTACGACCTTCAATGGGTGAGAAGGTGGCTGAGACATCTACGGAGCAGTTCACTCGTTCGAGAAATGGAGTCCACCTCCTGAAAGAAGCCTTTTCAATTTTCGACATCGCAACGGCAAGGCTCGAGAAGTCCCACCAAGATCTGGAGAAGCGAATCAAGTCCCTCGATCGGGCCCTGGAGGAAAAGAACAGGGAACTCGAGAAGAACCTTGAAGAGACTGAAAGAGTTAGAAGTTATCTTCAGAACATATTGGAAAGTCTCAATTCGGGGGTCATGGTTCTTGACTCTTCGGGCAGGGTCACGACCGTCAACGATGCGGTTCAAATAATCACGGGGTTCGATTCTGACGAAATCACCGGTAAGAACCTGTCAGACCTCGGCATTTTTGACGATTGTTTTATGGAGACTCTCAAGAGAATCATGGCGAATCCAACTCAGGGGTGCAACTGTGAAATGCAGGTTATGCAGAAGGATGGCCAGTCGGTCCGTGTTAATCTCTCGTCTTCACCCATGAAAAACTCGCAAAATCGGATTTCGGGACGGGTGATTGTCTTCCAAGATATTGAGCGTTTGAAAGCCTTGGAGGAACAGGCACAACGGACAGGCCGGCTGAGTGCCATGGGAGAAATGGCAGCCCGTATCGCACACGAGATTCGAAACCCCTTGGGAAGCATTGAACTTTTTGCATCCCTTCTCAAAAGGGAACTAGAGGGAGATCGGAAGCGCTTGGCCGAACATCTGATAAACGGGGTGAAAACCCTCAACACGATTTTGACAAATCTGTTCTATTTCTTTCGTGGACCTCTTGAAGCAGTCCGGATCGAAATGGACCTTCATCGTTTTCTCTCAGATTTTCTGGAGGAAATGACTCATGTGACAGAGAAGAACAGAGTAACCATCAGGAGGGACTTCTCTCGAGAAGCCTTTACCCTTCGGGGAGACCCGGAACTGCTCAAACAGCTATTTCTGAATCTTCTGCTCAACGCGATTCAGGCCATGCCCGATGGGGGTGAGATCAGAATCTCCACACGTCTCATAAGAGAACAAGTCGAAATTCTGAGGCCCAAA
Organism: Pseudomonadota bacterium; assembly: GCA_011773445.1. Classification (GTDB taxonomy): domain Bacteria; phylum Desulfobacterota; class BSN033; order WVXP01; family WVXP01; genus WVXP01. Next base: position 19,690 of record WVXP01000045.1, on the reverse strand, counting down.
TTCACTGATCCTCCACCTGCCGGTTTCCTTGAGGTCCGCGTTTCAGACCTGGGGTCTGGTATTCCCAAAGAGATTCAATCTCGGATCTTCGATCCCTTCTTTACAACAAGGGATACGGGAGCCGGCCTCGGCCTGGCCACTGCGCATAATATCATGGAGGCCCATGGCGGAATGATTAGGGTTGTTTCAGGGAAGCAGCAGGGAGCGACTTTCTTGATGACATTCCCATTACATCGCGGAAACAGGAAAGTGAAGAAGACCAGATAAAGGGAGTGCTGTGGAAATGCAGAAAAACCAGATTCTCGTTGTGGATGATGAAGGAAGTATGCGACTGGCTTTATCTGAAGCCGTAAAAAGGGGGGGATATGCTGTTGACACCGCCGTCGATGGATTTGAAGCCCTTCAAAAATTTAGAACCGAAAGGTTTCAGATGGTTATCTCAGATGTGAAGATGCCGAAGATGAGCGGCGTGGATGTTCTCAAGGAGATAAAGAGAATGTCCCCGCAGACCCCCGTCATCATGGTAACTGCCTATGGAACGATTCAGAATGCCGTCGAGGCGATGAAGGAGGGGGCCTCGGATTATATTCTGAAACCCTTCTCGTACGAAGATCTGGAGTCGGCTATGAGGCGAGCCATGATGACTTCTGCCACTAGGCCGGGGCCTGGCCGTGACAAATCCAGTGGTAGCCTCCGATCAAAGAGCCGAGTCATTGTGACTCAACATCCAAAGATGCAAAAGCTACTGGATTTGGCGAGAAACATTGCCTCCAGCAACTCAACGGTGCTGATTCAAGGGGAGAGCGGCACAGGGAAGGAACTCCTGGCAAGGTACATCTTTGAGAACAGCCCGAGGCGACACAAGCCTTTTGTTGCAATCAACTGTGCAGCGATTCCGGAGAACCTTCTGGAGAGTGAACTCTTCGGCCACGAAAAAGGAGCCTTCACGGGAGCCGCAACTCAAAGGATCGGCAAATTCGAAATGGCCAATCACGGAACGATTCTCCTTGATGAGATTAGCGAGATGAGCCTTCAACTTCAGGCCAAACTCTTGAGGGTTCTTCAGGAGTTTGAACTCGATCGTATCGGCGGAAAAATCTCGATACCCATCGATGTTCGAGTGATTTGCACCACCAATGGCGACCTCCGGCGAGCCGTGGATGACGAGAAGTTTCGGGAGGATCTCTTTTATCGTCTCAACGTGATCCCCCTTACCATCCCGCCCTTGAGGGAGCGGAAGGATGATATTCCTCAGCTGGTGGAGCACTTCTTGAAAGGGAATGGGGAGAGAGGCGGATCCGGGAGGGGCGTTAGCGTTTCTCTCGAGGCTCAGGCCCTTCTCCAGAAATATGACTGGAAAGGCAATGTAAGGGAATTGGAAAACTTTATCGAACGGGCGGCCCTTGTCTGCGAAGAGGGGGTGATTGAGCCGAGACACTTTTTTCTCGATGGGACGGTGAAGCCCCGGAGGGAATCGGGAGGAGTTCCGGTGGGATCAACCCTCAGGGAGATGGAGAAACAACTGATCCTGAAAACTCTCGAGGAGGTCAAGGGAAATCGAACACACGCAGCAAAGGTTCTTGGTATAAGTATCCGTACCTTGAGAAATAAGTTGAAGGAATACCTACCGACGAGACCAAAAACGGAGAAAAATAGCCTGATGAGTAATGGTAGGGAAGATCGCGTGGATGCTTTCGTCCAATGAATTCCAAATCCGGGTATCGAGGTGAGCTCCAACAACACTCGAGGGTATGCTCCATCAGGAAGGGCGATGATCCCGATCTGATGGGACGGTAGAGTAAGCCACAATGGGAGTTTCGACTCAAGTCTTCCAAATCGCCTTTTGTCCTAGGCTAAGAGTTCATCGCTTTTTCTGGTCACGTGAGACATCAGGAGCCGAAGATCGGAATAGACCCGGTATAAGCCCCGAGCAGATGAACTACTCCTTCCTCCCCAGAAACCAATTTCCCCCGGCAGCGTAGTCTACACCTTTGAAAGCACTGCGGTTCGTATCATTTGCCAACCGGCTTTTACCCGCAGAGTCGTCACACATGGTCGCCGCTCGTAACTCCTGGCCCCGGAAGTTTCTTTTCAGTGAGAACGGAAATAATTGCCCATCAAGGAAAAATCCGCCTGTTCAGATGAGCATTTTTCTATTTATAACCTATTGATATTAAATGATAAATAAAGATTTGCCTCTGGCATAGGGATTGCTGAATGGTGATACAGCCAGCTTTTCAAGCGTAATTGAAATCACGGTGGACATGAAATACACGATTCACTCGCTGGCTTAAGATATTAAGAGTCTCCCGACCGAGACAGAAAAGCTCAGAAGATTCTTCGTCTCTCGAGAACTCCCGAGGCGTTTCAGTTGTCTGAATTGTTTCTTGGAAAGGACACATTTTTGAGGCTAAGAGGCACCTTTCTCATTTTTCTGATGACACCCTATAGAGGGGACAGGGGGCGGTCATAGTTGACACATGATGGATGGTCTTCAGACGCAGAACCGATTGAGGAGGCTGACATGGCCGAGGCCAGGGCCCCGGAGAAGTTAGTCCGAGAAAAGCGGGGCTACAGTGACCGAAACGAGAAGGCCCTGAAAAAGAAAACCTTCCATCCCGTTCAGGTCATTGCTGTGACGAGTGGAAAGGGCGGAGTCGGGAAAACCAACGTAGTAGCCAACCTGGCCTATTCGCTTCGCCTACTGAAGCAGCGGGTTTTGATATTGGATGCCGACATGGGATTGGCTAATCTGGATGTTCTCCTGGGCCTAATCCCCAAATATACAATCCAGCATATTCTACTGGGTGAAAGAACTCTCGAACAGATTATGATCGATGGACCGGAGGGGATGAAGATACTCCCCGCCAGTTTGGGGATTCAGGAATTGACTGAACTGACAGCACAGCAGAGGATGGCCCTGTTGAGCCAGCTCGAATTGCTGAACGAATGCACCGATGTACTTCTTATTGATACAGCTTCGGGGATCTCATCGAATGTCATGTTTTTCAATACCATGGCCAATGAAATTATTATTAGCGTATCTCCTGAACCCACCTCCATCACAGCCGCTTATGCAATGATCAAAGTCCTGGCAGCCAGATATGCCGGAAAATGCTTTCACCTGCTAGTAAACTTCGTCCGTGGCGAGGAGGAAGGCCTGGAGGTCTATCGCCAGCTGAGTATGTTGACAGAAGGGTCCCTGAATCTTTCGATTCACTATTTGGGGTCTATTCCGACCGATGCCCATGTACAAAAGGCCGTAAAGCAGCAGAGGGTTGTGACCGAGCTATACCCTAGCTGCCCAGCCAGTCGGAGTTTCCTATCTCTGGCCAAGAAGATCATCCATCTGCCCGTTCCTTCAATGCCTAGAGGAAACCTCAATCTTTTCTGGCGGTCTTTGCTCGGGAAATCCATAGACCATCAGGAGGATACAATTTCACTGTAACCTTGAAGGGAGCGGTCCATGCAGACTGAGCTTGGCACAGAAAACCTTTTCAGAGAATATCGAAATGTTGACACCCTCCAGAGGGAACATCTAATCCTGAAGTTTGCCCCATTGATCCAGGTCATTGTCAATCGAATTGCACTAAGGCTTCCTCCCCATGTCGATCCCAAGGAGCTGATAAATTCAGGTGTCATCGGCTTGATCGATGCCATGGAAAAGTATGATCCCCTGAGGGGAACTAGCTTCAAGACTTATGCAGAGTTCCGCATCAGAGGGGCCATCTTGGATGAGCTGAGAATCCTCGATTGGTTCCCACGGTCCATCCGGCAAAAAGTCAATCGGCTCGAGGGTGCCTTTACCGAGCTCGAGCGACAGCTCGGACGGGCGGCAACGGACGAGGAAGTGGCGGATGCCCTCAAAATCAATCTCGACGAGTTCTATGAGATCCTGGCTCAGGCGAGTGCTGTTTCCCTCGTGAGCATTCATGACATTGGAAAAGAGGAGGGAGAGGAGAGAAGCCTCCTTGATTGTATCGCGAGTGGAGAGGACGGTCCTGCAGCGGCCTTAGAGTCTCAGGAGCTCTATGAGGCGATCGGAAAAGCCATTGAGAGGTTGCCGGAAAACGAACGAATAGTGATCTCCCTGTATTACTATGATGAACTGACCATGAGGGAGATCGGAAGGATTTTGAATTTGACGGAATCCAGAGTTTCCCAGATTCATACCAAAGCAATTTTGCGGCTGAAAGCCAGGCTGAGAAGTCTCAAAGATTTTTAATCATTCCGATTTCACTTCCTGAATACGAATCGAGTTTTCAGCACTTGAGTTCCCATAGCCGGTGGGTAGCAAGCCTTTCAGGGAAGAATGAATTTCTCAGAATCGACAGTCTCAACGGCTCCGGGTCAACTGGGCAATAAGCAAATCCTTCTGTTCCAGTTTCAGTGCCTTTTTCCTTCATCCTGCCTGAAGGTCGGAAAGGATCTTCTTAAGAAGCATTTCGGTTATTTCACTCCCGATCATCAAGATTTTCCTGGCGATTTCATTGGAGGGAACGTCATCTTTAAAGACAAGACTCAGCGTAAATTTTGAAAACGGTTATCTTTCGAGTTGTTCCATTGAGCTGGGCACGAAGAAAGGGGCCAGATGGCAAAATGGTCGGATTGATCCTGGAAAGGCGTTGGGAGAACTCCCGGGATAGCAAAGGCTGAATCTTATCTTACCCTTCTTTTCTTCTCTCGCTTCGCGGTCATGGCACACTGAGAGAAGACCCGAAAGCTCTGACCAGCAGTGCGATCAGCACAAAGAAAATGGCCCTAAATCCCCGGTTTTACCCTAAACGATATTGGGAGCTGGGGTGCTGCACGGTAAACGTAGGCTCTCTTGTCTTACGGGTGAAGGTCGAATTCCACTTTTTGCGTTGGCTTTGGAGTCCCACGGCTCGGGGAAGTCCCCCCTCCAGTCCTTCAAGGTCCAACCCCGCTTTTTCGCCTGGCTCGTAGCAGCATAGTAGGTTCTGGTCCGCCACTCAAACAGGGCGGGCTTCTTTTTCTCGTCCGTTGGTGTACAGCTCAATCCCTCTCCTACCGCTGTTGCAGTGGGGCCCTGCCCTCCGAATGATGATTACCCGATAGACCAAACGGCGTCTCCCCCGGCAAAGGCGGGGAATTCTCTCCCTCGGTTCGGGCATCTGCGTCTTTGGAGCCGTGAGATATATACGGCTTGTTCACCCCCATCCTCCATTATAGTCGGGTGGTCATCGTTCTTCGGCATTTTCGATTCCGTACTTTTCGTGATACAGGGGACCGAGTAATTATTATGCCGCCATATTCGAAAAATCATGGTTTCCCAGCAACCCACCATTAAGAGGAATGGCTTGATTATGAGTCCGGAAATAGTCGTGTGTGAATGCAAAGGCTCCCTGTTTTTTCTTACAGGGCTCCCAGAGGCCACAGAGATGACTTGCTTTGGATTGGTGAGGGGGCCAATCCAAAACAAAATTTCCTCCAGCCATAGCTGGAAAGTTGCCCGGTGGGAGCGAGCATTTGGCCTAATTTTTCCTCTGAAAAAATCCGGCCAAGAAATCTAAGGCTATCGCTCTCCTAACTCTGCGGACTCTAACGATCTCGCAACGGCGCGAGAGGGGGCGGGAGATAGCGTTGATCAAAGTAAAAGATCCGTATTCTGTCAAAAAGACCTCGGCTTTGAGAACAAATTGACATTTTTTCAGGACTATTTATCGAAAACATATTCAATTCAAAATCTTAACAAGGAAGAATTGGCAAAGCATTTGCTTGCATCAATTGTGAGCTTTTTGATAAAACTTGGGCTTTTGCCGAAACCGGACGAGAAGGAGTTAATAAAACAGTTCACTGGGATCAGGGAAAGTCCTTGAAAAATTCGCCTGACGGCTGGTTGTTGACACCTGTGCGAGGTCCAAATGTCCAATTGCCCTCTGAACCGAATTGAATGAATTAATTGCGAAAAATATCGCCCAGCAAGGCGCAAGAATGGCTCAGATCATCGAAAACGCAGGGAAGCCCATCAGTCATTGGAATTGGGCTCTTCAACAGCCTGCATCTCATGAGTAAATCCGGTGCCGAAATTAAGGTGAAAAGTCGGCCTGGAGCCACGGCATTCACGGTTCGGAATCCTCTGCGTCAATAGATTCCGAATTCTGGAGCAAGATAGGGTCTTTACATAAATAAGGAAGAGGACAGAATGAGTGTAGGGAAAATTCTCATTGTTGATGATGACGAGAGTGTCAGGGAAATGCTGGCCGATTTTTTGAGACACCTCGGCTACCAATCGATCGTTGCCCCAAACGGGAGAGAGGCGCTCGAACTCCTGGAGAGGGATCATGTTTCTCTAGTCATCTCTGATATCAAAATGCCGGTAATGAACGGGATTGAAATGATGAAACAGATCAAAACGAGATACCCCGACGTCGGGGTGATTCTTATAACAGGTTTCAAGTCGGATTTTTCTTGGAATCAGGCCATGGAACTGGGGGCTTCTGATTATATTACAAAACCCTTTAACATTGATTTGATAGAAAGAAAGGTGAGGGCCTATTTTAAGACTTGACCAAATGGCATGAGAAATCAAGTTGCGAGGTTAATTTCCGAACACCTTAAACCGGAAGCCTGCGAACCCTGACCTAGACATTAAAGTTCTAGGCGCTGGATGCCGATAGGTCTTCCAGACATGATGTAACCCATGGGAAGTCGGTTGGATCTGAAGATTTCCGAAGACAAGACTCGATCTTGTTCATGCCCGCTTCAGAGAGTGGAGAGAAGTAGAAAATGGCTCAAGGTGAGAAACCCGATAACATTTCCTCCAGGCTCGACAGGGTCAAAATCTTACGAATGGTCAGGGAGAGAGAATTTCAAGATATGAGGAGACTTCTGGAAAGGGTCTTCAGCGAGCGAGACGAAAGGGTAGCCACACTCAACAAGGTAATCGAAGATGGAACCTACCATGTAAAAGGAGAAGAGGTTGCCAAGAAGATGATAAAAGGGTGCATTGATGAGTTTTGTATAGGCTGTCTCTCTGAGGGGAAAGATGAATAACTCGGAATTCATGGTAACCGACTTCTCCGATTTCTTGTGCAGTGAATTTGATGTAAACGAGGACAATCGGGTATTTTTTTCGAGATTGTGTGGATTTTGTCAAATGATCTCTGACTCTGAACGGATATATTACGGTCTGCGGTCCCGAGCGCGTGGCTTCTCGAGTCTTGACTTGAGATCGGTTAAGTAGTCGGTTTATTTCCAAAAGAGGCCTGACAGGTCATCGATCTATTCCGATCATGGAAACAAGTAAACAAGTCTCATCACTTACGAGAAAACTCTTCAGGTGGTGGGCTACATTATGTCTAACCAAGACAGCCNNNGAGGTGTCCCTGCCAGCACCGCTGCAAGATCACCCCTGTACCTTAAGAAGGTCCTTACAAAAATTGAATCACGGTTAATGACTGTCCAATCCATGGAAGTGAAGTGGCGGCCTGTCCTGACGGACAGAACAAAGAAGGCTGTCAAGAGCCTTCAAGAATTCAAGGGGCGCACAACAGGATTAAACGGTTCAAATCCAATCGGATAGGGGCTCCTCGATTCGTTGATATCGCAAATAGGTGATGTTTAAATTTGTCAGAAAATCTGCCGATACAGATAAGGGAGGGAAACCGCCGGAGGGGGAACGCCGGATGACCGTCGCTGTATTTCGGATTCAGAACATTCTCAGGGCCTGCCATAAGAGCATTCGGTGGTACGGAAAAAAGACGGGAATCGACGAGGAAACCGCTCATGGACCAGACCCTTCAAGGATCTCTTTCAATGGTAGAAGAGAGCGAATCCGTCAAAAGGCTGCGATTGAGCTGATAGATAGACTGACGAAGGCTGCTGATATTTCGGCCTCATCATCTGGGGAAAGTTAGTGAATCTCACGAAAGAGTCTCTGAAAATTTTATTGGTCGATGACTATATCCCTTCAAGAAACGTCCTTGAAGAATCCCTGGAGGGCGATGATTTCGCCATCGTTACCGCAGAAAATGGTCTAGAGGCGATTCATGACCTAGAAAACGCGCCCTTCGATCTTGTCATCACCGACCTCAAAATGCCTGGAGCCACAGGCATCGAGGTGTTGAGAAAAGCCCGCGAGGTGAACCCTGATGTCCAGGTGATCATCATTACAGGGTATGCATCACTGGGAACTGCCATCGAGGCCATCAAAGCCGGAGCCTACGACTATATTACCCGGCCGTTCAAGTTAGACGAGATCAAAGTCGTGGTATATAATGCCTGCGAAAAGATCCGGCTCATCAAAGAGAATCAGAAATTGATGCAGGATCTCAATGATCTCTATGGAAAGATGAAGCGACTCAAGAAGAAAGGGACCAGCACCCCTAGCGGCAAAGAAATGCCCCTAGCCAAGGAAATAGATTTCCTCGATTCCTGTACGAATATCCAACCGGTTGCGGGGACCACCCTTCCACTGACCATGCAGAAGAGACGCACAGATAAGGGCTACATTCTCGTCGAACTCCAGAAGCTGGGACAGCTGAGAGACGAGGGGGTCCTCAGCCAGGACGAATTTGATCGTTGCAAGCGGAAAATCTTTGAAAAGCTTTAAGGCTGGGAACTGACGGCCTTCTCCCAAATAGTCTCTTTGAGAATCAGCGTCGGTCTGTGAGAAAATCGCTTCTCACTGCTCACACGCTCCCTTTTGACCGAAAAGAACCTGGTTCGTGTTCGCATCCTTTTCACGTTTTTTGAGTCATCTTTCACACGCGAGTCGACCCGTTCGGGGTGTTTCATGCCGGCACATAGCTGGCCGGGGCGGCAGCAGAAGCCGAGGGTATGGAAGAAAAGTATCGTATTCTCATTGTCGATGACGATCAGGACGTCCGGGAGACCCTGAGGGAGATCCTCCTCCGAATTGGGAGGGTCCAGGTCGACTGTGTGGGTGATGGAGAAACCGGATTTTCCCTGATTCAAAAGCGAGATTTTGATCTTGCATTCATTGATATGCGGCTGCCCGGCATGGACGGCCTCAAACTGCTGAAGCTGGTAAAAAGCCATGATTCCCGCCTTCCTGTTGTGATGATTACGGGATTTCCCTCTGTTGATAGTGCAATACAGACGATGAAGGATGGAGCTGCTGATTTTATTACCAAACCCCTCCGGTTTCAGCAGATCGAACACGTGGTTGAAAAGCAACTCTTTCAAAGGGCAGGTTCTCCAGGCGAAGCGCTGACGACAGCTGTCGGGACAGAGGAAGAAACCAGCGGGGCACTGAGCGCTAGGCTGAACAGCAAGATCAAGGAACTCTCGATTCTATACTCCATCAGTGATTCCATGGGAACCGCTGACTTCGACGTTGACCGGTTCTATGAAAGAATCGTGGATCTGGCTTCCATGATCACAGGAGCGGAGAGGACTTCTCTCATGATTTTAGACAGGGAGGCCAACGAGCTGAGGATCAAGGCTGCGAGGGGACTCAACGAAAAAATCGTTGGATCTGCAAGGGTCCCTTTAGGGCATGGCGTGGCGGGTAGGGTGCTGAAAAGCGGAAGACCCCTCCTTGTCAAGAACAAGGAGTTTTCCCCTTTTCGGACGCAGAGGAAGGCCTACAAGACAGAATCCTACGTCTCTATTCCTCTCACAATCAAAGGGGAGACCTTTGGTGTTCTCAATGTGACGGATAAGACCGATGGAAGCCAATTTGATGAGGGAGAAACTCTTTTGCTATTAACCCTCGTGAGGAAAGCGGCTTTGAATATCGAAAACAGTTTTCTCTACGAGACCTTATACAACAATCTCATTGATACCCTTCAATGTCTCGTGACCACACTGGAGGCAAAAGATCGCCATACTCAGAGGCACTCAGAGAGGGTGACAGATCATGCGCTGAGGATTGCCAAGGCCATGTCATGCTCACGGGAGGAGATCGAAAGCATTCGTTTTGCTGGTCTTTTGCACGACATCGGCAAGATCGGCATTCATGATGTTGTCTTGCAGAAATCGGATGGGCTGACCGAGGACGAATTTAGCCTGGTGAGGACACACCCGATCATCGGACAAAACATCATTCGCCCCTTGGGTCTCCTCCCGATGGAGACAGCGATCGTCAGAAACCATCACGAACGGTGGGACGGTCAGGGGTATCCTGATGGCCTGACTGGTGAAGAGATTCCTCTCCTTGCGAGGATACTTGCCGTAGCTGACTCGTTTGACGCAATGACATCGGATCGACCGTACCGATCTGCCAAAACTCAACAAGAGGCGATCGATGAGCTCAAGCGATGTGCGGGTTCTCAGTTTGATCGAGGCGTGGTAGAGGCTTTTCTTCATGTGAATGGATCGGATCTCAGCAAGGACGGCTAAAAAGTGCTTTTCCTGTCACTTTTCGGATACTTTTTGACACGGCTTATGCAAACGATTTGAATGTCGGCTGTCCAAGCCATGATATTTTGGGAGGAAGGGAAGGTATCTTTGAATAAGATGCTCGAAAACGGACAGCCCATTGCCCTCAGGGTTGCCACTGGCCTGAAAGAAAGGGAATTCCCGGGGCTAATCCGGTCGTTTGATCACGATCAAGGACTGGTCTGCTTGGAGGTCGCGGGACAGAGTAAGGATCAGGCAGGCTTTTCGCCGGAAAAGAGGCAACGATCGTTGGGAAAAACGCTAATTTGAACCTAGACCTCCCTTGCGTCGTGGTCGAGGAGAATCGGTTCCCGATTCTCCTCTGTCGAAAGGTCGACCGAAGGAACTACGTCAGGGTCACTACCTTTCTCCATTTGCACCACCGGATTGTCGAAAGACCCCTTTTCACCCAATAATTCTGTACTTGAGCTATACTGAAAATCGGAAGGAGGCGGCCGTCTACTCGAGTTCACTGAGCCTGGGAGACGTTGAGGAACCTCATTATTGATGCCAGGGAGAAGGAGTAGACAATCCACCGAGGTAACCACTGCCTCTTTATGACAATGTCATCAGAGTTCCACTTGCGGCTGGCTTTCATACTGAAGAGCACCCATCCTCCTTCAGCCCAATCTGCTGCGTCGGCCCGAATCGAGAAAGAGGAATCATCGGGGAAAGTCGAATAAGAGAAGTACTGAATCTCACGGAGATCCACGCCGTGTCCACGGAATTCAGCGTGATTGGATGCCGTATAGTATCGATTGTACTGGGTCGCAGAGAGTCCTTGGGAACAGATAATCTGGGGAAAAAGCGCGTAGATTTCGACCAACCTGGCCTCATCGCCATACTCGGAATAGAATATGGACCCGACAGCACTCAGAATGGCCAAGATATTGACCAGAATGAGAAGTTCGATCAGTGCCAGTCCTCTGTTATGTTTCATCAATTTCAGTCCGTGCGACATGAGTGCACTTTTGAAATAGAAAAAATTACATAAGTCAAAAGACCCTGGCATGAGAAATTCCCTGAGTTTCTTTTAGAGAGCACCATAGCCCCTTGCGCCAATGCTCGGGAAGTGACCTTTTCCCGCAAGTCGGTCGTGGACAACGGGGCTCCCTGTCCCCAAAATATAAACAGTGGGTTATCAGCAGGTACGGAATTCATGGTCCAGAACTGGGGAAGCTAACCACTTTAGAAGGAGAGTTTCTCCGATTTCGGGTAGGGTATGGATGTGGGCGTTGCGCTTGGCGGGCTGATCCCAAGTGAGAAGAGATCTGGAGTTCTTTTGAGGCCTTTCGTAGGCCTTTGAGGGGCTTAGGAACTGAAGTCATCGGATTCGAAGGCTCAAGGTGAATCCTTTCTTTGCTCAATATAGGCGTAGGCGTTGTGATTGTGAATCGATTCGAAATTCTCTGATTCGACTGTGAACCATGTGATGTTGGGATCGAGACTGAGCTTGGAGGCTACTTCTCGGACGACATCCTCGACAAACATCGGGTTGTTGTAAGCCCTTTCGGTCACCAGCTTTTCGTCGGGTCGTTTCAAAATAGAGAAAACCTCACAGCTCGCACATTCCTCGATCATATGGATAATGTCCTCGATCCAGATGAACTTCTTGAATCTGACATGGACCGTNNATCGTGACGCCGAGGAAAAAATCCTCTTTCTCATTGCTAGAGCCGCAGAAGCGACAAACATACTCCATCAGGCCTTTAGCTCCACTCACGGGGGCCCGCTTCTCAATGAAATACGCAAACTCAACCTCAAGGTGGGCAGTCTTAGCATTGAGCTTCTGTTTCATTTCGTGGAGAATCTTTGAGAATGTCTTTATAGCGATCTGGCCTCGGTATTTGTTCAGAATCTCTACAAATCGACTCATATGGGTGCCTCTGAACCGCTGCGGAAGATCGACGTACATGTTGATGTTCGCAACGGTGTGCTGAAGCCCCTTGGCCTTGTCGAGTACGATGATCGGATAGCGAATGTTCTTGACACCGACCTTATTGATGTCTTGATTGCGATCGTCTAACTGATTCTGAATATCAATCATGGCTCATTATCCTCAGCGTAAGAGGCACAAGCGGTGTCCGATTCCCAGGCAGTTACCTTTTTCAGAACGACCTCGTGTCCCTCGAGGAGCGGTTTTAGCCTGTCGAAAATATACCTGGCGATGTTTTCAGAAGAGGGGTTCACTTGGAGGAAATCCCGCACTTCGTTGAGGTATTTGTGGTCCAGTGTCCCCAATACCTTTCGGGTCGTTTCTTTAAGAATCTTGAAATCGAGAACCATTCCGGCTTCATCCAGAGAATTGGCCAAGACGAGGACCTCCACCCTCCAATTGTGGCCATGGAGCGCTTCGCACTTCCCATGATAGTTTCGGAGGCGATGAGCACCCGAAAAGCGGTCCTCGATTTTGATTTCATACATGACCGACTCTATAGGGGATAGCCGTCAGGGTGACTGAGGAAATCATGTGAACAATATCGCAAAGTCTTTGGAGTTGTCAACACAGAAACGTGACAAGTTTGCTCTGCGAATTTCGGATCGGGAAAGGAACCTCCCGAGACTATGGAACATTCCCTGAAAGGTTCATCAAATCCCTTGACCCTCAAGAGTGGGTTGTTATAATTGAAGGCTGTTATCTGGCGGGAGTATAGGATTTCATGGATTTCATTCCCCGGACGATCTATACGATCAGCGCCCTTACGGCAGAGATCAAGGATATCCTCGAGACGAGTTTGACGGAGATCTGGGTCGAAGGCGAGGTTTCCAACCTGCGGATCCCGCCTTCGGGTCACGTGTACTTCACCCTGAAAGACGAATCGAGCCAGATCCAGGCCGTGATCTTCAGGTCTCAGGCGAGATTCCTCGCTTTTGAACTCGAAGATGGGCTCAACGTGATCTGCCGAGGACGGATCAGCGTTTATGAGCAGAGAGGACAGTATCAGATCATCGCGGATTTCATGGAACCGCGGGGCATGGGAGCACTTCAGCTCGCCTTTGATCAGCTCAAACGCCGACTGGAGGCCGAGGGACTCTTCGACCCTTCGCGGAAAAAAACACTCCCCTATCTTCCGAAAAGAATCGGCATTGTCACATCTCCCACTGGAGTCGTTATTCGGGACATGCTAAATATCCTCAGAAGGCGGTATGAGAATCTAAGTGTATTGGTCTATCCCGCGAGGGTGCAAGGGGTAGGAGCGGCCGAGGAGATTGCCTCAGGGGTTGCTTTCCTCGATCAGGAGACGGATGCGGATGTGATCGTCGTAGCCCGCGGGGGCGGATCCCTCGAGGATTTATGGGCATTTAACGAGGAGATCGTGGCGAGAGCCATTGCAAGAGCTGAAAAACCATCCGTGTCCGCCGTGGGCCATGAAGTGGATTTTACCATTTGCGACTTCGTGGCCGACGTGAGGGCTCCGACACCATCGGCTGCTGCCGAACTGGTGGTTAGAAACAAGGCTGATCTATTGCTGCAGGTCGAGGGCTTTCAGGGGAGACTCATCACGGGGATAAACACGATTCTAAAAGGAAGGCGTGACCTATGGGCGAAGGTGAGTGTCCATTTGCGGGACCCGCGAAGGCGTCTGGTCGATTTTCGACTGCGAGGGGACGACCTTGCACTGCGTCTCTTGGGTGGATCGAGTCGGATTCTGGATGCAAAACGGACCCAGCTCAGGAGCGTGGAGAGGAGTCTTTCTCATTGTGTACCCGCCTCCAAATTAGAGCGATTTCGTCATTCCCTGGGCCAATGGACAGAGAAGCTGGAGCGTGCTCTGAACGAAAACCTGACATTTAAGCGAAGATGCCTTGAAAGGTCGATGGACCATCTCGAAGCCCTAAATCCCTTGAATGTCCTACGGCGGGGATACAGTATAGCCCGGTGGACTCCGTCGATGGAAATACTCAGAGATGCCAGGAGAGTAAAAAAAGGTGACATGGTGGATGTGAGGCTCCACCGGGGTCGGCTGGTCTGCAAGGTCGAAAAGACGAGAGGTGACAGTTGATAGGGACGAGCACAAGAAGTGTCAGGGGGGAGTTTACAGGGCCCGGGGTCCAGGGGCCGGAAAAAACGACCGAGTGGTTCCAGGAATGCTGACGACTGACCCCTGATCCCTGGCAACTGGTTGATCTTTCCTTGACGGTATTACCGAATACTGTATAATATTGGACGTTTGGGGCCCTGTGGGCCAGCCAAAGCGAGCCTATGGCAAAAGAGAAGTTCGAAGAGGCTTTGAGCCGGCTGGAAGGTATCGTTTCGAAACTTGAGGGTGGTGACCTGGATCTTGAGGAATCCCTGAAGTTGTTCGAAGAAGGGATTCGCCTCTCCCATTTCTGCAGCAAGAAACTCGATGAGGCTGAGAGAAAGGTCGAAATACTTCTCAGGAATAGCGAGGGCGTCCTTAAACCCCGTCCCTTTGAACCTGAAGAGGGGAAAGAGGAGGCCCCTTAGTTCGGAGCATCCTTGGACGTTGATGTTTATCTACGGGAGAGAAAGCAGCTGATCGATGCCGCTCTGGCGAAGCTGATGCCGCTCGAAAAGGATTACCCTCCGACTCTTTGCAAAGCGATGAGGTATAGCGTTCTTGGAGGGGGAAAGCGCATCAGACCTATTCTGGCGATGGCGGCCTTCGACGCTGTAGGCGGAACCGG
>WVXP01000045.1:3640-4667 GCA_011773445.1 Pseudomonadota bacterium | reverse complement strand
GAGGCTGTGGCCATCCTGGCTGGAGATGCGCTGCTTGCAGAGGCGTTCAGAACCATGAGCCGAGGTGCCTTGGACTATGGGATCGATTTAGAGGTGACAACGGATATCATTCTCGAGATTTCCCAAACGGCCGGCTTTAGCGGCCTCGTGGGTGGCCAGGTTGTCGACATCGAATCAGAGGGACAGGATGTGGATCTGCCAACGGTTGAATATATCCATACCCACAAGACTGGGGCACTCATCCTGGGGTCGCTGAGAGCCGGCGCCAAGCTAGGAGGAAGTTCTGGAGATGAGTTGGAGGCCATCACACGCTACGGCGGCAGGATTGGGCTCGCTTTTCAAGTTGTTGATGACATACTCGATATTGTAGGAGAATCTTCGAAACTCGGGAAAGATGTAGGAAGCGACGAGGCAAGGAACAAGGCAACTTATCCGGGGGTCGTCGGAATCGAGGAGTCGAAGCGTCTCGCCGAAAATCTCGTGGATGAGGCGGTTTCCCATCTCACGGTTTTGCGAAACAGGGCGGAGCCACTGGAAGAGATCGGCCGCTATCTGATTCGACGAACCTCGTAGTCTGGACGTGGCTTAGGTGGTTGGGTCTCAACCATTTCGGTTTCGTGTTCGACGACATCAAAACAGAGGTTTCGGTTGTGTCTGAAGGCAGATTACTGGATCAAGTTGAAGCATCTCATGATCTGAAAACCCTGGATCGAGATGATCTGTCGAAACTGGCTGACGAGATTCGCGATGAAATCATTCGTGTGGTCTCCCGGTGCGGTGGGCATCTCGCCTCGAATCTTGGCGTCGTGGAGCTCACGATCGCGCTCCACAGGGTCTTCGATCTTCCAGGGGACAGCCTGGTTTGGGACGTTGGGCATCAATGCTATGCCCATAAGATTCTGACAGGAAGGCGGAGAGAGTTCCAGACCATCCGTCAGCTAGGAGGTCTGAGCGGTTTTCCCAAGAGAGAGGAGAACATTTGCGACGTCTTTGGCACTGGGCATGCCGGAACCTCCATCTCTTCAGC
>WVXP01000045.1:1249-3615 GCA_011773445.1 Pseudomonadota bacterium | reverse complement strand
GGGCTGAACCAGGCAGGCATGCTCGACAGAGATCTGATTGTGGTTCTCAACGACAATGAAATGTCAATCTCACGCAATGTGGGAGCTCTCGCATCCTACCTGAGCCGGATGATGACGGGTGAACTGGTTAACCGTTTCCGGAATGAAATGAAATCCTTTTTGAGGACCCTACCAGGAATCGGCAGTTCGGTGTATCGCTGGGCCAAACACGCTGAAGAGTTTTTCAAGGGCTTTCTCAGCCCGGGGGTCCTGTTTGAGGAGCTGGGGTTTAAATACGTGGGGCCTATCGATGGGCACCATTTAGACCATCTCATCGAAGTTTTTACGAACGTCCGGGACATGGAGGGACCGATCATGGTCCATGTGCTCACCCAAAAGGGTAGGGGATACGGTCCTGCCGAATCTGCTCCAGCCCGTTTCCATGGGGTGGGAGCCTTTGACCAAAAAAACGGGCAGATCGTGAGGAGCCAGGGAGTCTCCAAGACATACACAGAGGTTTTTGGAAACACCCTGTGCCGGCTTGCGAAGAGAGATAAGCGCATTGTGGCCATCACGGCTGCCATGCCGAGTGGAACAGGACTTGAGGGATTCGCGAGAAAGTTTCCCG
The DNA here is from genome assembly GCA_011773445.1 of Pseudomonadota bacterium. Lineage (GTDB taxonomy): Bacteria > Desulfobacterota > BSN033 > WVXP01 > WVXP01 > WVXP01. The sequence continues at coordinate 3,008 of WVXP01000045.1, read as the reverse complement.
ACCGTTTCTACGACATTGGGATCGCTGAACAACACGCGGTGACGTTTGCGGCAGGCCTGGCGGTGGAGGGGTTCAAACCCATCGTGGCCATTTACTCGACCTTTCTTCAGCGAGCCTACGACCAGATCCTTCATGATGTATGCTTACAGAACCTGCCCGTTGTATTTGCTTTGGATCGAGGAGGAATTGTTGGAGAAGATGGCCCAACCCATCACGGGCTCTTTGACCTCTCCTACCTTCGCCATATCCCGAATATGGTTGTCATGTCCCCAAAAGACGAGAATGAGCTCCAGCACATGATGCAAACCGCTGTGGGGGCTGAGGGGCCGATCGCTTTCCGCTACCCCCGAGGNNGACTGAAGAGGATAGAAATTGGCAGAGGGGAGATCCTGAAGCAGGGGCGCGACGTCGTTATTCTGGCTCTGGGGTCGACGGTTTTCCCGAGCCTGCAGGCAGCTCTTGAACTCGATGAGCGAGGAGTCGACGCTGCCGTGGTGAACGCACGGTTTGTGAAACCGATCGACGAACAATTGATCTGTCGGCTTAGTGCGAAGGCTGGGAGAGTTGTCACGGTTGAAGAGAATGTGCTTGAGGGAGGGTTCGGAAGCGCGGTTTTGGAGGTCTTGCAAGAGAGGGGGCTTCATTCTGTGCGGGTTAGACGTTTGGGTATTCCCGATGTTTTTGTGAATCATGGATCACAGGCCCAATTGCGTCAGCAATATGGAATCGACAAAGAGGGGATTTGCAAGGCGGTGATCGAATGGCTGCGAGGGGAGAACCGGCTAAGGAAGAAAGCCACTGTTTTAGGTTTGAAAAAGATATCCCCATGAGTGCCAGGGAGCGATTGGATAGAGTTCTGGTGACGCGCGGGTTGGTCCCGAGTCGAGAGAGGGCCAAGGCTCTCATCATGGCCGGGAAGGTGTTGGTGGATGAAAACCGTGTCGAAAAACCAGGGACTCAGGTTAGAGCTGACGCGCGTGTTCGACTTGCGGAAGGGGATTTTCCTTATGTGAGCCGTGGGGGAGTCAAGCTGGAAGGAGCTTTGAAGTCCTTCGGCATCGACCCGAGACATAAGAAGGCCATCGATGTCGGAGCTTCGACGGGGGGATTCACCGACTGTCTGATCCAGAATGGAGCCTCCAAGGTTTTTGCTGTCGATGTTGGATACGGGCAGCTTGCGTGGAAGCTTCAAAAGGATCCTCGAGTTGTAAATCTGGAGCGCCGGAACATTCGGTACCTCGAGTTTCAGGAGATCGGCGAGCCTGTGGACATCATCGTCGTGGACACGTCCTTCATTTCAGTAAGAAAATTCCTTGGGCGCCTCTGTGAGATGATAAAGGATGACGGTGATATTGTCATCCTTGTGAAGCCACAATTTGAGATAGGGAAGGGGGAGGTAGAGAAAGGGGGGGTTGTTCGGGATCCTGTGAAACACCTCAGGGTGGTCGAGAAGATCCAGCAATGGGGCATTGAGATCGGTCTCAGCGTGGAGGGGGTGATGGAGTCGCCCCTTAAGGGGACGAAAGGAAACACGGAATTTTTTGTCCATTTTGTTAAGGCCCAGGAACATTCCCGACCCAGTCGATGTTCATGAGAGATGTTGCCGATTCTGAGCCAAAAAGGTTTTGGCCCTGTCCTCAGACTCAGTCGGGTGAATCCCCGAAAATCGGTCTGACAGAATCAGACTTCGGACGATTAAGCAACTTGCAAGGGTTCAGCATGCTTTGCGGGGAACACCTTGCTCTCGCGAAGACAATGG
>WVXP01000045.1:0-1206 GCA_011773445.1 Pseudomonadota bacterium | reverse complement strand
ATGGGGCAACCGAGGGCACCCAAACCTGTCAAATTGGTGATGAGTTTGATCCTCGTCTCTGGATCCCTGCTGCAAAAGGTCCTTCAGGATATCATTTGCCTTTATGGTGACACCGATTTTGTAAGCCTCTGGATGGATTTTGACTTTACCGATTACTATACCCNNAAGCAACTTGCAAGGGTTCAGCATGCTTTGCGGGGAACACCTTGCTCTCGCGAAGACAATGGCCCTCAGAGATTCTGCAATCATCGGCCCCTGGAAGTTCCTCAGGGTGATTGAACTTCAGGGAGGTCTCGCCTAAGATGGGGCAACCGAGGGCACCCAAACCTGTCAAATTGGTGATGAGTTTGATCCTCGTCTCTGGNNACCAATGAGATAGAGCAGAAATACGCCCCGAATGGGAAACGGCGGGTTAATATCGATCCTGGTTATGTCTGTGGGGAACACCTGATTCTCGCAACGACGAAATCCTATGCCCATAGGCCTTATCTCAGAGATGGCATTTATGCCGACTTGACGCTGATTTTTCGAGAGGGAAGATTTCGATCCCTCGAATGGACCTATCCGGATTACAAGGGGGCTCAGCTAAGAGAAATATTTGACTCGATACGAAAGGCCTATCTCTCTCAGCTCAAAGGTGGGACCGGGGCAAATCCGTCATCATAGCCAAGGGAGAGGAACCATGGAGAGTATGACAGGATACGGTAGCGCAGAGGGACCCAGTTCCATGGGGACGCTTTCAGTAGAGGTTCGATCGGTCAACCATCGGTTCTGTGACATTACATTGAAACTTCCCCGGAAACTCTATGCCCTAGAGGGTCGCATAAAGGAGTTGATTCGACTGAACTTCTCTCGGGGCCGATTCGATATGTCCGTCAGGCTAGATTCTGCGGAAAGGAACGCATATCGGCTCGAACCGGATCTTGATATGGCGAGTCAATACGTTGATGCGCTCCGGACTCTGAAAAAGAAACTTAGGCTCAAGGGAGAGATAGATCTCGACATGATTGCACAGGCCAAAGACACCATCGTCCTCGTGGAAGATGAAGGGAGTCTCGAGGCATATTGGGAGGAAATTCGGGAGATCATCGAGCGCTCTCTCGCATCCTTGAAAGAGATGCGAAGGCATGAAGGAGATAGCCTCGTCCTCGACCTGCGCAAGCGGTTACATACCATGAGAAATCTTCTCGAGCAGATCAAGACACG
>WVXP01000046.1 GCA_011773445.1 Pseudomonadota bacterium | reverse complement strand
GCGTGTCTCGGGGATGATGGACGCGAAGGGTCGGTGACTGTAATTAGCGCCATCTCTCCTCCAGGTGGAGATTTTTCAGAGCCGGTGACCCAGGCCTCCATGAGAATCGCCGGCGCCTTGTGGGCCTTGGACACGACCTTGGCCTACGCACGCCACTTCCCAGCGATCAGTTGGACTCGAAGTTACAGCCTCTATTCGGAGCATCTGAAGGAGTGGTTTCAGGAGAATGTTGCTCAGGATTGGGACGATCTCAGGGAAGAGACGATGGTTCTGCTCCAAAAAGAGACAGAACTCCAGGAGGTGGCCCAGCTTGTGGGTTTAGATGCTCTACCTGATGCGGAGCGGCTCATCATGGAGATGGCCCGGTCCATGAGAGAAGACTACCTCCGCCAGAGTGCGTTTCACGAGGTAGACTGTTTCTGCCCTTTTGAGAAGCAACACGGCATGGTCAAGGCCTTGATGATTTACTACAAAGAGAGCGATAAGGCATTGGAGAGAGGTGTTCCCCTCGAGACTCTCATCGGACACCCTCTCAGGGAGGAGCTTTCTCGCATGAAGGAGATTCCCACTGAAGAGTTCAAGGAGAGGGTGGATGACCTGATGTCTCGTATCGTCAAAGAATTGGGAGAACTGTGATGGATCTTGCAACAAAGCAACACCAGGCTGTGAATTACATTTCTGGTCCGCTGGTTTTTACTCGGAGTATTCCAGAGGCCGTATATGGGGCCATGGTTCGGATTCTCCTCCCGACGGGCGAGGAGCGAACTGGCCAGGTTTTGGAAACCTCAGATGACCACGTGGTGATACAAGTCTTGGAGGCCACCACTGGCTTAGATGTTGCCACGACTCGAGTGGTTTTCAGGGACGAGGTCGCCAAAATCGGTGTGTCCATCGACATGCTTGGCAGGGTTTTCAACGGCTCGGGGAAGCCCATCGATGGTTTACCTCAGGTGCTCCCTAAGAAGCGGCTTGAGATTATGGGTTCTACCATTAACCCCATTTCTCGGGAACGGCCTGCAGAGTTCATTCAGACCGGACTTTCCACGATCGATGGACTGAACACCCTCGTGAGAGGGCAGAAGCTACCTATCTTTTCAGGGGCTGGCCTCCCTGCGAACGACATTGCCAGCCAATTGGTCCGGCAAGCCAAGGTCAGGGGTGAAGGGGAACATTTCGCGGTCGTGTTCGCCGCCATGGGTATCACCGAGAGAGAGGCTTCCTTTTTCATGCGCGATTTTGAGAGGACGGGCGCCCTGAGCCGGGCGGTTATCTTCCTAAATCTGGCTGATGAGCCAACGATTGAGAGGCTTCTCACCCCGCGCTGCGCGCTAACAGCTGCTGAGTATCTGGCGTTTGAGTGTGACATGCACGTTCTAGTCATTCTTACGGATATAACGAATTACTGTGAGGCGCTTCGGGAAATCGGTTCGGCTCGAGAAGAGGTGCCAGGAAGGCGGGGTTACCCAGGCTACATGTATACAGATCTTGCCACGATCTACGAGAGGGCAGGGCGCATCAGGGGCAAAAAGGGTTCTATTACGCAGATCCCGATTCTGACCATGCCGGATGACGACATCACTCACCCGATTGCCGATCTCACTGGATACATCACGGAGGGTCAGATTGTGTTAAGCCGGGAGCTTCATCGTAAAGGGATCTATCCTCCGATCGATGCGCTGCCATGCCTGTCCCGGTTAATGAATCAGGGGATCGGTGAGGGACAGACTCGAGAGGACCATCGGGGATTTGCGGATCAGCTTTATGCCTTCTACGCCAAAGGGAGAGAACTCAGAAGGCTGGTGGCGATCGTGGGAGAAGAAGCGCTGACTGAGTTAGACCAAGGCTTCCTCAAGTTTTCCGAAGATTTCGAGAGAACTTTTATCAACCAGGGATTGGAAGATCGACCGATCGAGCAGACTTTCGAAATCGGTTGGAGCCAGCTTTCGCAACTTCCGAAAGCCGAATTGAGGCGAATCAAGATGGAGCATATCGATCTATACTATCAAGAGGAGAGAAAGGCAGCGCCGGCCGTCATTGAATAGCTAGGAGAGTACCAGCCTTGGAGAAAATCAATCCCACCCGAATGAATCTGCTCCAGAATAAGGCCCAGACAAATCTTGCCGTCGATGGCGTGAGTCTGCTCAAGAATAAAAGGGACGCTCTGGTCAAGGAGTTTTTTACCATGGTCAGGGAGATGTTCTCCTTCCGAGATGAATTGGATGAACGTGTTCGAAATGCAGCCAACGTTCTGAATCTCGCGCTGGGAATCGATGGACCTCATGTGGTAAAATCCGTCGGAATGTCGACCAAAAGGGAGATCTCATTGGGGATAGAACGGCGCAACATCTGGGGCATTCGGGTGCCTGAGCTTGAAAAAAGAAGCGTCGTTCGGTCTGTGATGGCAAGGGGCTATGGAATCCACACGGTTTCCTCCCGAATCGACGACGCAGCAACATCCTTTGAGGGCATTCTCAATCTGATCATTGCCATGGCCAGTAATGAAATTAGGGTGAAACGTTTGGGGGACGAGATCCGTAAAACGACACGACGCGTCAATGCACTAGAGCAGGTTGTTATACCCGCTCTACAGGAACAAAGCCGTTTTATCGAGCGAATCTTGGAAGAGAGGGAGAGAGAAGACCTGTTCCGGCTCAAGAGACTCAAAAAAATGAGGGAAACCCAGGGGTGAGGGTTCCTCTTTCCCACCTGAGTGAAAAAAGTCTGAAGTATGGGAAACAGGAGGTGTAGATGAAAAAGGATAAGATACTGATTGTCGATGACGAAGAGGTCGTCGTTGACGCCTTAGAAGGGCTTTTGTTGGACGAGGGCTATAACGTGGTTACAGCAGCAGATGGGGATGAGGCCATCGAACAGTTCAAGGCTGAGCGGCCAGATCTCATCGTCCTCGATGCCCAGATACCTAAGAAAGATGGATTTAAGGTTTGCCGTGAAATCAAAACAGATGAAGACGAAACACTCGCCCAAACCCTTGTCATCATCATTACGGGCGCGTTTACTGACCCGAAGAGTCACGCCCGAGCCTTACTGTTGTCAAAGGCAGACGACTTCATCCTCAAGCCTTTCAAGAGCGAGATTCTCTGTCATCGGATCAAGGTTCTCCTCCACAAACGGGATATGATGATGGAGGCGTCGTCATCCTAAATTCCATGAAGATTGTTTCATCATTTGAGCATCTCTCCCGGTGTTATCTGGAAAACTCCTCGAATCAGGGACTGTTTTTCATTGCTTGGATCAAGAAAACCATGATTTTCCTGACCAACCAGAGTGGATCGATTCGGGTTGAACAAAGGAGGAACGTACCATTTTCGTGTTGAGGTTGTTGAAAACAAGGCTGTTCTATAAACTCTCATTCCCTTTCCTGATAATCGGGTTCGTCGGTCTACTCTTGACTCTCCCCTATAGTGTCAATATCTCTACTCGAATGCTAGAGGAGAAGGCGAATGCGCGAGTACTCTCTCTCGGTCATGCCACATTTATGTTCCTTTACGAGATGACAGGGAGAGTGCCTTATCCCCACATTCCCGAGCGGCATCTCCCCTCTATTCGGAGGTCTCTCCGGAGAATTAAGGAGAAGATGCCTGATACGGAGGTCGTGGTATTCGACCAAAAGGGCGAGATCCTGTCTTCCACGCTTGAAGGCGAGGATGGAGAACTTCTCACCACACTGACTGCCATGATGCCTCAGACTCTGGCTGGTCCGAACCCGGTTCCAGTGATCAAAGACCTGAGAATGGGCGGTGCATCGCAAAAGGCGGTCTTCTATCCCTACGTCGTGGATGGCCGACCTGTCGCCTCTTTCGTGGTTTCCAGCTCGAATGAAAGGGTCACGCAAGCCCAGAAAAAGATCACGCTGACCATTCTAACCCTGTGGATCACCGGTATCGCCATATACTTCGTTTTTGGCTATATCGTCGTGAGGGTGCTTTTGATCCGACCGATCCATACCCTCGTTGGTGCGGCCCAGGGTTTTGCCGATGGTGACCTCTCTAAGCGGGTTGAGACGACCTCGGAAGATGAGATCGGACAGTTGTCGTCTGCTTTCGATATGATGGCCCAGCGAGTCCAAGATGACATTCAGAAGATCAATCTCGAAAAGAAGCGGGCTCAAGAATTCTCCTACGAGCTAGAGGCGGCCAACCTGGAGCTGAAGAAAACCCAGGCTGAACTGATCCAGGCGGCGAAGATGGTGGGGATGGGGCAGTTGGGGGCGAGTATCGCTCATGAACTGAACCAGCCACTGCTCGCCATCGGCATTTTTGCAGAGAGGTCTCTCAAGGGGCTCGATCCGAAGAGCCGTGAGCACCAAAACATTCAGAAGATCATCACCCAAGTCGATCGTATGACGAAGATCACCAACAATATTCGGATGTTTTCCCGACAATCCAAAGCAGAGAAGAGAGAGGTCAATGTCAACGAACCGATTGAAGATGCCTTGATGATGGTTCAGAAACAACTCGAAAACCATAATATCAAGCTGACCAAGGACCTTCGCAAAGATCTCCCCAGGGTCGTGGCCGACAAAAACCAGCTTCACCAGGTTTTTCTCAATATGATCACCAATGCAAGGGATGCCATGGACCCTATTGGCCACGGGGAGTTTACGATTCGCTCCCTCGGACTCCTGGATGATGCCTTTGTGGAAATAGATTTTATCGACACCGGGGTGGGAATTCCAGAAGATCATATCGAGAGAATTTTCCACCCCTTCTTCACGACAAAGGAAAACGGGAAAGGCGTCGGCCTCGGTCTCTCACTCAGCTATGAAATCATCAAGAATCATTCTGGAATGCTGGACGTCCACCGGAATGAAGGTGGGGGTACCGTCTTCAGAATTATTCTTCCATCGGTGAAGGCAAAGCCCTGCTGGAAAGAGGTTGATTGCGGAGCTTGCCTGAAGGATATGAAAAGAGAGGACTGTCCGGTTTTTAAAAGGGCACAAGGACATCGCTGCTGGGAGATCCTTGGAAGTGAGGAACGACGAAAATCTCATATGCCTGTCCCAACCTGCCAGAGCTGCCCACTTTATCAGACAAGAAAGCAACTCACAGTCTGGCACGGTTCGAAGGGTCTGAGTGGATAGCCGTGGGGCGATCGAAAAAAATACTTCTGGTCGATGACGAGGAGATCATTCGAGATGCCCTGGGAGGTCTCCTGATGGAGGAGGGCTATGAGGTTGTCGAGGCTGAGAACGGGAACGTGGCGATCGACAAGTTGTCCACGGACAGATTCGATATCGTGATCACGGACGTCAAAATGCCCGGGAAAAGTGGCATTGACGTGCTCACGGCGGCTAAGATGATCGATCCAAAAATCGATGTCATCATGATCACCGGGTTCACCACGGAGGAACCAGACCAGGCACTATCTTTGGGCGCCAAGGATTTCATCTATAAGTCCTACAATGTCGAGGAGTTCCTTGCAAAAATCAAGGATGCCATCGAGCGCATAGATTGATCATTCTTTTCGATAGGAGACCGGCGTGACGGAGATGTGGCCTACCCAATTCCATGTGAAATCCTAAATTCGATCGCTGCTACTGTGAGCAGACCTTCCATCGTCATCATTTGTGGTCCCACGGCTTCTGGCAAATCCTTGTTGGGTCTCGAACTCGCCGAGATACTGAATGGGGAGATTGTCAGTGCCGACTCCATGCAAGTCTACATACACATGGACATAGGGACAGATAAGCCTCCCGTGGAGGTCAGAAAACGGATCCATCACCATATGATTGATCTGGTCTATCCGGATCAGCGCTTCGATGCAGCTCAATACGGTGAGGGGGCAGCTCGGGCGATCCAGGGGATTGCGGATTCTGGAAAAAGGGCATTTCTCGTGGGGGGAACCGGCCTTTATATCAAAGCCCTTGTCCACGGTCTATTTTCGTGCCCTCCTATTCCCCATGAGATTCAGGAACAGTTACAGAGCGATGCCAGGGAGCGGGGAGTGGCCTACCTCTACGGAGAATTAGAGCGGATCGATCCTGGTTCGGCCAGCACAATCCATCCGAATGACGCCTACCGGATCATCCGTGCCCTTGAGGTATGGCGGACTGTGGGAAAGCCGGTCAGCAAACTCCGACAGGGCCACGGGTTTTCTCAAGACCGATATCGGGTTCTGAAGATCGGTATTGATATGGAGCGAAAAACACTTTACCGCCGTATCGAAGCCCGGGTTGATCGAATGATCGATCGAGGACTGGTTGCCGAAGTCGAGAGGCTTTTGAATTTGGGTTACGGCGAAGATCTCCGACCCATGCAGAGCATCGGGTACCGCCAGATCGGGGCCTATCTTCAGGGTGACTTGTCACGAGACCGCGCCATTGAACTCATTAAGCGAGACAGTCGGCGTTATGCAAAGCGTCAACTGACTTGGTTTGGAGGCGATTCAGAAATCCACTGGGTGGCGGGGAGTAATTCAAAGAGTGACGTCTTCACAAGGGTGAAAAACTTCTTGAAAGTTTGAACCATCCAGTGTATTCGTAATATAAAGCGTATTTTACCTTGAAACAATTCGTGGAGTGTTTCTATGGCAAAAAGTCAGATCAATGTTCAGGACCAGTTTCTTAACAAAGTGCGAAAGGAAAAAATCTGGGTCAACGTGCAGCTGACCACGGGGAAAGAACTCGAGGGTTATATTACGAGTTTCGATAATTTCAGTCTCATCTTGAAGAGCAGCACAGATCAACTCATCTACAAACACGCAATCTCTTGCATCTCTCCCTACGATAAGACCGGCAAGTTTCAGACTTTCGAAGAAAAACCCGGAACTTGATCAATCCCCAGAATGAAACAGGTCCTGAAATGGATCCTTCGGTCTTGAGGCCCGCCATCGAGAGTCTGATTTTCAGTTCCGAATTCCCGCTGAAAATCGAGAGCATCCGGGACATATTAGAGGAGTCGGACAAAAAGAGGATCGAGGGGGTTTTAGAAGAATTACATCGGGAGTATCAGAATCCGGACCATGGATTTGAACTTGTCCGCGTGGCCGAAGGCTACCAATTTCGGACGAAATCTAGATATGCAGAATGGATCCGGAGGCTCCGCAGGACTCGAGCGCCTCGACTCAGCCGATCCTCGATGGAAGTCCTCGCCATTATTGCCTATAAGCAACCCATCATGCGGGCCGAAATTGAAGCAATTCGAGGCGTCGATTCCGTATCGGTCATTAGAACGCTTCTCGAACGGAGATTGATCAGGATACTCGGTCGCAAGGATGTCCCCGGGCGGCCGATGGTGTACGGGACGACGAGAGAGTTTCTCCAGTTTTTCGGCCTCAAGAACCTTTCGGATCTTCCCACACTCCGAGAAATCGAAGAACTCCACAGTGAGGAGCCTTCCCCTGTGAACCCCCAAAAGTAGATATTACCGCCAGAGGATAATGCTTCTAAGGTTCGGCGAGAAGCTGGAAATGGTCCACAAATCCGAAGCACAGGCGAAGCGTCCCGAGAGGGACCACTTCGAAATACGAGACAATTTCAAGATTCTAAATCCGAATATTCCGCGTTGTGTTTCGAGTTTCTGTCATTCGGTGTTAGAATTTGTTTCTTATTTCGATATTCTGATTTCGAATCTCCGATATCCGACTTTGAGGGTACGAGCAACGCTCTCGCCCATCGATTCGTGAAACAGTCGCACAGGGCCCTGGGGGTATCCAATTGGCCAGGGAAAGACTCCAGAAAATACTATCCAAAGCCGGAATCGCCTCGCGCCGTGGAGCCGAGAAACTCCTTCAAGAGGGCAGAGTGCAGGTCGATGGCAGCGTGGTTACGCGGCTCGATTTCAAGGCTGATCCCATAAAGGATCATATTCGAGTTGACGGAAAGCTCATCAAGAGGCTCGAGCCGAAAGTATATATCCTTCTGAACAAGCCGCGTGGCGTTCTGTGCACACGGAGAGATCCCCTGGGCCGCCCAGTTGTGACTGATCTCCTTAAGGGTGTGAGGTTTCGCTTATATCCAGTGGGACGACTCGATGCAGACTCGGAGGGCCTCGTGATTCTGACAAACGACGGTGAGTTCTTCCAAACCATGGCCCATCCGAAGTATGAAAAGACACGAGCCTACCGCGTCAAAGTCAAAGGCGTTCCTGATCCAAAAAAGATCCAACTCCTCAGAAAAGGGGTGAAATTGAGGGACGGTCGGACCCAGCCCGCCGGGGTGAAGCTGATCAAAACCCTGAAGGCCAACTCCTGGTGGCAAGTGGTCGTTCGAGAGGGGCGAAATCGACTGGTCAGAAGGATGTTCCAAAATATCGAACATCCCGTCTTGAGACTCTTGCGGGTCAAGTATGGATCGCTGGGTCTCGGTGGCCTGAAGCCAGGAAAGTACAGGTATTTGACGTGCGATGAGATCGAGAGCCTGCTGAAGCCTCAGCGGTCGCGCTCTAAAGGCGCGGTTTTCCCCTCTTCGCTCATTCTCGAGGGATCCCCACCGCTTCCGCAATGTCGCTCAGAGATAGCAGGCTCGCGTGAATATAGGGGAACTCGTCAAGGGAAGTGTAGGTTTGACAAGGCCCCTATGGATAGCTAGAATGCCCACAAGTGACAGGGAAAGGGGGGAGTGGAGAGCATGACCATTAGCAAGTGGTTGCCTGTTGGTGAGATTCTCGCGGTTCAGGCGATCAGTGATCCAGCCAAAGAGGCTGTTGCCGACAAATTCAAGCGATACACCTTCAAGGAGTGGAACGAACGCTCGAATCGCCTGGCCAATGCGCTGACCGATATGGGAGTTGGCCATGGCGATCGTTTCGCGATCATAGCCTATAACTGCTTGGAATGGATGGAAATTTATGCAGCGGCAGCCAAAGGAGGACAGGTTGCCGTCCCCATCATGTTTCGACTGGCTCCTCCGGAGATCGAATACATCATCAACCATTCTGACTCCAAGGCTTTTATCGTTGCAGAAGGATTCGTCGATCTGGTGGAAGGCATGAAGGAGAGGTTACCTATTGTCAGGGGGAATTACATCTACATGCGTGACGGCGAACTCCCCCGAGGCGGTATCCCCTATGAGGAAATCGTGGCCCGGGGATCTCCGGAGAAGCCCGACGTCGTCGTGGACGGAGAGGATGTCTGGACCTTCATGTATACTTCAGGTACCACAGGGCGACCAAAGGGGGTCGTGCGAACCCATGAGAGTTACATTGCCCAGTATGTGTTGAATGATATCAACGTCGGTGTGCGTCCCGAAGACCGGGTGATGCTCGTCATGCCCATGTGCCATGTGAACTCGATTTTCTACTCTTTTGCATATACCTACGTGGGGGCCTCTTGTTTTGTGTACAACATGGTGAGCTTTGACGCAGAGGACCTCCTCAGAATCATCGACAGAGAGAAGATCACCTTTACTTCCCTCGTCCCCACCCACTACATCATGATGCTTGCTCTGCCCGGAGAAGTGAAAAAGAAATACGATGTGAGTTCCATCCGTCAACTTCTCATATCTTCAGCGCCCGCTAGGAAGGATACCAAAATCGAGATTATGAAGTATTTCAAGAACGCTGAACTCTGGGAGGCCTACGGATCCACAGAAGCCGGACTCGTGACTCTGCTCCGTCCTGACGAACAGATGAAGAAGCTCGGATCGATTGGCAGAGAGATCTTTGGCACCGACCGGATTAAAATTCTCGATGAGAATCGCAGGGAAGTCCCTGATGGAGAGGTTGGGGAGCTCTTTTCACGGACTCCTATGATCTTCAAGGAGTACTGGAAGGACCCTGAGAAGACCAAAGCGGTCTTCGAGGGCGAGTGGTTCAGCGCAGGCGACATGGCCAAAAGAGACGAGGATGGCTATTACCATCTCGTCGATCGGAAGGCCAATATGATTATCACTGGCGGAGAAAATGTCTATCCCTCAGAGGTTGAAAATGTGCTCGGGTCTCATTCGGTGGTTAAGGACGTAGCCGTTATCGGAGTTCCGGACAAAAAGTGGGGAGAGGCAGTCAAAGCAGTGGTCATTCTCCATGCAGAACACACACCCTCCGAGGACCTCGCCAAGGAGTTGATCCAGTGTTGTCGGGGTAAAATTGCCGGGTACAAAATCCCCAAATCGGTCGACTTCATCGAGGAAGACGAGATGCCCCGAACGGGGACCGGGAAGATTCTCCATCGGATTCTACGGGAAAGATATGGGAGATGGAGCGACCAATAGCTCACTGGCACAGAGCCGCTACCCCATGCCGTCAGATGGATTTCCTCCCGGCTGTACCTTGAATGAACCGATGAGGCCGAAGCCTATTTCGGGATATTCTTCAGGAACCGATAGTAGTCTGAATCGGTTCCCAGAATGACAAAAGCATTCTTGTAGGCTGCTTCTTTGTATGTCTCCAGGGTCTTGAAAAAGGCGTAGAACTCCGCATCTTGATTATAAGCCTCTCCATAGATCTTGGTGGCCTCGGCATCGGCCTTTCCACGAATCTCCTCGGCCGTCCGATATGCGCCTGAGACAATCGATTTCAGTTCCTTCTCCATCCGTCCGAGAATCTCTGCTTGTTTGCCCTCGCCCTCTGATCGAAACTGGGCGGCCTTGCGTTTCCTTTCCGATATCATCCGTTCGTAAACCTTCTTCCGCACTCGCTCGACGTAGTTGATCCGTTTGATGCGAACATCGACCAGTTCCATACCAAAGGCGGGCATGGCCTTTGACGCCTCGGCCAGAATGGCCCGAGTGATTTTCTCTCTTCCTAAGACAACGGCTTCTCGGGCAGTTGCTTCTGGGAATGGGGAGACGACCTTCTCTTCCCCCTCCCTGAGTGTCGGCATCCAGTCTGTGGTCCGGATGAGCTCCACCAGAGGATTTGCGGACACATAATCCCGGACAACCGCGTCGATAATGTCATCGAGTTTGGCGTATGCCTGAGTGTAGGTGACCAGAACCCGACGAAATTTTCGCGCATCCACGATTCGCCATCGGGCCGTCGTATCGACATAGATAAACCGTTTGTCTCGGGTCGGGATCTCTTTGGGGTCCCCATCCCACCTCAGGATTCGCTTCTCAAACCGATTGATTTGCTGGATCCAGGGGATCTTGAAATACAGGCCCGCCTCGGTCTTCGGTTCTCCAATAATCCTTCCAAACTGGGTGATCACCACCTGTTCCCATTCACGAACGGTATAGAAGGCGCCCGAAATCAACAGGATCAGAAAAATAACAATGACAACACCGGCGAAAGCTCCGATTCGTTTCATTGGGCCTCACCCCCTTTCGTCATCTGCTGATTCAATTGGAGGAGCGGCAGGACGCCCTGCTGTTCACTATCAATGATGTAGATCTGCTTGGCGTTGGGAAGGATCGTCTGAAAGGCCTCGAGATAGAGGCGCCGTTTGGTGACCTCTCTGGCGTTTCGGTATTCTTTGAGAACGGCTGAGAATCGGGCGACATCCCCCTGTGCCCGGTTCACTCGCTCGAGAGCAAATCCCCGGGCGCCATTGATGGTTCTCTCTGCCTCTCCCTTGGCCTTTGGAATCTCTCGGTTGTATGTTTCCTGAGCCTGGTTGATGAGCCGCTCCTTCTCCTGCTGGGCCTCGTTCACTTCGTTGAAGGCCCCTTTGACCGGGTCAGGAGGGACCACATTCTGAAGCCTCACGTTAACAATACGAATTCCAGTTTCATACTCGTCGAGAATCTTCTGAAGCTCCTCCTGAGCCATCTTGTTGACCTCTTCCCGGTTCTGGAGAACATAATCGAAGCTCCAGTTCCCGACGATGCGCCGATTCACCGATTCGCTGATGTCTCGGAGCGCCTTAGTCGGATCTCGGACGTTAAAGAGGTATTTTCGGGGGTCTTCTCTCCGGAACTGGACGATCCACTCGACGTCGATGACGTTTAGATCGCCCGTGAGCATGAGAGATTCCCGCTCCCTCGCGGCGCTCTTCTCGTACTGGGTCCGAATGCCGGGGCGGATCGTTCTGAAACCAAAGGTCTCCGTGTCCACCTGTTCCGTGTGTACCTTGTAGACCGTGTCGACTCCAAAAGGAATCTTGAAGTGAAGTCCCTCCCCAACCTCGCCGGAATACTCACCAAATCGAAGGACCACCGCCAGGTGGCCAGGTGGAACCGTAAAGACCGTCGTGTAAACCAGAATGACCCCCAGAATGATCACGATCACAATGAGCCAGATAGGCTTTCCCCCCTTCCCAAGACCAACTGACTCTCTCGCCTTTTTGATCACCTCCCCGAGATCTGGGGGCCCCTCTTGCCAACCTCCTCGATTGTCTCCATTCCAAGGCATAAAAGCTCCCTTCCTTTTCCACGGCTTACCGCCTTGCCGTGAGAAAAACAATTTCTCAATCTATCTTCATTTAATATAGAACGATCGAAAAGGATGTCAAGTCCCTCAGTTTTGCAAATATCATTTCGTCTTGCCATTTCAAGGGATTTAGGGTAACTTGCTTTTTTGTTTGGAAGCGGATCGTTTTCCGTGACCGATCTCAAGCCTATGCCAAGATGCCGGTTCGACAAGGACCGGGATTCTTGGATTCTTTTTATCCGTTTTCTAACTGACTCAAAGATAAGAGGTCGCCCACAATGGAGAGAAGCCTCAGATGGCGGGGCCTGCTGGTATTGATCGTGACGGCCGTGGCCCTGATTTATCTCGTACCCACCCTTGTCAAGAAGCTTCCTGATTCGTGGCCGAAGACGTTCTCCAAAAAGATCTCCCTTGGCCTCGATCTCCAGGGAGGAATGCACCTCGACATGGAGGTCAGGAGCGAAAAAGCGGTGGAAAACGAAGCCATTCTCATTAAAGACGAAATCAAGCAGGTTCTGAAGAGAAAGAAGATCTGGGCCCGATCGGTTGAAAAAGCCGAGAACAATGACATCGTGATCAGGTTCTTGTCTACTGAATTCAGAGATCAGGGCAAGGACCTGATCGAAAACCAGTACCGTGATTGGACGGTTGTGGACGAGCCCCTCCAAGATGGGAAAACCCTGGTCCTCAGACTCAGAGCTGAGATCCGAGAAGAGATCGCGGATTTGGCCGTCAGACAGGCCAGGGAAATCATCGAGAGACGGATCAACCCAGAGGGGGTCAGAGAACCGTCGATTCAAACGATGGGACGAAACCGAATCATCGTTGAGCTCCCGGGGATTATGGATACCGAAGCGGCCAGAAGGATTATTGAGAGAACCGGCCAGCTGAGTTTTCAAATGGTTGTTGAAACCGATTTGACTGGACAGGCCATTCGCGATCGACACGGAGGAAAGATTCCCGAAGGGACCGTTATCCTCATGGGGAGCGAGAATGGAAGGATCGTGGCATATCTTCTGGAAAGGGAAGCCAAGATCACTGGGGCCGACCTAAAAGACGCACGGCTNNAAAGACGCACGGCTTGGGTATGATGAGAATGGACAGATTGCAGTCGATTTTCAACTTGAGTCAAAGGCCGCCAGACGCTTCGGTGTATTGACAGGAAAGAATATTGGGAAGCGACTCGCCATCGTCCTGGAAGGAGAGGTGCAATCCGCCCCAGTGATCAGGTCGAGGATTACAGACCGGGGACAGATCACGGGCAATTTCACCCCTGAGGAAGCAAGAGAACTCCAAATCGTCCTGAAATCGGGCGCCATGCCCGCTCCGGTTGAGTTTCGCTATCAGAGCATCGTTGGGCCCTCTCTGGGAGGTGACTCTATCCGGAAGGGGGTAAAATCGGTGATCATCGGCGGGATACTGGTTGTCCTCTTTATGGCACTCTACTATAAACTTTCCGGAATAATCGCCGATTTGGTGTTGGTGTTAAACATGGTTTTCATCTTAGCGGTCCTCGCAGGGTTTCAGGCGACACTAACCCTGCCTGGAATCGCAGGAATCGTACTGACCATTGGAATGGCCGTTGATGCGAACGTTTTGATTTTTGAACGGATTCGTGAGGAACTGAGATCCGGAAAAACGCCCCGAGCAGCTGTGGACGGCGGGTTTTCGAAGGCCCTCTTAACCATTTTGGATGCCAACATTACCACGGTGATCGCGGCGGTTGTGCTATTTCAATTTGGAACAGGACCTGTCAGGGGGTTTGCCGTGACCCTGACTGTGGGGATCATTGCGAGCCTTTTCACGGCTCTCTTTGTCTCGAGGTTGATTTTCGATTTTCTCCTGGCGAAGGTGGAGATGAAGAAGGTCAGCATTTGACACGAGTTGACTGTTGTCAGAGTTCGGTTGTCGCCATGAGTGACGGACAGTCGACCACGGACAGGATTTTCTCAGAGCTGTCCTTGCCGGTTTTTTAGAAATTGTTCAGAGAAGCCCCATTTCGAGCATTTTCTGGCATTCTGGAGGATTCGATGGAATTTATCAAACCCGGTATTCGTATTAACTTTGTTGGGTTCCGAGGGTATGCGATCGTTTTTTCAGGGATCCTCATCCTCATCAGCATCCTATCCCTTATCCTCCATGGTGGACCAAATCTCGGGGTCGATTTCAAAGGCGGCACCCTCGTTCAGGTGAGAGTTCCGTCGTCTGTCGGGGTGGCCGAGTTGAGAGAAGGCCTCGAAGCAGTCGGGTTAGAGGGTGCCGAAGTTCAGCGATTCGGGGAACCTGGACAGAATGAATATATCATTCGGGTCGAAATGACTGAGACGCGGTTGGAAGGCCTATCAGATCGGATCAAAAAAAACCTGGAAGACCGCTTGGGAGCCGGAACCGTAGAGATACGGCGGGTGGAGATGGTAGGTCCGAAGGCGGGAAGAGAGCTGACAGACAAAGCCCTATTTGCGCTCTTTTTTGCTATCCTGTTTATTGCGGTGTACATTTCGGGGCGGTTCGAAATGAAGTGGATGGCAAGTGCTCTCATGGCGGCGTCGATCGGCATTCCATCCTATCTTCTCAAGGATTTTATCGGGCTATCGTACCTGATTTTCCTGGTAGTTCTGATTACACTCGGTCTCTGCATCGTCCTCAGATTTCGATTCGCCCTCGGGGCCGTTACCGCTTTGATCCACGACGTCATTATCACGGTCGGTGCTTTCTCCCTGACAAATAAGGAGTTCACCTTGCCAATTATCGCGGCGCTGCTGACGATTATTGGATATTCGTTGAACGACACAATTGTCGTCTTCGATCGCATTCGAGAGAATATCAAGAAGCTCAGAAGAGAGACACTGAAAGAGGTGATTAATACGAGCATCAACGAGACGCTGAGTCGGACCATACTCACCTCGATGACAACCCTCGTGGTGGTCGTTGTTCTTTTCCTTCTTGGCGGAGGCGTCATTCACGACTTTGCCTTTGCTCTACTGGTAGGCGTTATTGTCGGAACCTATTCATCGATCTTTGTCGCGAGCCCCATTCTGTTGTTCCTGGAAGAGAGGGGTGGCCCGCGTCGAAGGCGGTCGGCTTCATGAGGCACGGCACCCCCTGAATAGGTTCTCCATTTTCTTCGGAATTCGACCTCACGGGAAAGGGTCTATTTCAGAAACACCAAAACCTCTCCACAATCGAAAGGATAGATGAGCCTGACACTGAAAAATTTGGGAAGCTCCTCGTTCCTTCGCCCTTGACAATGGATGTCTAAATCATTATCTTCACAGTCTATTGAGATTGGGACATGGGGATCATGAAGACGTTTAGTGCTAAAAAAGAGGATATTCAGAAGGCCTGGTACCTTGTGGATGCTGAGGGAAAGGTACTGGGTCGGTTGGCTACGGAGCTGGCCAGAATTCTGCGGGGAAAGACCAAGACCATCTACACCCCTCATGTGGATACCGGCGATTTTGTCGTGGTGATCAATGCCGATAAGATCCGGTTGACGGGGAAGAAGATGGAAAAAAAGGTCTATTATTGGCATACCGGCTACCCCGGCGGCTTGAAGTCGATCAATGCCAAGATGTTGCTGGACAAAAAGCCAGAAATGGTTCTAAAAAGGGCTGTGAAGGGGATGCTCCCCAAGAACCCTCTTGGGAGACAGATGCTGAGAAAGCTGAAAGTCTATGCAGGTCCTGACCATCCCCACCAGGCCCAACAGCCTCAAGTCTTAGATGTCTAAAACGATAAAGGGCTCCATTTGTAAATGAACGATTCAGTGATACTGGGTGAGAGTTTTCGAATAGTCGTCGGTTTGGCGGAGCGGGGGATCAGCAAAAGCCATCCAAACCATAGGAAGCTGAACATCACGGTAAGACCGGTGAGCGATCTTGGGGTGTGGAGATCGTCTTCACGGTTGGACCAGTTTGCCAAGCAACTGGACCCTGACGACTGAAAACTGCATTCTGGGGAGGGAACATGCCCGATAAATACTATGCGACGGGAAGGCGAAAGACATCGATTGCCCGAGTCTGGTTGGAGCCAGGGGAAGGGACTTTCGAGGTCAATAAGAGTGCCCTTGAAGATTTTTTCGGCAGAGAAACACTCAAAATGATCATCAACCAGCCCTTTGAGGTTACCCAAACGATAGGGCAGTTTAATGTCTATGCCAATGTGCGGGGAGGTGGGATATCGGGGCAAGCTGGAGCCATCAAACACGGAATTGCAAGGGCACTCTTGGCCTTTAACCCAGACTATCGAGAAACATTGAAGAGGGCGGGTTTTCTCACGCGCGATCCACGGGTCAAAGAGAGGAAAAAGTATGGCAAACGCGGCGCCCGGGCAAGCTTTCAGTACTCCAAGCGCTAAACTCGGGAGGCCTTCGGGCCTCCTTTTTTATTGAAAAGGTGAGTTACCCCGCAGTGGGAAGAAAGCACGGCCTCGCCTATCTGTGGCTATTTGCCCAGGGGTGACGCCCGCAGCCGTACCTGATCATAAGGCCCGTTCCTATCTCTTACAGAGGGCTCAAAACCTTTAGACTGAATCCTTGAGAGTAAGATTCAGCTTAAACCTTGCTGCGGGGGGAAGCGTTTTGTCTGATTTTGGCGGTTAACAGATCAGACAAAGGCTCTGAAGCTTCCGGTTTCTGTGGACTCGAGTGACCGCCGTGAGACGGGGAGGCGGGTGAGAGTAAGATCAATCGGAAGGATAGCAGACTCTTCAACCCTGGAGAAGAATAGATGCTTAAGGTCGCTATCGTCGGTGCCACCGGATATACTGGGATGGAGTTACTCCGAATACTGGTTAATCATCCTCTCGTCCGCGTCTCAGCATTGACCTCAAGGAAGTTTGAGGGATTGCCCATCGACAGTGTCTTCCCTGCTCTCAAAGGTCATATCGATCTCGTTTGTGAACCTCTTGACTTTGACCGTATCGCAGAGAAGTCCGATTTTGTCTTCACAGCAGTTCCTCATCAGACAGCCATGGAGGTGGTTCCCCACTTCTACGCTCGGGGAAAGAAGGTGGTCGATCTGAGTGCCGACTTTCGGTTCACAGATCCTCAGGTATACGAGAAGTGGTATCAGCCCCATGGATGCGAGGACTTGCTCAGAGAGGCGATATACGGGCTTCCTGAACTGCACCGAGAGCAAATCACGAAGGCTCGAATAGTCGGAAATCCTGGCTGTTATCCCACGGGTGCTGTTCTCGCATTGACACCCATGGTCAGAGAGAAGCGGGTCGATCTGTCTGGGATCGTGATCGATGCCAAATCCGGGGTTAGCGGGGCAGGTCGCGATCCATCGCTGGGGACTCTGTTCTGTGAGGTGAATGAAGGTCTCAAGGCCTATAAAATCTTGGAGCATAGGCATCATCCAGAAATCGAACAGGAACTCAGCCGAATCGCCCAGGAGCCTGTCCGAACGATTTTTGTGCCGCACTTGATACCGATGGATCGGGGGATCCTCAGCACGATATATGTAAAGCTCGACCGGAAAACCGATATAAAAAGTCTGTTGGCCCTGTACGCGAAATCCTACGATGGAGAATTCTTTATCAGGTTGTGCCCCGAAGGAGAGTATCCCAACGTCTCCAACGTTAGGGGCTCTAATTTCTGTGACATCGGCTTGAAAGTGGCAGACGACAGGAAGGTAGCGGTCATCATCTGCGCCATCGACAACCTGGTCAAGGGCGCTTCCGGTCAGGCGGTCCAGAACATGAATCTCATGTGCGGATTTCCCGAGAACGCCGGTTTGGAATCGATCGCCTTATTTCCATAGATCAGGATCCTGATCCAGCATGTCAAGACTTTGTTGCTTGATGAGTAGAAATAGAGCGTGCCTAGCCCAAAGGTGAGAATACCTCCTCTCCCAACACTTTCCGGCGCGTGAATCGGTGCCATGGTTCGACCTCCGGCTCTTTTTGGTTTTTACTTTTCCTATTCGTTCTGCTAAATTTAATAAATCGTCACTGAAAAACTCCCCTGTGGACTCCAAACGAGATTTTCCAAGCGGGTCACGAGAGGGGCGTCAGGATCCTCGGGCTTATTCCTGGGGGGTCGGATTCGTCTCGTGGAGGGAGTACAGTTTTCGGGTCTCCTCAAGTCCGTCTCCTTTTGTTTTTCAGTGTCAGTCGAAAGGGAATCCACTTTCCGGATTCGGTGAGGATTCTATCATGCCGGCGAGAACTCCTATGATTGAGCAATACCTCCGCGTCAAAAGCGAATATCCAGACGCCATTCTCTTTTACCGCATGGGGGATTTCTACGAGATGTTTTTCGAAGACGCGAAGGTGGCTTCCCGCGAGCTCGAGATCACCCTGACCTCGAGGAATAAAGGGAACGAGGAAAGTGCACCGCTCTGTGGAGTGCCGTATCACGCTGCTGATTCCTATATTGCCAAGCTCATCGAGCGGGGATATAAGGTC
Organism: Pseudomonadota bacterium; assembly: GCA_011773445.1. Lineage (GTDB taxonomy): Bacteria > Desulfobacterota > BSN033 > WVXP01 > WVXP01 > WVXP01. The sequence goes on along the minus strand of WVXP01000046.1, from coordinate 3,913 downwards.
GCGATTTGCGAACAGACCGAAGATCCCAAGCAAGCAAAGGGGCTTGTCAAGAGAGAGGTCGTTAGAGTCATTACTCCGGGTACAGTTGTTGACAGCGACTATCTTGAAGCGAAATCCAACAACTATCTCATGGCAATTTCCCCCAATGATAGCCGATTCGGAGTCGCCCTTTTAGATCTCTCGACCGGCGAATTCAGAGCTTTTCAGGTGGAAGATCTCGGGAGCCTGATAACCGAGGCAGCGAGGAATGATCCTCAAGAAATCATTCTCCCAGAAAGCTTTCAGCAGAGTCCTCAATTCGATTCCTTTAAGCGATCCATGGGAGAACGTTTTGTCAACATCCTATCGAACGCTTATTTTGATCGCAGAGGGGCAAGGCGATGTCTCGAGGAACAGTACCAATCCATCCAGGGGACGCGTCTTGACGAGCCTCATGCTGAAGAAGCATTGGTGGCGGCGGGCGCAGTACTTCGATACATCAGAGAAAATGACCGATCAACTCTGGCCCATCTCAAGACCATTGACTGTTTCCAGGTCCGTAACTATATGGTTGTGGACGAGACGACGAGACGAAATCTCGAACTGACGGAGAGTCTGGTTGAAGGGAAGGTCAGGGGATCCCTTCTGGGTGTTCTCGATGTTACTGTCACTGCGATGGGCGCCAGAGCACTCAAACACTGGTTGCTCTATCCCCTTATGGATCTGAGGGAGATTAAGCGACGCCTGGATGCTGTCGAGGAGTTCGTCGAAAAGAAGATGGAGCGCCACGAGATTCGAGAGCCCCTCAAAGAGGTCTACGATTTGGAACGGTTGAACACCCGTATCGCTATGGCACGGGCCAATGGAAGAGATCTCGTCGCTCTGAAGGCATCGATCTACCGGTTTCCAGACATCAAGAGGGTTCTTCAAGCCTTTGAGGCTCCGCTGCTTGGAGAGATCTTTGCTGCCCTGGACGACCTTCAGGATGTGGGACGCATCATTGAGGAGAGTATCCGGGATGACGCCCCGCCAACGATCAAAGAGGGTGGAATCATCAAAGACGGCTATAACAGCGAGTTGGATGGGCTCAGGCAAGTAATCCGCGAGGGGAAAACATGGATCGCCCGTTTGGAAAAGGAGGAAAGAGAACGCACCGGCATCAACTCGCTGAAGGTAAGGTTCAACCAGGTCTTCGGCTACTACATTGAAATTACAAAAACCCACCTAAACAGAGTACCGGATGACTACATTCGAAAGCAGACCCTTACCAATGCTGAGCGGTTCATTACGCCGCGACTGAAAGAGTATGAGTCTCGGGTTTTGGGCGCTGAGGAGAAGATCACTCGGCTCGAATACAAGCTATTTGACGAAATCCGAAGCACAGTATTCATGGAGAATCGGAGAATCCAGCAAACGGCGTCCAGCCTAGGAGACCTCGATGTTCTTGCAACCTTTGCCGAGGTGGCGGATCAGAATAGCTATAGACGGCCGAGTCTGAATGACGAAACAGCGGTTTCCATCCAGGGCGGGCGACATCCTGTGGTTGAACAGCTAAGGCCATCAGAGGTTTTCGTTCCCAACGACGTCTTATGCGATTGTGAAGAGAATCAGCTGCTCGTCATCACAGGGCCGAATATGGCCGGAAAATCAACATTTTTGCGACAGGTTGCGCTGATCGTCCTGATGGCTCAGATGGGCAGCTTCGTTCCTGCTGAATCTGCCGCGGTTGGCGTTGTGGATCGTATTTTCACCAGGGTCGGTGCCTCAGACAACATTGTTCGCGGACAGTCCACCTTTATGGTGGAGATGATGGAAGCAGCCCGTATTCTCAGCGAAGCGACTCCAAGAAGCCTCGTCATCTTGGACGAAATCGGAAGGGGTACAAGTACATTTGATGGGTTGAGTATCGCTTGGGCTGTTGCAGAATTCATCCATGATGAGCCAAATCTTGGAGCTAAGACACTGTTCGCAACCCATTATCACGAGCTCACCGAACTGGCCCTCACCAAAAAGCGAGTGAAGAACTTCAACTTTGCGGTGAGAGAGTGGAATGACGAAGTGATCTTCCTGAGGAGGATCGTGCCAGGAAGCGCCAGCCGGAGTTATGGAATTCAGGTTGCTCGGCTGGCTGGTCTTCCCCAAGAGGTTATCGAAAGGGCGAAAGAGATCCTGGGAAATCTGGAAAAAGGCGAGTTGACAAAGGGAGGGGTACCGAGGCTTGCCGTCAGACCAGGAGAGACCGCGGGCCCGGGTCAGCTCGATCTCTTTTCGGCAGAAGATGAATGGATCCGGACAGAATTGCGGCGGATCTCAATTGATACGATGAGCCCCATAGAGGCCATGAACAAGCTCTATGAATTGAAGAAGCGAGTCGACGAAGCTTCTTAGGTCTAGAGCTATGGATTTCTCGAGGGCAATAAACCGAATGGTTGACGAGCAGATCGTCTCCCGTGGTATTAAAGATCTCAGAGTCATCGAGGTCATGCGGGAGATTTCAAGACACCTCTTTGTGGAAGAAGCCCTCCGGAGTCAGGCCTACAATGACTACCCACTCCCTATCGGGCATGGGCAGACCATCTCTCAACCCTATATGGTTGCGCTCATGACAGAGGGGCTCGAGCTCAGGGGCCATGAAAGAGTATTGGAAATCGGAACAGGCTCAGGTTATCAGACAGCCATTCTGGCTAAACTGGCTGAAAAGATTTACAGTATTGAGAGAATCTCCGATCTCGCATCAACGGCGCGAAAGATCCTCGATGAGTTAAACTGTTTTAATGTGGAGATCAAGATTTTTGACGGGACCTATGGGTGGAAGGAGAAATCCCCATTTGATGCGATCATGGTCACGGCCGGAGCCCCCGAAATCCCGCAACCTCTCGTGGATCAACTGGCCGTCGGGGGCCGCATGGTGATTCCTGTGGGTGAAGCTGGCCTACAGGATCTCTTTCAGGTTGTTCGGAACAAGGAGGGCCTCATCAAAAAGAATCTTGGGGGATGTCGGTTTGTCAAACTGATCGGCAAGTACGGGTGGGAGGACAAGGATTGAGGAGATCCGTAGGACGCAGGCCTGTGATGGTCGAAGAGCGATTTTCCCCATGGAGTTCGTGATGGGTGACCCTCCGTTGAGAAGGATAAGAAGAGCACTTTCCCTGAAAAATCCGAAATCTCTCATAACGCGGAGTTTCGTGCCAGGGAGAGGATACTGTGACAAAAGTATTTCACGGGCGATGGCTTTCACGGTGGCAACATTGCTTGGGACGATGTTCCTGGCCATCGGCTGTGCGAGTTCACCGAGCAGACCGGTTGTCGGCAAACCAAGGCCGGCCGGTGTCTACCATACCGTAAAGAGACATCAGACATTGTGGCGGATTTCCAAAACCTATCAGGTCGATATGGCTGAGGTCGCAAGAGTCAACGGCATCAGAGATGTCAACAAGATCCAGGCAGGGCAAAAGATTCTCATTCCTGGAGCCAAAAAGGTACTCCATGTGGACATCTATATCGAAGACCTGGGGCCATCAGGGCAGAAACAGGCAAAAGTCGACCTTGTCAAGGTCAAGGGCAGATTCATGTGGCCCGTGGAGGGACCGATTATGAAAAAATTTGGTCTGAACCGGGCGAGAAAACACGCAGGCATTGACATCTCTGCCCCTCGGGGAACCTCCATTAAGGCTGCCGGATCTGGGAAGGTGATTTACAGTGGCAATGAGATCAAGGGGTATGGCAATATTATAATCATCAAACATGGACCCATCTTTACATCGGTCTATGCTCACAATAATGTGAACCTCGTCCTCGAGGGAGACTCTGTCATGAAGGGGCAAATCATCGCTCGGGTGGGAGAGACGGGAAGGGCCACGGGGTCTCATCTCCATTTTGAACTCCGAAACCATAACAAACCCTTTGATCCGCTCTTGGTTTTGCCATAGGGGGA
>WVXP01000127.1:10060-10903 GCA_011773445.1 Pseudomonadota bacterium | reverse complement strand
GTCCCCAGAGGTCTACCAGTGCTTGCTTCGAGGCCTGACGGGATGTCGACCGATACGATCGGCCGTCCCGATTTATTCAGAGAGCGGATCACCTCTGCGTGCAACCCCGAAACCTCCGAGGTGAGACCGGTTCCGAAGATCGCATCGACAAACAGGTCATGAGAGAGAATCTCCTCTCGCCTGGCCTCAAAGGTTTTGGAATCAGGGACCTCGTGAACCACGCCTCCTGAGCGAACAAAAATGTCTAGATTGGTTTTCCCATCTCCCTTGATCTGGTTCTTGCGAGTGAGGAGGTATGCCCTAACGGCAGTCCCCCAAGCCATGAGACAGCGACCTATGACCAATCCGTCACCTCCGTTGTTCCCTCGCCCACAGAGAATCGCGACCCTTCGGGATGAAAGATCGGGGAAATGAGAGGCCATTACTTGGGCGGCGCCCCGTCCGGCATTCTCCATCAGGACGATTCCGGGAATCCCGCACTCGTCGATGGTCCTCCGATCCAGATTCTGCATCTGCCTCGAGCTAACAACCTTCAATCTGAGCCTCTAGGATGACCTGTACGAGACCGTAGTCGCCGTCATGACTCATAGAGAGGTGGATTCTGTTTATGCCATGAGATTGGCAAAGGGTCTTCGTGTAGCTGTGAAGCTGGAGGTGTGGTACGCCGGAAGAGCTGCGAAGGATTTCAATGTCTTTCCAGCGGACTCCTTGGCTATAGCCCGTGCCCAGGGCCTTGAGGAAAGCCTCCTTAGCTGCGAAACGTACCGCAAGATGGGGTGACGGGTCCTTGCGCAACCGACAGTATTGAATCTCCTGTTTCGTGAAGACTCTCTGAAGAAATCG
>WVXP01000127.1:5986-9978 GCA_011773445.1 Pseudomonadota bacterium | reverse complement strand
CATGACTCTAACGAGTGGCTCTGTTCCTGAGTATCGGATGACAACCCTTCCCGTGTTTTTCAGCTCTCCCTCGATGGCTTTAACTTTGCGTTGGATTTCGGGCATTCTAGCCAGGTCCTTCATCCTCTTGACTCGGACGTTGAAAAGGACCTGGGGAAGGGGTGTCATGATGGAGGCCAAATCGGCAAGAGACTTCTCCTTCTTGGCCATGACAGCTAGAACCTGAAGGGCCGTGACGATACCATCCCCCGTTGTATTGTGATCAAGAAATATGGTGTGCCCTGACTTTTCGCCCCCCATGTTATATCCGCCCCGCCTCATTTCATCAACCACGTAACGATCACCCACAGCAGTCTTGACCACCTTCCCATTGAAGGCCCTAAGGCACTTCTCCAAGCCCAAGTTACTCATAATCGTGGTTACCAGCGTCTTTTTACTCAGGCGATTTTCCTGAATCATGTCTGTAGCACAAATGGCCATGATATGGTCGCCGTCGACCAGGTTTCCCTGGTCGTCGATGAAGACGATCCGATCGGCGTCGCCGTCCAGAGCCATCCCAACATCTGCTCCGGTCTCGAGGACCACTCTGCTAACCACTTCAGGATGGAGCGAGCCGCAGTTGAGGTTGATATTCTCGCCATCTGGCTCTACGCCGATGGGAATCACCTCGGCTCCCAATTCTTCGAGGACCGTGGGAGCCACTCGGTATGCCGCACCGTTTGCACAGTCCAGCACGATTTTCATCCCGTCAAGGCCGAGATCGTTGGGAAATGTATTCTTCAGAAAGACAATATACCTTCCTCGAGCGTCATCGATGCGAAAAGCCTTCCCCACTTCTCTGGCCGTAGGCCGGAGAGAATGAATCGAGTTTGAAGAGATCAACTCCTCAATGTCATCTTCCATCTCGTCGGGCAACTTGAATCCATCATAGGAGAAAAGCTTGATCCCATTGTCATAGAATGGGTTGTGGGACGCCGATATCATGACGCCAGCGTCGGCCCTCATGGATCGGGTTATGAAAGCGATCGCGGGAGTGGGCATCGGCCCAACAAGAAGCACATCGACTCCCATGGAGCAAATCCCCGAGGCGAGAGCGGTCTCGAGCATGTATCCAGACATGCGCGTGTCCTTGCCAATGACGATGCGATGGCGCCCCCCTTTGTCCTTAAATAGATAGGCCGTAGCTCTCCCGATTTGCATCGCCATCTCACCGGTCATGGGGTGGACGTTAGCAACACCTCTGACACCATCCGTGCCAAAGAGCTTACCCATCTGTGTGCCTCCACGGATATGGTTGCCCAGTCGTCGTTTGATGGTTTTCCATATAATATCCCCTCATCTAGGTTTGTCAAGCAAAAGGCAGACCAAGGAGTTTCCTCAGTTTTATGAACGCTCATGTCCCTGAGGGACGTTTGCGGTGAAAGTGTGTCAGTATCCCCCGGGCCGTTCCCAAATCCCTTTTCTTGGCTTTTGTCTGATGAAAGTGGAAAAGGAGCGCTCTTCGCTGCTCAAAAGCTTTTTTCGACAATTCTAAAGCTCGGCTCCACTGCAAATCCAAAACTCGCCCTTCGGGNNNNGACTCGCGCTCAGAGCTTCCTTTCCCACTTTCTGGTGAAATACTCTGGAAATGACTTCGACATAAGTGGTCTAAGGGAATTTGGGCATCAGCCCGTCCTTACCTGAGCTGCAAAGGGGAGCTACCGTTTTCCTGCTCCTTAGACAATTACTGGTTTTGTGTGTTTTAAGAGAGTCGTCTTATTACGTTCGAAAGCCCAATATGGTGATTCAATCCGAATATCGAATCTCGAGTTTGGAAATTTGGGTCAGGCCTCTGGAACCGAGACCCCCTTGATGGCGTCCGTGATCCGTGCCACTTGGACAGCATTTCGCACGTTGTGGACCCTGAGGATATGAGCGCCATTGAGAATTGAGGCCGCAAGAGTCGCCATGGTTCCCTCTTCTCGCCGGTCCACGTCGAGATTGAGGATCTTTCCGATAAAGGATTTCCTGGAGGTACCGATAAGGATCGGCCTTCCAAGGAATCGAAACTGGGAAAGATGTTTGATGATGGCAAGATTGTGATCGATCGTCTTTCCAAACCCAATGCCGGGGTCGATGATGGTCTTTTCCGGGTCTACCCCGGCACTGCTAGCAAGATCGATACTCTCTCTAAGATACTGCGAGATTTCACCTATGAGCGATCCATAATGGATTTCCTGCTGCATAGTTTCCGGGGTCCCTCTCATGTGCATGAGGACGATAGGTACGTCATGGGAGGCAACAATTTCCGCCATTTTCGGATCGGATCGTAATGCACTGATATCATTGATCATCTGAGCCCCGGCATCTAAGCCTTCCCGGGCAACGCGTCCCTTCTTCGTGTCAACAGAAACCGGTACACAAGTCTGTGCGACCACCGCCTTTATGACCGGAATGATTCGCTTCATTTCCTCCTCAGCATCAACTGACTTTGAGCCCGGCCTTGTGGATTCTCCACCGATGTCGATGACATCGGCTCCTTCCTCGACCATCTCTAAGGCTCGACCCACGGCTTTTTCTGGTTGCAGAAACGCGCCCCCGTCAGAGAAGGAGTCGGGTGTGACGTTTACCGCGCCCATGATGAGCGTTCTCGACCCCAATTCTAAAGTCGTGGTGCGACATGGAATTGTGAATCGTGTCTTTTTGACGTTGCTCAACGTACTTCTCAATCCTTTTGAAAATTCGTGAAGTTCAAGAGATTCGTTTTCGACCATGGAAGCCAGTTCCTCGATTTGCGATGGCGTTCCTGAGAGAAGAAGGGTATCCTCTCTGGAATCGTCCGCAGAGGTCGGCTGGATCATGAGGCGTGTTGGCAGGACTCGGACTTTTTTTTGTAAAAACTGGACCAAGTCGCGATCCATTCCCTCCACTTTCAGGTGAAGCCACATCGTTTCATTCGCCATTTGCTCGACCCGTGAAGGGGGGAAGCCGATTTTCTCTAACTCCAAAACCGCATCTGAAAGCGTCACAATTGGAATTGATCTGATNNACTGAGAAAACTGCAAAGTTTACGAAGCAAAAGGATGAACTGATTTAGGGGCGGCTTCGATCAGCGATTCCTCGAGAAAGGAGTAGGTAGGGGTTTTCCCATTGATCATTCGGATCATCTAGGCTTGAGCAGCGTTCTCCTTAACGATGAGTTGGATCTGATGGCTGTCGAGAACCTCTTTCTCCAGTAGCGTCTTTGCCAGTTTGTGGAGTAGTTTCATATTCTCGCTGATAATTTTGTTCGCCATTTCGTAACACTCAGAGACAATGTTTCTGACCTCTTTATCAATTTCCTGGGCGGTCTTTTCGCTATAATCCCTGTGCTGGGCTATCTCTCTTCCGAGAAAGATCTGCTCTTCTTTCTGTCCAAAGGTCAAGGGTCCCATCTTATCGCTCATTCCCCACTCGCACACCATCCTTCGGGCGAGATCGGTCGACTGTTCAATGTCTTGTTTGGCTCCTGTACTCTGCTGATTCAACACGATCTCCTCAGCCACCCTGCCGCCGAGAAGGATGGAAATCTTCTTGATGAGATAGTCTTTGGAATAGTTGTGCCGATCATCTTCGGGCAGCTGTTGGGTGAGGCCGAGGGATCTCCCCCTGGGAATGATCGTAACTTTGTGGATTGGGTCGGTCCCTGGTGTCAGAATGGCCACAATGGCGTGCCCGGCTTCGTGATAGGCGGTATTCCTCTTCTCCTCTTCCGTGATGAGCATACTCTTCCGCTCTGTTCCCATAAGCACTTTGTCTTTGGCGTCTTCAAAATCCCTCATCTCAATTTTTGATTTGCTGTGTCTGGCCGCGAGAAGAGCAGCCTCGTTAACCATATTCTCGAGATCCGCACCCGTGAATCCCGGCGTTCCACGAGCGAGAACATCGAGTTTCACGTCATTAGCGGCGGGAGTTTTCCGAGTGTGAACCCGGAGAATTGCCTCTCTTCCCTTAATGTCTGGTATGGGAACAAC
>WVXP01000127.1:0-5943 GCA_011773445.1 Pseudomonadota bacterium | reverse complement strand
CGGTGGCGCCCGACCGCATCGATCTCGTCAATAAAAATGAGGCACGGGGCATTTTTCTTCCCCTGCACAAAGAGATCTCGCACCCGTGAGGCTCCAACGCCAACGAACATCTCCACAAAATCGGATCCACTGATGCTAAAGAATGGTACGTCGGCCTCTCCAGCAATCGCCCTTGCTAAAAGCGTCTTCCCTGTGCCTGGAGCACCTACCAGAAGAACACCCTTGGGGATGCGACCCCCTAGTTTGGTAAACTTCTTCGGGTCCCTGAGGAAATCTATGATTTCTTTGAGTTCCTCCTTAGCCTCGTCGATGCCAGCCACATCCTCGAAGGTGACCCGATTTTGCTCTTTGTTGAGAATTCTGGCTCGGCTTTTCCCAAAGGCCAGGGCCTTGCCGCCGCCCACTTGAACCTGCCGCATAAAAAAGATCCAGACGGCGATAAGAAGAATCATGGGGAACCATGAGATCAGGATCGATTGCCAGAGTGGCGACTCGGCCGTCGGCCTTGCTTCGATTCGGACTCCAGCTTCTCTCAGGGTCTTGACGAGATCAGGATAGTCCGGCGCATAGGTCTTGAATCGGGTGCCTTCAGCATAGTCGCCTGAGATGTCACTTCCTTGAATGCTCACCCTGGTTATTGTGCCGTTCTCCACCGCTTGTAAAAAGGTGGAAAAGTCGATTTCTTGTTCCCGTCTGATCCCGGGTTTGCTCAGGAGTTGAAATAAGAAGACGAGTATCAGGCAGATGACGAGCCAGAAAGCAAGATTTCTATAAAAAGGGCTCAAAATACGATCTCCTATGCTCAGCAGTTTAGATTCATGAGTAATTGGGCCCTACCATGAAGTATCTAACACGATTTCTCGGCTTTTTCAATACGCGCTCCCTGCTCTACTGTCGCATAGAGGAGGCCATAACGAAGACCGTGGCAGCTCACGGTCAGGCACTCAAACTCAAGAACGTTCATTGTAGCGAGAAGAATCGCGGCTCCGGCCAGAATCACATCGGCTCGGTCTCTGGGAAGGCCCGGGATCTGGAGTCGATGCTCCTGGGTCGTTCTCTTGTAGAGCAAAACCTGTTGCTTAACGTCCTCAATATAGAGAGTGTGCTGATCGTTCCACCAAGGCCAACCACACGCTTCGGAGGCGTAATCGCCAATGAACGCAGGTCTCGAAAAATATGGGCCATCATCTGCTGGAATTCCTCTTCCACCACGGGATCGGACCCGAGGAACCGCTCGGTCAGCCGAACCGCTCCCAGGTCGAGGCTACGGAGAACAGATATCCGCCCGCGGTCGCCGATGATGATTTCCGTGCTTCCACCACCGATGTCGAGGACCAGAAGCGGAGAATCTCCACCCATCTCGCGGTCAACCGTTAAGTAGGAAAGCCTCGCCTCCTCCTCACCAGAAAGAATCTGGATCGTCAATCCGTGGCGTTCCTGAACAAGATTGAGCAGGTCTTTTGTATTCTCGGCCTCCCGTAAAGCACTGGTGCCTGCCATGATCACCTTGTCCACACCCACGTCACGGCAAACGGTCAAGTAGCCGTCGATGACCTCATAGCTCTTGCTAAGAGAGTCTGGATGGAGGTGGCCCGTTTCTGCAAGGCCACGGCCTAAACGGGTGGTTCGCTCCAGGTCTTTGAGAGGGAATAATATCCCGTCTTCACCGATATCGGCCACCAGCATGAGAATCGTGTTCGTTCCGATATCAATGGCTGCTAGACGTCTCATAAGTTTTGTGATCTGACTCCTGACTTCTCGATTCTATTGCACTGGCAGAATGACAAAAATCAATGCATCCCACAAAGCATGAGATATGATGACGGGAGCGAGTTCGCGCTGTTTCTGGTAGAGCCACCCCCAAGAAAGCCCGCAGACCAGGGCGGCCAGAAAAAGCATAAGATTTCCTGCCCAGAGGTGTATCAATCCGTAAAAGAGGGATGTTATGAGGAATCCTTGGAATTTGCCCAACAAACTCGAAAGAGACGATTGGACAAACCCTCTCCAGTAGATCTCCTCGCACGGACCAATGAGAAAAAGCAGAAGCAAGAGGACAACCAGGGGGTTCCCCTCAGTCCGATAGGTGTATATGATCGATATCTCCTCGCTGCTAAAGGGGAAAATCCGCTGGGAGAGGACCTTACCTAACAAGAATATCAGATAAAGGACGAGGGCGGAGCCGATTCCCAATGCCCATGCCCGGGGGGTCCGTAACCGCCGAAAGCCGAGCGTTGACCCCATCCGATAGATCCCTACTCCGCCCAGAAAAAGGGTGGCACCAGCCATCTCTGCCCAGAAATTGAATGGCCTCAAAAGGAACATGACGTACCAGAAAAAGACGGCAAGGAAGAGGCTTATGGTGAGAAACCAGACATCTATGGAAGAGGTTTTCATGTCGCGATTAACTTAGAGGTACGGCTCAGATAAACTGTGCAAACCTCTGGAGATCGGGTTATCCCAAGAATGACGAGACAATCAGGCCGATGATCATGAGCCCTCCGACCTGAAGATGGAGTTGGGCGCTCTGAATGTCAACTGTGGCTAAATCCTGGGCGCTCTCTTCGCGGGTTCGCATGACATGGCGCATGATTCGATACCCCGTTGGAAAGGCAAGAAAAGCCAATAACAGAAAGGGTGAGGCCAATCTGGAGAGGACCAGAATGAGGATGACAACGAATGAACCCGAAACGAGTAATAGATATTCCCATTTTGAGTGCTCAAATCCGAGAAGTGTTGAGACCGTCTTAATACCGACTTTGCTGTCATGCTGGATGTCCCTGATATTGTTGGCCACCAGGATGGCTGCTACAAGAAAGCCAACAGGAAGAGAGAAAACCAGGGGGTAGAGGCGGTAAGCCATTGTTTGAACATAATAGGCTCCCCAGACCATGAGAGGGCCCATGAGGAAAAAGACGAGAAAGTCACCCAGGGCATGGTACTTATACTGGACAGGCTTGGCTGTGTAGAAATAGCCCCCGAGAATTCCGGCGATCCCCAGGATCATGATGGTGATGCCAATTTCAATGACCAGATAGAAACCGATCACAGTGGCGAGGAAGAAGCAGAGGATCCCTGTCCGGTGGACCTGCCGTGGGGTGAGTTTGCCGCCCGTGATCATTCCACTCGAGCCGTATGACGTCTGGGTGTCCACTCCTTTGATGAAGTCGAAGGAGTCGTTGACGAGATTTGTTCCGGTATGGAGCAGTACCGAAGCGAGTAGGGCAAGAATAAAGAGGACGAGATCGAAGACTCCCTCCAGATAGGCGATCCCTGTTCCCAGAACCACCGGGACAACCGAGGCAGAATAGGCAAAAGGCCTCACAGCGGTGAGCCATGTTTTGACTCGGGATTTCATTTGATTTTCCAGTCGTGCGCCTTCCTCAGTCCATACCATTCCGAGATGACTGCACATTGTCAAAGCGGTCGCGAGCATCTATTACGGAGAGCATTTTATTGTTTGCGTTTCATTGCAGTCTCGTTTTCGGCACGGCAGGATTAACCGCCCACTCGCTACACTCGTTCGAGACGCGGAGACCACAGAGAGGAGATTCCTTTTTCCTTTCTGCTGGGAGAGCAGAAAGGAAAAAACAACGCCCCTTCGGGAGTATCTTAATCACAGTATTAGACTGTTTCTGGCTAATGGTATCAATATATTTTATCCGCTTCTGGTGGACTGATGGCTTTGATTTGCCGCCGCCTCCCGGCAAATCAAAGAGATTAACTTCTCTGCGATCTCTGCGCCTCGAGCGAAGCGGGTGGTGAATGCTTATTATTCCTTCGAGGAAGACAAATGCATAAATGATGTGATCTATTTTGTGCACTCATGAGTACCTTACTCAATCTCCTCGAGAATTGCAGCCACCAAGAGGGGGAACATAATTTCATGGTGACCGATCAGGGTGACGCCCTTCCCCCCCATCCGTGTCGGTCGCTCGACCACATTCAGCGTGGGCCGGTAATGGCGAAGAAAGTCCATGTTGACAGCCGTGAAGTTTTCGATCCGGTGTCCAAGGTTTCTGGCTACAGCTAGGGCCTTGAGAAATACTTCTGGCAAAACAACAGCAGAACCTAAGTTGAGGTAGACACCCCCTTCCAGTTGCGACACGAGAGACACAAAGACCCTGAAGTCCCGGTGAGTTCCTTCACCGATGGCCGCACCGTTGGCCGTTGGGTGCATGTGGTTGATATCGGTACCAATGGCTACATGAACAGTGACAGGAATCGCCAATCTCTCCGTAGCTGCGAGGATGCTCATTTCGGCAAAGGGAAAATCCTCCTTTATCATCCTATTGCCGAGAGACTTGCCGATCCCCCATTTGTGGCGTGCTCCCTCATTAATGGCCGTATTGATTATGCGGGAGGTCTCCTCTGCCATTCCGAAGGTTCCCCGGTCGAGTTCGCTTTCCACGTCTTCAGAGGTTTTTCCGACCATGGCGATCTCCAGGTCATGAATAATGCCGGCGCCATTCATGGCCACCGCTTTAAAGACGCCCTTTTGGAGGAGTTGGATGATGATCGGACTGAGGCCGACTTTGATTGCATGAGCACCCATTGCCAGAATGGCCATCTTCCCCGTTCTACGGGCTTCGACAAATCCCTGAACCACCTCTCTGAACTCCGTAGCGGCAAGAACGTGGGGAAGGGACTGAAAGAAATCTCGGAGGGAGCTGCCCCGGGCAAGGGGCCGCGCAAATGTGTCGGTTTCAACCTTCCTTCCCTGGCGCTTCAGGGACACGGTCTTCACTTTTGTCAGGTCAATCGGATCCATATGGCATTAGCCGACGTTCAACCCCCAACGGTCATCCATTCGTAGAACCCAGACGAAGAGACAATTGCCACCCAACGGGGGATTCGGGATAAACGGACTCAAACAAATAGAGAACCTGGGAGGGACTTTGTCGAATGAATCTTGTTAATCTCTTCATACCTCGCGAGTCGAAGGCTAACCGCTGAGGTCTGAAGACTCTCGATGACTATGTCGAGAGCCTGAAAAGAAGCCGTTCCACCATCTCACAGATCACGTGGCCGATCGTGATGTGGGCCTCTTGAATTCTCGGTGTCTTACTGGAGGGTACAATCAGCGCGTAATCGGCGAGTTCTGCCATTGTACCCCCGTTGCTTCCGATTAGGGCGACAGTCGTGATTCCGATTTCCCTGGCGACTTCAAAGGCGCGGACGAGATTGGGGGAGTTTCCGCTCGTGCTGATGCCGACCGCAATATCGCCAGCTTTTCCGAGGGCTTTGATCTGTTTGGCAAAGACTTCGGAGAAGCTGTAGTCATTGGAGATACTCGTCAGAACCGAAGGATCGGTAACCAGGGAAAGAGCAGGCAAGGGGGGACGTTCCATGGAGATACGATTGACAAACTCTGCAGCAATATGCTGAGCGTCTGCGGCACTTCCTCCATTTCCAAAAAGCAGAACCTTATTGCCTGCCTCCAGGGCCTGTACAATGGCTCTTATGGTGGCCACCAGGGAAGAGAGACTTTCCCCAATAAACTGCTGTTTGATCTCCCCGCTTTCTTTGAAGGAATTGAGGATTTCCTCTTTCACGGCTCTCAATTTATCCCCTTCAGGGGGGGGTGTCAAGGTAGGTAAAAGGGGGCCGGGGAGAGGCTCGCCTCGCCGATGGGCGAGGGGACCTCACAATGGCATTGACATTTCGGAAAAACTGTAATAAAAATCGGCTGTGGGCTCATAGTTCAGGGGGAGAACGCCTGCTTCACACGCAGGAGGTCCCTGGTTCAAATCCAGGTGAGCCCATTTGACTAAGCTACTGATATTGTTTATGAAAAGCCGCCCCGAAAAGGGCGGCTATTTGATTGGCTAGGTATTTCTGGTGTGGATTTGGTGTGAATTTTTCATTTTCGATTCATAAAAATAGTGACCGGCCCCCGGAAGCGGTACCAGTGTTTAAGTTAGTTTTTGGACAATGTGCCTTTCC
>WVXP01000100.1:3842-7738 GCA_011773445.1 Pseudomonadota bacterium | reverse complement strand
TTTCAAACTGAATCCGATTAAGCCAGATCGATTTCTTTGGAATCTCCACATCCACTGCGGGCTTGAAGTCAATATAGGAACGGCCGGTGATGGTTCCAACCAGAATTCGGTCACCCTGGCGAAGATTCTCATAGATCTTATCAAAGGCCTCTCGAAAAACCGTGCGCCGGGCGAGATTGGTGCTCCCTGACATGTCAACGAAAATAACGATCGCCCTGGGTTGTTCTTCCGCATTTTTGGAATTCAGAAATGCCTCAGCCCTCTGGCTGATCAGGCTCCATGACAGAAGGAAACTGAGAAGGACAAACACGAAGAGTTTTACTTCCCACCGCTTCATTTCGGTCTACCTCCTTGATCTGAATTAAGAAGGCTGATTGGCCACGGCCTGGAGACGGGTCGTCATCGTCTCCATCTTTCGCCGCTCGTTTTCCTCTTCAAACTCCACACCTAACTCGTGTTCCCTTTCAAAGGACTTGGGTTTTTCGTGATCAGGACGGACACGCTGGTTGATCTTGCGGTAGTAGTAGATGATCTCCTGAGCCCGTTGCTGAATCCTGTGGAGTTCCTGTTGCTGCCTCGTAAGGATTTTCTTGTATTTCGCCTCGATCGCCCGCATCGCCTTGTTCAGCTGGTTGCTCCTGCGGTGCAAATGCTCAAGCATCGGGTCTTTGTCATGAGCAAAATAGGAACAGAGCGTTGCTGCAGCCAGAATAACCAAGTTCAGCCCAACAAATGCGGCCCCGATCACCGTACTGTTACCGAAGCTACTCGCCGCACCTGCTGCGCTAAGATCGCCCAAGTACTGCACACGCACATAGCCTATGGCGATCAGTCCGCCAATCGTCAACACGAGGAGTGACGCGATGGGAATCGCATTTTTCCACCAAGGACCCGACCACCGCTTGAAAAGAATACCCATGGCATGGGCAATCCACGGGATAGCCACGGCCACGCCAACCGCCATGATCCATGTGAATATCTGACTCTCGCCAAACACGGAAAAAGCGAGCGAGTTCATTGGGATCTCACCCAAGACAAAGAGGAGCATCAGCATGTAGTACTTTCCCCTCGACAATTCGACATTGGGCTCGCTCCGATCAATCTTTGCGGCGTGGGCATCATAGTCCTTAGAGATCCGCTCATAGGCTTTGAGAAGGGGTTTGTGTTTTCCGTTGAGGACCTCCAGTTTTGGACCATAACTGGCCGTCACCTGCCTTGCCTCATTTCTGGCCATTGCCATGAGTTCTTGCTCGAACTGGGAGAAGTTCTGATCATCCCTACCCGGGATATTGTTTTTCGCATCGCTCATCGCGTTTTGCCGGGCCTTTACTCGACTGTACATTTTTGCTCCCCTTTCTGCTTTCAGGAATAGGAATGCATTCAAGTGCTCAAGTTCTATCTGAAAGCAAAATTCGCGCCAACTGTTTCGATTCGTTCAAGGAATGGAAATCTTAAGGGAGGAATTCGGTAGGATTCCAGGTGAGGGTCATCCACCAATGGTTTGAGAGGATTCTCTCTATCGTTAATCAGGACAATTACCCGGTCTTGTCTGCCGTCGAATGCAGTAACTTTGGCTCCCGTATCCGAAAATCGGATACGACGATTCTGAAATCGAACAACGCGGTCATCGTCCGCTGGTGGTAAGTCCCCAGGATCTTGAGCAAAAAGATCTCTGTGAGGACGTTGAACGCGGAAACCTAGGGGAGTTCATCATCCTCGGTCTGGCCATGTTCGACCCCGGCTCTTCTCTCCATCCAGCCTCGCCCCCTGTCTGTGTGCGTCAACCTCTCCTTCTCTCTCTGACAATCAACACAGTATCGTGCAAAAGGCATTGCTTTGAGCCGTTTTTCTCCAATCTCGAGACCACACTCATCACACGTCCCGTAGGTTCCCTCTTCCATTCTCTCAAGGGCATGCTCGACGTTCTTCA
Organism: Pseudomonadota bacterium; assembly: GCA_011773445.1. Classification (GTDB taxonomy): domain Bacteria; phylum Desulfobacterota; class BSN033; order WVXP01; family WVXP01; genus WVXP01. The sequence continues at coordinate 5,808 of WVXP01000100.1, read as the reverse complement.
AATTATCCGTCAACATGTTGAGCAGCCAATAGTCAACATCCCGACCCAGTTCCAATGTGCTCAGATCACCCTCGTCAAGAGCAGGCCCCAAGGTGGAATCAATATCTTCCGCCATCTTTTCCCCAAGCTCTTCCACGATTCGAGCCCGGATATCTTCCTTCGACCGCAAAAGCATTTTTCGCAACCTCTTCTCACGGTCAGACTCCCTCGAAAATTTTGGCATGACTCCTCCCGAGGCTAAAACCCGCCAAACAATATTGTGATCCCCTTCAAATCACCCCATCAAAAAGGCATCTATTATTAACAGAAAAAAATTCCGCCGTCAACCGAAATGAGCACCCCCAAAAAGCCCCTCAAGTAGGGGCTGAGCAACGAAAAATAGATGGACCGGTCGGGAGTTTTTCAGGGCTCGTGGAAAAAGAATCCCAAAGGACTACTTCCCTCCTTTCGCCCCATTCTGCAGCGCGAAGTCGATGACCTCCTCCATCTGCTGAACCCACTGAAAGGTCATCGCTTTTCGAATATTCTGTGGAATCTCTTCGAGATCCTTCTGATTGAGCTGCGGGAGCAGAACCGTCTTGATCCCGGCTCGCCTGGCAGCCAAAACCTTCTCTTTGATGCCTCCAACGGGAAGAACGTCCCCCCTCAGCGTGATCTCACCGGTCATGGCAATGTCCTGGCGAACCTGCCTCCCAGTGATCGCTGAGAGCAAGGCACACAACATGGCCACCCCAGCCGACGGGCCATCCTTTCGTGTTGCCCCGGCAGGCACGTGGATGTGAATATCGTTGTGATCGAAGAAGTCCTCGTCAGCGCCTAAATCTCCAGCCTTCGACCGAATATAACTCAGTGCCGCTGTGGCGGATTCCTTCATCACATCCCCCAAGTGACCTGTCAGAGTCAAACGATTGTTCCCTTTCATCCGAGAAGCCTCGATGAAGATGATCTCACCACCTGACGGTGTCCAAGCAAGACCTGTGGCGAGCCCGGGTCCCCAGGTTCTCGCCTTGATCTCAGGGACAAACTTCTGAGGTCCGAGAAAATCATGAAGACTCTCTTCCGTCACGAGCACCGACTCCATCTGTCCCTTTGCCACGCGACTCGCAACGCCTCTGCAGACGGCAGCAATTTCTCTTTCCAGGTTCCTCACACCTGCCTCACGGGTGTAAGAGTCAATAATCGTCTGTGTGGCCTGATCATCGAAGCCGAGCAGATCGGGTGTCAGGCCGTTCTGATCCAGTTGCCGAGGGATCAAGTATCTTCGAGCAATTTCCAGCTTTTCTTCTCCCGTATATCCAGGAAGCTCGAGGACTTCCATACGATCTCTCAGAGGAGCAGGGATTGTGTCCAAGATGTTGGCTGTGGTGATAAACATCACCTTCGAGAGGTCAAATGGGATCTCCAAATAATGGTCGGAGAAGGCGTTGTTCTGTTCCGGATCGAGAACTTCCAGGAGAGCCGAAGAAGGATCCCCCCTGAAATCGACCCCGATTTTATCCACCTCATCCATCATAAAAACAGGGTTATTGGCCCCAGCTTTCTTGATTCCCTGGATGATGCGTCCAGGTAGCGCACCCACATAAGTTCGGCGGTGGCCTCGGATCTCAGCCTCATCTCTGACTCCACCCAGAGAGATGCGGACAAACTTCCTGCCCATCGTTCTGGCAATGGACTGGCCCAAAGAGGTTTTGCCGACACCAGGCGGTCCAACAAAGCACAGGATTGAACCCCGAGTGTCCGCCTTCAGCTTTCGAACGGCCAGGTATTCCAGAATCCGCTTTTTCACTCGTTCCAAACCGTAGTGATCTTCGTCGAGGACCTTACCCGCTCGATCAAGGTCGAGATTGTCTGCGGTTGAAAGAGACCAGGGCAGATCGAGAATCCAGTCAAGATAAGTCCTCGATACCGTATATTCAGCCGCTGCAGGAGGCATTTTCGAGAGGCGATCCAGTTCTTTCGCCGCCAC
>WVXP01000100.1:1984-3814 GCA_011773445.1 Pseudomonadota bacterium | reverse complement strand
CCCTCTTGGATCTTTTTCTGAATATCAGCACTCAGCTCGAGCTTTTCCACCTGCTGGTTTAAGAAAACTGTCACCTTTTCCAGCGCCTCTTTCAGCTTTGTGGTCTCCAAAAGCTGCTGTTTTTGCTGAGTCGATATGTCGAGATTGGATGCGACAAGAGACGCCAGGCTCGACGGTTCATCGACATTCATGACCACCACCGCGAGCTCAGGAGGGAACGAGGAAAGCTCGATCACCCTCTGAAAAAGCTTCCGGATGTTGAGGATCATGGCTTCTGTCTCTTTGTCCCTTTCTAAATTCTCTTCCAGCATGAGGATCTTCGCCCGGAGATACGGCTCTGTTTGGGCATACTCAAGAATGCTTACCTTCTCGATCCCCTTGATGATCACCTGGTAAGTATCATTCGGAAGTGTGATCTTCTTGACAATTTGAGCAACCGTCCCCACCGAATATAGATCACCGGGGGCCGGATCCTCAACAGCCTCATCTTTCATTGATACAATGGTCAACAGCTTGTTGCCAACCAAGACTTCATCGACCAATCTCTTAGAACCCTCTTTACCCACCAGTACGGGGATGGCCATTTCGGGAAAGAGAACCATACCTTTCACGGGCAACACCGGTAGTTCAGACGGAATCGCCATCTCACCTTTTCCGATACTTAGGATTTCTGCCGCCATGTTCTCCTCCTGTGTCATTCCGAATCAACAGGAATGCGGATCGACTCCCGCTTCGGCTTTTTTGGAAGATCGATTCTGAGGATGCCGCTTTTGTAGGTACACTGACATTTTTCAAAATCGACGGGACTGGGAAGGGGGATCCGCCTTTTGAAGAATCCAGCATCGATTTCCATCTGATGGATTCTCACGATCTCGCCGGGAGACGGGGTTGGTCTCTCACCCGTGATGAGAATGCTCCGGTTTTCCAGGGTAATCGTCACCTGGTCCGGATTGATTCCGGCGATATCGACAAATATCACGACACCATTATCGTCCTCATACATGTCTGCTGCAGGCACCCAGGCGGTTGCTGATAGATTTCCGTAGCCTCGAATAAAACCTTCCATCTTCCTCTCCATTCTGGTCTGGAGAATATTCAGTCCTTGACAAATCGATCCCGAGTCCCCTTCCTCGGGCTGAGTCAGGCAATCCTACCTTCCATAGACTCAATATCGGACACGAGAGAACGTCACGTCGATTGGCTAGGCCGCTTCCTGGCCATCGCGACTCCGTCTGTTGAGAAGCCTCCTGAGTTCATCACCCTCGATGACCTCCTTCTTCAGAAGGACCTTGGCAATCCGGTCCAGAGACCGTCTCCTCTCCATGAGGAGCGACTTGCTTCTCTCATACGCCGTCTTGACAAACGCCCTCGTCTCCTCGTCGATCTCTCGAGCCGTCTCTTCGCTGTAGTTCTTCGAGGACCGATAGCCGGTTTCCAAGAAAAGAGGCGGTCGCTCCTTCTCCAACGCCATCGGTCCCTGGCGATCACTCATTCCGTACTCAGTGATCATCCGACGGGCGATATCGCTCGCCTTTTCGAGGTCGTTTTGGGCACCTGTTGAAATCTCGCCAAAAACAATTTCCTCGGCAGCCCGGCCCCCCAGAAGGACCGTCATCCGGTCGAGAAGTTCCGATTTCGTCAACAAATACCGGTCCTCCGTCGGTAGCTGTTGGGTGTATCCTAAGGCTGCAATCCCTCGGGGAACAATCGAGACTTTGTGGACCGGATCGGTATGGGGCAAAAACTCCGCTGTAATGGCATGTCCCAATTCGTGGTAGGCAACAATCTCCTTCTCTTTTTGGCTCATGACGCGGTTCTTCTTCTCCAGTC
>WVXP01000100.1:0-1934 GCA_011773445.1 Pseudomonadota bacterium | reverse complement strand
GTCTTCAAGTCAACCTGCTTTCCGAGCTTAACCTTCTTCGTATGGACTCGGAGTATCTCCTCCCGTCCCCTGATATCTGGGCGATCCACAAGAATATGCCGATCGAAGCGCCCTGGGCGAAGTAGGGCCGGATCTAGAATCTCCGGACGGTTTGTCGCACCCATCATGACAACCCCTTTTTTGGGGTCAAAGCCATCCATTTCCGCCAGGAGCTGGTTGAGGGTCTGCTCCCGTTCGTCGTGACCGCCCACGGTGGCCACGCCGCGGGCCTTACCGAGAGCATCCAGTTCATCGATGAAGACAATGCATGGAGCCTTGTGCTGGGCCTGAGAGAAAAGGTCTCTCACTCTCGCTGCACCGACCCCGACAAACATCTCTACAAAATCAGAGCCGCTCATGCTGAAAAAGGGTACCCCCGCTTCGCCAGCAACTGCTTTCGCAAGGAGAGTCTTTCCTGTTCCCGGAGAACCCACCAGGAGGACCCCCCTGGGAATTCTTCCTCCCAATTTTTGAAATCGTTCGGGTACCTTGAGGAAATCGATGATTTCTTTCAGTTCCTCCTTGGCCTCATCGACGCCCGCCACATCATCAAAGGTTACCTGTAGCTTTTCTTGGGCGTAGAGTTTTGCCTGGCTCTTTCCGAAAGTCATGACCCCGGTGCCAGGACCCATTCTTTGGAAAACGAACCTCCATATCACAAAGAGAATGATCAATGGAAAAACCCACGCCAACAGTCCCTTCACCCAGGGACTCTGGTACTGCCCTGAAAACTGAACCCGATGAGCCTGAAGATCTTTCACCAACTCAGGGTCCTCGATACGGACTGTCCGGAAACGCTTCGCCTTTCCGGGCTCCCGTCCCTCCTCCTTGTATGTGCCCAGGATAAGATCGGGACCGATGAGTACTTCCTGAATCTTCTCCTCCTGGATGAGTTCCCTGAAACGACTGTAGGAAATCTTCTCCTCACGTGGGGAGAGAAGATACATCTGAAGCAGCACAATGAGCAGAAAAGCGCCTACCAAATACCAGATCGAAAAATGGACTCTGGGCTGCATCGAATTCCTCCCTCTGAGGAGAACTCATGACGAAGTTGCAGCAACTTTAGCAGCTGGAAGTTCGCTCGTTTCTCCCGTGGTTTCTGTTCGAAAAACGATCTCTTCCCGATCCATCTCGGCACGGACCTGGCTGTTGTCCCGAACAGTACCCTTCAGTATCTCTTTCGCAATGGGGTTCTCAAGCGCTTTCTGAACCGCACGCTTTAACGGGCGTGCCCCGTAGACCGGATCATAACCCACGCGGGCCAGGTGCTTTTTCACTTCCTGAGAAATCTCAAGGACGATATGCCTCTCCCCGAGTCGCTTCCTGAGCCGGTTCACCTGAATTTCAACGATTGCTTCCAAATGCTCTTCGGTCAGCGTTCGGAACACGATCATGTCGTCCACGCGGTTTAGAAACTCCGGCCGGAAGTGAAGACGAAGCTCTTCAAGAACCCTATCTCTCATGGTTTCGTAGGGGTCACGCTCATCTTTCCCCTTCTCTAAAATATACTGACTTCCAATGTTCGAAGTCATGATGATGACGGTGTTTTTGAAATCCACTGTTCTGCCATGGGAATCGGTCAAACGGCCATCGTCCATGATCTGGAGGAGCACGTTGAAGACATCATGGTGGGCTTTTTCGATCTCGTCGAACAGGATAACCGAGTACGGCTTCCTTCGGACGGCTTCTGTCAATTGCCCCCCCTCCTCATAGCCCACATAGCCCGGAGGTGCCCCGATGAGCCGCGCCACCGTGTGCTTTTCCATGTATTCCGACATGTCGATTCGGATCATCGCCTGCTCGTCATCAAAAAGGCATTCCGCAAGAGACCGGGCCAGCTCCGTCTTCCCCACACCGGTCGGCCCGAGAAAGATAAAGCTTCCGATCGGACGATT
>WVXP01000098.1 GCA_011773445.1 Pseudomonadota bacterium | reverse complement strand
CCCTCGGGGCGCACAGGTGGGGAATTCTTGCCCCTTCCCCGCTCTGAAGGCGGGGTTTTCCCCTTCGTGTCCGCCCTCGATGGGTCCCCCAACGCTTCCGCAAACGTCCCTCAGGGACATGAGGGCCCACAAAACTCAGGAAACTCCAGTTATCATACCCTTGAATATATCGGGTCTGATTTACTAAAATGTGGGGTGGAAGTGTCTACTTCCAAAAGTACTCCCTCTGTTGGTTTGGCCCTCCTTCCGGCAGAGGGAGTTTTTTTGCGAGTCGTCTTATGCGGTCTGGCTGCCTTGGAGTCGAGTCCTTTTCTGACAGAATCTCTCTGCCATTCTGGCCGAAATCCCTTTTTTCGCTTCTTCGTGAACTCTTCTGATCCGCCGGGAGAGAAACGCTTAAACCTCGGCCATCAACTTATCGAACTCTTCCACCGTAATTGCCGGTAATGTGGTGAATGAGATTCCCGTCAATTTTCCCAGTGCAACCGAAGCCTGCATCGCCTGTTCTATCCCTGGAAAAGCCACAATACAGACTAAATCGACTTCTCCCAGCAGTTGATAGATCGCCTTCACATCGCCTCCGAACCTTTTGACAATGGCAATGAATTCATCTGTGCGTTCTGGACGTATCCCTCTTAATGCCTCTGTTGAGTATTTGCCAAACATGAGAAAAGTTGCCATATTCGTTCCTCCTTCCTTAAATCGTTCTCTGCTTTCTGTCTACAAGAAAAGCCTACTCCTTTCCCTATCGAAAAAAGTAGGCTTCAGATCAATCTTCGCTTCCACTTTAGCCTATTTCAGCCGTCAATCACATCAGCGTGAGCATTTCTATCCTAGCAGATTGGGCTATTTCCTCAAGAGTCTTTATTTAGGCCACCCCAGTGCTTCTGAAAACGTCCCCCGCGGAGACGACGGTCCATAAAATTTGGGAAACTCCTAAAATGGGTTAAAATCTTGACCCTAGAGCAATCCTCATGAGATCATAGGCACTTCGGCATCTCCCCCGGGGGAGAACCGGAAAATTAAAACGATGAGACTATTATACAGAAAAGGGAGAGAAAAAAATGGCAAACTATGAACCGGTTGATTCTCTGGAGTCACCGCGGTTTTCGGGCGTCCGGACATTCATGCGTCTACCTCACGTTGAGACCACGGAGGGAATTGACTTTGCGATTATCGGCGTTCCCTTCGACACGGGAGCGACCTATCGAATTGGGGCCAGATTCGGTCCTGAGGCAATTCGGAGCATTTCTGCGCTGTTACGTCCGCACAATGCAGCTTTGGATGTGAGCATTTTTGATTATTGCTCTGGCGTCGATTTCGGTGATCTTCCGGTTGTTCCAGGCTATATCGAGGATTCATTCAAAAGGATTGAGCAATCCCTTTTCCCTCTGGTAGACAGGGGCGTCATTCCAATACTCCTTGGCGGTGATCACTCGGTGACCTTGCCTGAACTAAGAGCGGTGGCGAAGAAGCACGGTCCACTCGCCCTGGTTCAGTTTGATTCTCATACGGACACGTGGGACGAGTATTTTGGACGTCTTTACAATCATGGCACGACATTTAGGCGGGGTGTCGAGGAAGGATTGATTCTTGTTGACCGATCGATTCAAGTCGGGATGCGTGGGTCCCTTTATTCAAAAGAAGACCTGGATGCGGCTAAATCACTCGGCTTCGAAGTCATCACTTCGATTGATGGGCAGGAAATGGGGATCGACAACTTGATTCGGTCGATCCGCCAGCGAGTTGGAGAGGCGAAGGTCTTTGTGTCTTTCGATATCGACTTTGTTGATCCTGCCTTCGCCCCAGGAACCGGAACTATTGAGGTGGGAGGTTTTACCAGTGCTGAAGCACTCCGGCTCGTAAGAGGTCTGGGAGGCTTGAATTTTACAGGTTTTGACGTTGTGGAGTTGTTGCCTCCTTATGATCGATCACAGATCACAGCATCCCTGGCAGCAAATATCGCCTATGAGTTTATCTCACTTATTGCTTTGAGAAAGAAGAAAATCGCCGGGGCTCAGTGACTTCGTTAAGTTCGCGTGAGGAGATGTCGGATATTCCCACATCTAGTAGGTACGATGCTTTCTGCCACCATATCTTGACAAGCCAGAAACTTGTGCTATCCTCATAAAAAGGCCACCTTCTGGGGAAATCCCACAAGAAGGTGGCAAAAAATCATGGAAGCCCCGGGGCCGATTCGGGCGGCCCCCCATGCCCTTAAAAGGCATCGCCCTGATGAGGCCCCGCTAAACCGGCAAGCCGGTACTATCGTAGCAGATCGAAAAATTGTGTCAAGGATTTTTTGTACAGGCCCCCTTCTGCCGTCCACAATCTTGATCGCCCTCGATGGGTATCCCAACGCTTCCACAAATGTCCCTCAGGGACATGAGCGTTCACCAGACGGTCGAAACTCTTAGGCCATTTCACCCTTGAGAGATGCCCATCCCATTTTCTATAATCTATTTATCAACGGGAAGGCACTAGCCTTCCGACTACGTTCTCCCTCTGCGAGTTTTCCCTCCTTCTTGCAGGGGGAGTTTTTTGTCCAAAACGAACTTGGCTCCGCTGATTTCTTATCCGACGGTCGAGCCGTCCTAAGTTAATATTGTTAGAGCGTCATATATCCTTCAATAGCTTGTTTTTTGGGGATTCCTCAATCGTCTCGTTGAAGCTTTCCAGGGTTTTAGACAGGGCTTCCAGTTCCTTCGTTTGAGCAACCGGTATACTGTTCGTTCCGCGATGTTCCATAGCGTCAATGACATACTGTACCGTTAGAATGTTGATATCACACGCTGGCTGGTAAGCGAGCTCTTTGTATCCTCGTGTCAGCGTCTCAGAGCAGACCCCACTTTGAACGAGATCATGGAGTATCTCATTCACGAGACGAATGGGGATCTCGAGGGTGTGGGATACTTTCTTGGCCGTTACCGGTTTGAATCCTTTCGAAAAGTTCATGACTAACAGATGGGAGATCTGGAGGGATATGAGTTTCCTCAGGCGTTGGCTGATCTGCAAACTATCCGGCTCGAATTCGTAGGTATCCACATTTTGGTGGGCAAAAGAGATTTCTGCACCAAAGAGAATGATCATCCAACTGATCTGTAGCCATAACACAAACAAAGGCAATACGGCAAAACTTCCGTAAATCGCATTATACTTCGCGACTCCGATCTGGAAGCGGATATAGGCCCATTGGGCGATCTCGAATATCGTTCCACTAATAACGCCGCCGATAAGAGCAGACGGGAAGTTCACTTTTGTGTTCGGCATAAAGATGTACATAAAAGTAAAGAGTCCCCAAATCAGACAGTAGGGCAGCAATTTGACGACAAAGAATATCAAAGGGCTGAATATCCCTAGCAGTGCGACTTTTTGGGTGATGAGGGTGATCTGAGTCGTGATAAATAAAGTCGCACTACTCGACATAATCACAAGAAGTGGACAAATCAGCATCATCGATAGATAGTCGGTGAATCGAGTTCCAAGAGATCGCCGTTCCTTTATCCCCCAAATCTCATTGAACGAGGATTCAATTTGACCCAGCACCTTGATAACCGACCATAGTAGAACCGCCACTCCTATACCTGCCAAGAGCCCGCCCTTCGTGCTTGCGAGAAGGGTACGAGCGTAATCGATAATTCGGCTTATAACTTCCTCCTGTCCTGAGAATTTTGCCAAAAGCTCTTTTTCAAGGAGCTTTTCAAATCCGAACCCCTTTGCGATCCCGAAAGCCATCGCCGCCACAGGAACGACCGAGAGCAAAGAATAGAAGGTGAGGGCCGACGCTCGCAGGCGGCATTTGTCCTCATCGAACCCTCGTAAAACCAGCAGAAAAATCCGGAGTTGCTTAACGAAGAATCCTTTACCAGGCGGGAGATCACGCAGCCGAATTCTCCAAACATCGGTTGTGACGAAATTGTAGCCCCTTAAGAGTAAGACCTTAATATTTTGCACGTGCAATGTCTTCAATTCATAAACCTCACTGGTATTGAATTTCCGAGCACCGCCATTAAAAGTGATAAAACAGCGAAAGTCAATAAAAATCAATGCCTAGGGGCCTAGACCTCAAAAACCTCTTGCGCCTGAGAGACCTTTGCTGAAGGGCTGGGATACCCATGAAGGGAGAGCAGGGAGGCAGTGGCATGGTTTCGAACTCCATTTCATCCGGGTATGCCATGGTCTCGTATCTTATGGGCCACCCTAGACCTCCTTACTGTAAAGGTCAGAAACGAATTCAAAGAACCACCGAGGCCGGCGGCCCACCACGTAAATCAGCAACGCTGCGGCCACGGGAATCGGGATGAGCACATCCAAAAGCGCCAAGCCAATGAGCCAGACTACATAACGCGTTCTTCCCGACATTCTTCTCGCTCTCCTTTCGAATGGATGCTGTTGTTTCCAACGGGCCAGAGGGATTGCAAAACCTTCTCGTTCCTCCCTCTTCATCAGGTGGCTAACGATCAGGTTTTGCCGGCTATCCAAACAAATGGCCTACCCTCTTCCGTTGAAAAGTGTAGGCCACCGCATATGAACACCCGAACCCGTCTTATCGACCTTCAATCAGTCTCAGAGGTCCTTACTTCACGCGAAAATTCTTTCTGACGCTACTGGGTTGGTTTGGAAGACTTGAAATAATAAATATAGCGGGTCAAGGCGATCTTGTCGATTTTCCCAATATTTTTGATCGAGAGACCAAGATTGAAGCCTTCATCCGCCGAGCGCTTCACATGAACCACTTGACCCCTGAAAGTGATCAAATTCTCCCCGAGAGCCATCGTAATTTTGAGCATTTCTCCGAGGTCAACCGGGAAACTCGTCTGTAGTCTCACGCCCTCTAGACTCAGGTCAAGGGTTTTTGAGGGCCTCTGGTCATATGGCATACCATCTTCGTCAAACCGGGTATAAATGCACGGACAAGAGGCATTTAATCGGAACGCGTTCCTCTTTTCCTGATGGTGAAATTGATCTGCCATCGGATTTCCACTCGGTCTCTCTCAAAGGGGGCGACCCTGTTAAGAGAGGTTAATGCCAAAATCCCCCTCTGAAAGCTTTTTCCCTTTTTGATAAAACGACTTCAAAAAACTCTTTGAAAACATTGGAGATTCCTCTTGCATTATAGGTGACCTGAAAGCGATGTCAAGTGATAAGTGCAAGACGGGCGATTTAGGGTCGAAAACTCTAGAGCGGAAGAAGGGGGTGCGGGTCTTGTGGATTTCTCACCGCCCTTGAAAGCCTATTGACTTGGGGCCCCTTCAATCCGAGGATGACGTCGGGGGGTCGGTGATGTGAGGTCGTAGAAATCTCGGGGAGGTCGTGGCTTTGTATGGCTTTTCCCATAGCCATGTTTCGACCGCGACGGTTGAATCCCTGCTCACAAAGACCCTGTCGTTATTGATCGCGCGATTGGCAGGTTAAATGAAAAATCCCTTCCTCTGGGGTGAATAGCCATGAGTTGAGCCATACATCACTTCGTCATCGAAAAAAGTCACCTTCAACTTCAGACCGGGACTGTTCTTAAAGCCCTCCATCGAGAATTCCGCAGGTCCCGGGTGGTTTTTGTCTCCCTCGAAGGTCTTAACGAAAAAAAACCGCCTTCACCTGGGAAGTGGTGACCTCGATGATTTCCCTACCGTTCTGCACATTGGCGACGTGGAACGTCTCCTTATTGGGATTAAAGTCATAGGTATAGCCCTTGACTATCCTAGCGTCCCGAAAATGAACAACGACTTTATTCTCTATGTTGGGTATCATCGTCGATCGCTCTCTCCTATAGACCAGTACCTAAGGTATTGGAATTCTAATAGATTATCTCTCCTAACTCATCCTACTAGCAAAAGACGTGCCATAGCAGCTTGACATTCATAAGGAGTTCCCCCATTTCCCGGGGGATATGTCTCACAAGCTATAGATTTCTTGGGGTGGTTTGAATTTTTCGGATGGGAGCCTGCTGTCCCTTCGCGCCCACGCTCACGCGGTGACCCCTTCGGGATTCGCCGATGGGGAATTCCTGCCCCTTCCGCGCTCTGAAGACGCGGCTTTCCTCGCTCAGCCTCGAGGGGGGCCCCACCGCTTCCGCAACGTCGCTCAGAGACAGAAGGGTCCCCAAAAATTATGAACCTCCTCGACATTCATGCCTTGACTTCTCCCGATTTGCTTAAATAGGCCCAAACCGTTGTCGGAAGCTTTTGGGCTGACGGATCGATTAACTGCGAATTCTCTCGAAATCATGTGTTCAACGATTTTGCTCCGTACCACCCTGACGTTCCCATGGATCACACCTTAATCTGAGAAGAACCGAGCAGACGTGAAAGCCATGACAAAGACACTCACAGAAATGGCGGCTGAAATCGTGAAGGCACAGGCAGGGGTGACAAGGACGTCTACCGATGAGCTGAGTGAAGCGTTAAGGAGAACCTATGAACGCTGAATAGAATAAGGGATCGAGAAACAGGCGTTGCCGAGGGAATCCAGATCTCAGAGGCTGCTGCGATCGTTATGGAGCCTAAGTTCTTGATCCAGCGAAACAAGTTCATCGGCCTCGAGTGCGGAAATTCGTTCAAACAGCTCTTGAGAAGCCATCTCGGAACGCACGGTTTGACCCCAAGGGAGTGTAAGAAAAGGCATGGCTTTAAGGTCACTCAACCCCTCACTGCCAACTCATAGAGCCGAAAAAGGAGAAAGATGGCACGAGAACGCGGTCTGGGCAAGAAGCTCGCAGCTGCGAGGAACCGTCGCCGCAAAAGAAGATGACCGGTTCTGAAGGGGTCCTTGGTGATGTAAAGGGGAGCGGGATTATATCAAAAAATCTTCCACAGCTTCAACAAACCGTTTTACAGCCTCGAGTGTATCGTAATGCGCGAAACTCGCTCGACACAGGCTCTCGCGATTCAGATGCCGATAGATAGCAGCAGAGTAGTGGTTCCCATCCGCTATCTGAAGGCCATGGACTTCCCACAGATATCTCTTAATCTCCCCGGGATCCTTTCCGCTTATTTCGAATGAAAAAGTGGGATCCCTTTCACCGATTCGTTCCGGATCGTTTATGCCAAAGCAACGGAATCGATCTGCATCGAATCGCTGAAAACATTCCAAGACGGATCGCGAGAGCTTACCTTCGTAATCAGCAATCCTATCCATTGCGAATTCGAATTTGTTTCTCGCCGATTGAATCTTTCTTCCCACCCTTCTTGCCAGCTCATCGCTCAGCCAGAGGAGATACGCGAGCGCTCCTTCTAAAGATGCAAGGGTGGCATTATTCAGGGTGCCTTGTTCGAATTTGTGCGGGGCTTCGCTTTTGTTTGTTTCAACTCGGTAGGGTTGCAACCGGTGGAGCAGAGACCCCTTACCCCAGAATACACCTAACATCGGTCCAAAGATCTTGTAGCCAGAAAACGCCAAGAAATCACAGTCCATCTTTTGGACATCGATTGATCCGTGAAGGGCATGATGCACCGCATCGACGCAGATCAGAGCCGTATACGACTTTGTCCGAATGAGGGGGATTACCTCGTCAAGGGGAACTACAGAGCCAAACCCGTTTGAAGCCATTGTTACGGCAACAACCCCGGTCGTTTGATCGATCAAAGAAAGCAGATGATCCACGTCGAGGCGACCCTCCTCATCGACTTTGGCCCGTCGAATTTCACAACCAAAGCCGAACCCCCATACATCTTCCCAAGGCGATATGTTCGCCATATGATCCAGGTCCGTAACAACAAGGTTGTTTAAATTTGTGAGCATGCCTCGAAGAGAATAAGCCAGATTAAACAATGCATGAGTTGTTGATTGGTGAAAACTGATCTCTTCAGGTCTATTCCCGTGAATGAAATCCGTAACCGATTGGCGGACTCGCCAATGCAATTCCTCAGTGGCCACCTCTGAAGGATCGATATGGCCAGGCTGCGGATTCGCAGATTGTGCTGCCTCGGCTAACCCCTGGATCGCCGAATCAACCATGAGCGTTCCTGCACCACTGTTGAGGTAAGTTCTTCTGTTCCCATCCCTATCGTGCTCTATTTGGGGAAACCTCTTGCGGATGTTCGGATGAATCTCGAGAAAAGGATCGACTGGTGACTCTTCGGACATGGTATATTCCTCTTCGAGGATTGACTCACGGTTCCAGCAGTCGGGAGGCAGGATGGATGGCAACCATTGTTCGTTCAACCCGCGCTTTGGGACGCCCTCCATGCCAAAAGGGCGGCACCCAGGGCCCCTACAACCTGGGGTTCCTCATGGAGGTGCACAGACTGTCCCAACTTCTCTTCCATGAGCGCCACCACGCCCCTATTCTTTGCTACCCCACCGGTCATCGCGACACCGCCATTTACCCCAACAGCTTTCACCATGTTCCAGACTCGGTTTACAATGGATCGATGGAGACCCCGGATGATCTCCTCCGTGGGGTGGTTTTGGGCGACGAGGGAGACGACCTCACTCTCAGCGAAAACGGTGCAGACGCTGCTGATAGGCACCTCCCGGCCCGCTCGCAAGGACAGTTCTCCCATCTCATCGAGGGCGACCTGGAGCTTGTTCGCCATGACCTCTAAGAAGCGTCCCGTACCCGCGGCGCACTTGTCGTTCATTGTAAAGTTCAGTACTTTGCCACCTTCGCCGACCTGGATCACCTTGGAGTCCTGGCCACCGATGTCGATGACGGTCCCAGTATCTGGGAAGAGGTGATACGCCCCCAGAGCGTGGCATGAGATCTCGGTAACCCTTTTGTCGGCAAAAGGAACGGAGACTCGACCATAACCCGTAGCCACAATTCTTTTGATTTGGCTACGGACAATCTCCGCTTCGGCCAGAACTCCGGCCAGAGCTTCCTCCGCTGCATCGGTACTGTTGGCTCCGGTTTCGACGATGCTGTAAGCTGCCACTTCACTGCCCGCAGTGAGAATCACGGCGTCCGTGCTCAGCGCCCCCACATCGATTCCTGCGAAGTAATCCAAAATCTATCTCCTAGGCATCGATCGCCTCAAAGAAGGCCTCCAGTCGCGTCCGGGTCTGCTCCTCAGAATAGACTCTGAAATCGGTAATATCGGCTTCGATAATCACCGAGAGAACTCCCAGACGCTCCATCAAAAGCCGCTTCATGTCGTATTGACCAACCGAGTAGGGCTTGCAACTTCGAGCCGAGTGGATGACCAGACCGTCCACCTCGAACTCATTGATGAGCCGCTCCATAAGCTTCAGGCGGTGGTTGAGGTTATTATTAAGAATGACAAGACTATAAACTCTGGCCATCGATTCCATGGGTCGCTGATCATCCAGGTAGCGGATGGTTTCTGTCCATGCGTTGGTGTAGGTTGCCGTGACAAAGTTCATGCCTTGTTCAGCGAAGAGATCCGCCAAGTCGCGCACCTTGTACCAGATGGCAATGTTGTCCCACATCAACCGCTTTCGCTCATCCTTTAGTGCGCCTGTACCGCGGTCTACCCGCTCCTTCAGTTCTTTGAGAAGCGTCTGATAGTATTCGAGTGCTACGGGCAGACCTCGTAACGAAACGATTGGGGCGAGGTGAACGAAGGCGTCGAAAATGCTCATAGGCGCCGGCCTGGCCTTCATCGTCGCAAGTACCTCACCCCAGGCCAGAGAAGTATCCCGGGCGATACGGACCACCTCCTGGAAATTTCTGTACTTGAAGGGCTGACCAGACACCTGCTCCAATACTGGGATCATCTCCTCAAATTGCTGGACCATGTAGGAGACATCACTATCGTTGATCTCCTCGAAGTTGTAAGGCGTATCGAAGAGAATCAGCGGAATATCCCAGTAATGGGCGAGCGCCCGATACCAGTAGACGACGGTCTGGCAAATGTTGTTCGAGGCGAAAAGAAGATCAGGTTTCGGTAACCGGCCCGCTGGGCTCTTGCCCGAGAAATAGTGTCCCAAGTCTATCCGGGCATAGGAGCAGAGATCCCGATGATAACCATGTTCCTCAGCGACTGCACACAGCTCAGGTCCCAATTTCTTCGCACCGCACAGAGCCCCATGGTTTTCTGGGTATATGGTGTAAAAGTCAAATGCCCTCAACAGCTCTACCGGTGCACCACTGGTCACCCACGCCACCGGTTTAGCACCCTCAGTATAGCGAGAGAGAAAGTAGTGCCTCGTCATGATCTCCTTGAGTCGTGTGGCGGACTTAAGGGCCGGACCGAAGTGAGGATTGGGCGCCCTGTGTCGCCTTTTTCTTCCCTTGCGAGAAATGGACATGAGGGCAGGCCCACCGAGGTCCTTCATGAAATTGAAACGGAGCTCCTTGAAAAAGGTCATTAGCTTCCTCTACCGGATCATTTCCAGAAAAGCCTCTACTCGTGTGGCTAGCTGCCCGCTTAGCCCTTGATTCAGCTCTGAATCAACAACCAGGGAAGCCAGCCCTTTCTCCTTCAACTCCTCCACCATCTGTGGCAGATCAAAGAACTCTGGCTCGCAAAACTTCACCATACAGAAGATCACCCCCCTGGCGTCGGTATGCGCGGCTTTCTGGAGGAGAAACCCAACGCGTTCCATTAAAGGGGAATCCTTGGTGGTACACGGTGGCATGGCAAAATAGTTTTCGGCAAGAGCCTCAAACGGGTCTTCACGAGCGACAGGGGGCTGGAGGAGCCGTCTGCTACAGTTCAACAGGTCATCCTCAGCCACACGCGCCTCCAAGTTGTCGAGCAGGTGGAGAATCTCCTGAGGGTTGGGTAGAATACCGCTCAGGATTATCGGGCATAGCCTGTCGGCCTGGCCCTTTCGATCAGCGAGAAACCCCTCGAGAATCGGGAGAAAATCGTCCGGGTGTAAGTACTCGCCTTGACGAATAACTCGGTAAAACTCGGTATTGGATGCACACAACTCTCCTCGAGCCCTCAGGGTGTAGAGTTCTCTCAGTACATAAGCCAATCGCTCACCCTGCTGGACCCGCTGTTTCAGCTCAGAGAGGTCCAGCGGACCCAACTGTTTCTCAAGTCGGGAAGCGAGTGTCTGGAGTTGTTCAAGGTAATATTGACGAGACGAGGACCGGTAGGGAGCCTTTGGGTGGTAGAAGAAGTAACAGGGTTTCTTGATGTCGAGGTAGTCGTACACAATCGAGGCGAGGTTCTGGATCGAGTCACAGGTATGAGGGAAAAGGAAGCCGTCCAGGTCGTCGCACTGACCCTGGAGAATCAGTTCGAGCCCGAGTTTGACAACGGAGCAGATGTAAGGTTGCAGATGGGCGTTGGCATGGCTTACCTCTAGTGGAGGGTCCCAGATCTCAACCGGCAGAACGTTCATGGCCCAGAGGATCTCCCGAGGGTAATGGGCCGGAAAGACGCCGAAGGGGTGACGGCCATGAGTCTGCTTTTGTTGCCGAATATACCTCTTGCGTGACGGTCCGTAGAATTGGGTCATCAATATTCCCTGTTACGATACTGCGCACTCAATTCCGGCTTTCTCGAAGATGGGTCAATTACCCTATTGTACCCTATTTTTGCCGTGGTTGCCGAGCCGAGGCTTGACCCAGCAACACGACCCCAACGAGGCCCCAAGGTCCAGAATCTAGAAAAGGATCCAGACAGGCCATAAAGGGTGGAAACAAGTGGCCGAAAGGACGAACATCGCAGACAGACGGGGCCGTTTAAATTGCTGAGTTTCCGCAGTTTTGTGGACACTCATGTCCCTGAGGGACTTTTGCGGAAGCGTTGGGGGACCCATCGAGGGCGAGCAGGCTTCGACGTGAACTCAGCCGAACGTAAGGGGAAAACCCCGCCTTCAGAGCGGGGAAGGGGCAAGAATTCCCCACCTGTGAGCCCCGCGAGGGTCAACGCGAGAGCAAGGGAGCGAAGGGATATGAGGGTCCAATCAAAGGATTCAAAATTGTCTTTAAACATCATAAGGTTACAAACTTCTTGCTTTAAGAACTCAGGAAACTCCGCTTTAAATTGCCTTGACAGACGTTCTCCCCTGATTGAATGCCTCCAGATTGGTTGTCAGACGGTCGTCTGGAAAGAACTCCCGGATAGCCGTTTCAAATGTTCTGACGTCATAGGGGAGAATCTTAAGACCGCCCAGTGCCCCCAGCATGATGACGTTGGCCAGGATAGGGTCTCCCATCTTCAAGGCCAGATCCGTGGCGTCCACGGTCCACACCCGGCGTGAGAGT
Source organism: Pseudomonadota bacterium (assembly GCA_011773445.1). GTDB lineage: Bacteria > Desulfobacterota > BSN033 > WVXP01 > WVXP01 > WVXP01. The sequence continues at coordinate 25,079 of WVXP01000098.1, read as the reverse complement.
TCATTCATCTTTTCCAGGACCACTTCCAATTCGGGATATTCGGCTTGGCCTGCCAGAACATCCATGGGCATAATGGGGCGGGTGTTCGTAATCGTGAGTACGTCGGGGTGGCCATAACTGCCCAGAATCCTCAGCCCCTCGATCGGTTCGAGGGCAAGGACGAGGTCGCACAGCCCCTCTGGGATAAGGGGAGGTAGGGTCTCCCGTTTCGATGCTCTCACGTGGCTCATGACCGAGCCACCCCGCTGGGATAACCCGAGAGTCTCGCCGATGGTGATCAGATAGCCTTTTTGGAGGAGCATCTGGCCTAGAATCTGCGATGCGAAAAGGTTGCCCTGCCCACCCACGCCAGTGATGATGACGTTAATGGGGTCCTTGTTTTGAAGCAACTAAATCTCCTCCGTCAGGATAGCTGACTGGGGACAGATTTCACCACAGACGCCGCAGCCTGTGCAGATGGCGTCATCGATACCCGCCCTGCCTTTCTCTTTGTCCCAGATGAGCCCTGGACACCGAAAGACTCGAGTGCAGAGCCGGTTACAGCCACACCCATCTCCCAAACAACGCTCCTGATCGACCCTTACCTGATATAGCTTTTCCCCACGGTTAGCCCTAACCAGGGCGCACAACTGCCGGAGTATCAGGACTTTGACGCCCTTCTCATCCACGAGTAGTCGATTGACAGCCTCGATCGTACCCTGGAGATCATACGGGTCAGCAACCTCGATGCGTGCCCCGAGGGTTCTGCACACGGCTTCGATATCCACGACCGGAGCTTGACGACCCATGGCGTTTTGGCCAGTTCCGGGATGGGGCTGAAACCCGGTCATGGCCGTGGCGCTGTTGTCGAGAATGAGCATGAGGAAGTTCGCCTGGTTGTAAATGGCGTTGAACAGAGCAGGCAGGGCAGCGTGGTAAAACGTCGAATCCCCACAGACGGTCATGACTGGCTGGTCGAAGCCGAAACGAGCCAACTGACCCATGCCGCCGGCGATGCCGGCTCCTGAGCCCATTGAGTGAAGCGTCTTCATCTGTTCAAAACCCGAGGGCCCAAATCCCAGTGAGTAACAGCCGATGTCACCAACCAAAAAGCCATCCCGACCGTCTAAGGCGAGGGCTGTCTTGACACACCAATATGCGGCGCGATGAGGACAGCCCGCACAGAAACCGACTTGTCTCGTCGGGGCATAGCGTGACACAGCCTCTTGCGCCGTCCGAGCGTACTCAGGCGGTCGCGCTTCGTAGGAGATCTTGAGGATCTCAGCAACGGCCGTCGTGAGACAATCCGGAGTGATCTCGCCAACATCAGGGAGGGTACCGGACCCTCGACCAAGGAAACGCTTGATTCCCAACTCCCTCCCCTTTTGAGCGCAAAGCGCCTTCAGATTTGTCTCCAGGAAGGTGTCGACGTCCTCGGCCACCAGGATGACATCGGCACGCCTCAGTTGACGGACGAGAAAGCTCTCTGGCAAGGGCCAGGTTGTGCCCAATTTGATGATGCCAACCCGATCCTCGGCTTTGAGGAGATTCAAGGTTTCTTGGGCATAAGCTCCCGGAGTCCCGCTGGCAACGATGAGAGCCTCTGGCTGCTCGGGACCCAGATACTCATTGAATTCAGAAGTCTCGAATATGTCGCGGCAACGATGAAGCTTGGCCCGAAGTTTGCGGTGAAAGGCTAAAGCAGGCACATTGACCAGAGGCCGGCCCGTATTGAAGTGAGGTCTCCGGCTCAAGGGGACTGGATCGTCGAGCTCAACGCTACCTCTTGCGTGGGAGATCCGCGTGACGCTGCGGACGAGGCAAGGGAGGCCGAGCTCCTCGGAGAGTTCGAAGGCGAAGGGAATCATACTCTTTGCCTCTTGAACGGTAGACGGCTCTAAAAGGGGTAGGTCCCCGATTTTTGCATAGGCCCGGGTATCTTCCTCATTGGTGGACGAGATAGCACCCGGATCGTCACATACGACAACCACAAGTCCACCGATACTGCCGGTTAAATTGAGGTTGAAAAGGAAATCTGAGGCCACGTTGAGTCCGTTCTGTTTCATCGCCGCCAACCCCCGGATGCCCGCGAAAGACGCAGCTGCAGCCACTTCAAGGGCAACCTTCTCGTTAGCAGACCACTCAACGTAGATGTCTAGCTCAGGTCCTATCTTAGCCAAAGTGCCGATAATTTCTGAGGAGGGGTTGCCCGGATAAGCGGCGCAGACCTTAACACCCCCTTCGATGGCTCCCCGGGCAATCGCTTCGTTACCCATCAAAAGCACCTTCTGGCCGGATCGACCCTCCGTGATGATACTCATCATGGACCCTCGTCACCGCACGACATGATGCGACGCTTCAAACGATTCGGTAGCCGGAGGTAACCGCCGTCAGTATAGCCCTTCCCCTCAAGAGCCTTGAGAGCACGGTATTTCTTGAGGCGAGATGCCTCCCTCAAATGGCCCAGATAGTCCTCCGCGAGGGATTCCGTCTCGATGGCGCCGACGGCTTCAGCACGAGAGAGAATCTCCTCTCCTGCCCGGGTGCGGACTATGACCGTGTTCCAGCCGCATCGTCCTTCGACCGTACCCACCGAGAGGTCTGCCAGTTCAGCGGTCATATCAAGGCAGACATCGCAGCCAGATCGGACAAAGGGCCGGATCTCGTCAAGGGGAATACGCGACGTCTCGGAGTCGGTTGTCACCAGGAGCAACCGTTCAGGTGGCGGGGTAATATCCATCTTCCCGACCTCTGCACGACCCACTCGCTTCCTGAGAAAGTCGACAAAGGGACCATAGCTTAAAGCCCAAGTGCAAAACAGCCCAATCGTGAGAACCACTTGGTCGATGGGAGTCCGTCTGTCCAGTGCCGACACCCGCATCTTTGCCAGGGCGGTAATCTGGCAGGGCAATCCGACAACAGCGATGCGATCCTCATTTTCAAATGAGCCCCCATTGAGAGCCTCGAGAGTCGGTCCAGCCACATAGCCTGAGCCGGCGAGCGTGACAACTTCCCGGGAATCACGGACAATGCGGCCTCTCGGAAGTAGATCAGCCCGTCGCTCGGTGAGGATCGCAGCCTGAACCGAGCCCTCTTCCAGTGCCAAGCTCACCAGAGTTGAGACGACGCCTCCGGTCTGGCCACGGTTCCTCAGCTCGAGGTCGATCGCCCGAGCGCCAACGACACGGCGGGTAGACCCGATGTCAAGATCCCGACGGTCCCGACCAAAAACGGCTTGGTGGAGCTTAGCCACGTCGACTTCCGTTCGAGGACAGTAGTCGAAACAACGTCCCTCGGTAAGATCGCAATCGTGCAGTTTCACAATCCGGCCATCGGTTGAGCGCAAGTAGGGACAAAGGGAGGCACAGGCACCGCACGCGACGCATAGATCCTTCGCCAAGACGCCATTTTCCAGTGACTTAAGTCCCCCCTTTTCAGACATCAATCAATCTCCTGTGTTGCGTTGAATCAAGACACTCATCTCCGTCCAAGCCCTCCCAAACCATCTGCCCGAGCATTTCCCTCAAGCTTCTTGGGTGTCATGCTGGCTGACAGCCGACCTCTGGAGCCCGGTTTTCTCGTGATCAGCCCTCCGTATCGAACAGAGGAGAGATTTCATTTGTGGATATCCCATGATCGGCTCTCTGCAGCAGACATCCGCCACTAAGTTCGTATTCGCGTGTCCTGACCACCCGTGTAGCAGGCTGACTACCCCGCGAGCGATGTCCCCTGCCACGAGGGCTTTCACCCTGATCTTACCCCCTCAGCATCTCAACAACAATCAACTCACCGTTTCTTATCCCGTATTCTTGAGCCGTTTCCACGTTGATCTCGGCCGAAGGTTCCGGATTTTTCTCTTTCAGCGGTTTGATGTTTCTATTTTGGGAATGCATAAAATATAGATTGCGCCCTCCCGTGGTTACAATCAGGGCTAGGCTTTCACCAATTCTGGGTCCCCCGCTGGAATCTGATTCGGCTCCGCGTATGTGGGAAGCGGATCATACCCCGCTTTCTGATGAAGTTGAGATACCAAAAGCCCCCTTAAATCTCTGGGCCATCTCCATCATTTGGAGGTTTTCCACGCCAATAGAGCCACAAAAAATGCCTAAGATTTCAGGACCAGATCTTTTTTTAGACCGTGGCAGCAAAGCGTACAGTCGGTTGCCACATGCTTCGCACCGGTCTTTTCCATGTGAAAGAACTCCCTCTCGACATTTAATAGGAATGAGAATCACGTCGAAGAAGCCATCCTATCGCCCACCCCTTGACAGTTGGGGCTATTCTTCCAAAAAATGATGTGCGAGTCAACAGAGGATTCGATGAGAGTTACCTCAGTTTTGAAAACAGGTTTTCTGTGTCCTTCTGATTCTTGCTGATTGTTGATGAGATTTTCAATCTCTAAATGGGACCCTCGTTTCCCTGAGGGACGTTTACGGAAGCATTGGGGAAATCCTCCATCCGACACCCTTGACTTTGCTTTCCGATCTGATTTAATGACATAGACCCCGAAAAAAGCCATGCCTCAGAGAGAGCGCATCGGTTTCGGAGGGCTGAGTTCATGGAAGAGGAAATGAGAAATTCCAGTCGTCTAGAGGTCGAAATCCCAGTCACTTTCGAGGTGGACAAGAAGACTTTCTCCGGAACCACAGCCAACCTATCTGACGATGGAATGATGATCGAGTCGTCTTTTGCCCGCGAAAACATCCGTAAGGTCCTGAGGAATCTCCTGAAGAGCAAAGAATGCCCGGTCAAGGTGAGTTATTTAGCGGAGGGGAAGTCCTTTACGAGGAATGGCATCATCAAACACTACCATCTCGATTTCTTGGGCGGCGAATCGGCTTACCGTCTCTCCTTTGGTGTGTGGGTCCCAAAACTCAGAATGAGACAGGAGAAGGGGCTCTGAAGGCGGGTCCCAGGATTTCTAGAGACTGAGACTCTTCTCCAGAATTTTGATCTCTGAGTTTTTCTTGAGGCTATCGAGCCACTGGCGAATGAGTTGACCTTTTTTCTCAGCGTAGAGCCGTTTTCGAAGCGCTTCCTTCTGAGACTCAAACGCTTCCATATCGATCTTCTGCTCTTCCTTCAACTCGAGGACGAAAAAGACACTCCCCGCGGAGACAACTTTTTTAAGAAGCGGACTTTCCAGCGATAGAGAGAAAATGTCCTTGCCGAAAAGCTGAATAGGTCCCACTTTTGGGACATAGGGATTACCCCTTTCGAAGAGACCTGTCTCCTCCAATTTGAGTCCCCTTTCTGAAGCAGCTTGGGAAAGTGAGATACCTGCCGTAATCCCAGCTAACAACTCCTCGGCGTTAGACTTCGCCTTCTCCCTGGCTTTCTCCATGAGGACCTCTTTCCTCACTTTTTCTTTGACTTCACCGAGTGCAGGAATTCGGGGCCCCTCGTGCTTGATTACTTTCATCAGGTAACAGGTTCCGTTGATGTCGAGAGGTGGAGGAACTTCCCCCTCTTCATGAGAAAAGGCATGGTTATTGAACTCCAAGTTTTCTCCCGCTTCCTTTAGGTTCTCATTTCTTGCGAAGAGCGCGGTCGTCCTCAGAACCTTTCCCTTTTGGTTCGCATAAGATTCTAGGTTCTTCGTCTCGAAAACCGCAAAGAATGCCTCCTCACACTCATCTTCAGCTAACTGGCGGCTCTTGGCCGTGGCAAGTTCCGATCGAATCTTTTCTTCGACTTCCTCAAGGGGTTTCACCCTCTCTTCCCGGATGTCGGTCACCTTCACAATGTGGAATCCATCATCACTCTCTATGAGCGGCCCGATTTCTCCCTTCTCGAGTGAGAAGGCGACCTGAATATGTTCTGGAGCGGTCTCATCCTCCCTCACCCATCCAATCGAGCCCCCTTTTTCTGAGGAACTCCGGTCCTTTGAATGCTCTTTGGCAAGGGCTCCAAAGTCCTCCCCCTCTGTTGCTTCGTCCAGAATTTGTTCGGCCTTTTTCCTTGCTTTTTCTAACCCCTCCTCACCGCTATCTTCCTCCACCGTGATGAGAATATGGCTGACCATCACGCTTTTGGGTACCCGAAACTCCTCACGATTGTATTCGTATTCTCCCCGAATCTCCTCCGGGCTGACCTCGATTGTTTTGAGATAATCGTCCGTGGCGAAAACCAGATACTGAACCTGGACTTTGGGAGGCAACTCAAAAAGAACGCTATTCTCAGAGAAATACGCCTCCAATTCCTGGTCATTCACAGTAACCGACTTCTCATAAGCCGTCGGATTGAACCGGGCAAACTGGAAGTTGATCTTCTCGTTTTCTAGGGTATACGCATCCAAAACCTCCGGGTCCGATACCTCGGCCCCACCCAGACTGATCAGATCTGTGAGCTTCCCGATGAGGGACTGGCGCCTGTGCATTTCCTCAAATTCATCGACATCCACTTGATTCGCTCGAAGGGTTGCCATGAATCTTTGCTGGTTGAACTTCCCATCCACCTGGAAAAGAGGGTTTGAATGGACGGCTGCCTGAAGCTCCTCTGGGCTCAAAGAGAGGGAGAGTTTCTCGGCTTCCTGGACCATCAAGGTTTCGTCAATCAGGTCATTCAGGACCCTTTGTCTCAACGCGACCCGGTCAATCNNGTCCGTAACCGTAAAAGAAGATAAAGACAATGATAATAATTCCAAAAAGGACCTTTATCATCCACGACTGAGCCTTTTTTCTCATGTATGTCAGCATTTACCTCTCTCCTTGGTCCAAGATTTGCAAACAAAACGGTGCTGAGCCCGATAGCGTTGATGTTCTCCGATCTGCCAGAAAGCAACCTGTCTCATCATGAAACCCGAGAAGAATGCATTGCGATAAGGATGCCGATTTTTTCCGATATCGAGAACGACATTGGAGGAGTATCCTGAGTCTTCCGATAAATCCCTTCCCGGAGGAACACTTTCGGAAGAAATAGGACTCAGGGAAAATGCCACAGTCGTACGGTCTTGATCTCCACCTGTGGCTCTGATAATATAGCACATTTACAATGTGATATCTAAATCTTCTGAAAAGGTGAAAGTCGTTTCAAACTGACCCTGTAACCTCGGTTTGGCATGAGGAGAATTCCATGGTCTTCAACCAACTTCTGGGAGCCTTTTCCAATGATTTGGCCATCGATCTTGGCACAGCCAACACGCTCGTGTATTTGAAGGGGAAGGGTATCGTCTTCAGAGAGCCTTCTGTCGTGGCAATTCAGAAAAACTCGAGAGGGGAGCAGAACGTGGTCGCCGTTGGAAAAGCGGCTAAGGACATGCTCGGAAAGACNNGCTATTCGACCCATGAAAGACGGAGTGATCGCCGATTTTGAAATCACAGAGGAGATGCTTCGCTATTTCATCGTCCGGGCCCATAACCGAAAGACCTTCGTCCGTCCTCGGGTCATTATTGGCGTTCCATCAGGCATCACACCGGTGGAAAAGAGAGCTGTCCGAGAATCGGCCGAATCTGCCGGAGCGAGAGAGATCTATCTCATCGAGGAGCCGATGGCTGCTGCGATTGGGGCGGATCTCCCCATTAAGGATGCAACCGGCAACATGATCGTGGATATCGGCGGCGGAACCACAGAGGTCGCCGTTATTTCTCTCTCAGGCACCGTGACGAGTCAGTCCATCCGAGTGGCCGGTGATAAGATGGACGAGGCCCTCGTCCAGTATGTGAAACGAAAGTATAGCCTCTTGATTGGTGATCGAACCGCGGAGATCATCAAAATCACGATTGGTACGGCCTACCCGGATGAGAATTCGGAATCGATGGAAGTCAAAGGAAGGGACATGGTCACGGGAATTCCGAAAACCCTGGAAGTTACTGCCGAAGAAGTCCGAGAAGCTTTGGTTGAGCCGATAAACACAATTGTCGAGACCGTCCGGATTACCCTCGAGAAAACGCCGCCTGAACTGGCCGCAGATATTGTCGATAAAGGGATCGTCCTTGTCGGGGGGGGAGCCCTTCTCAAGAATCTCGATGTTCTCTTGAGAGAGGTTACAAGTGTGCCGATTACGATTGCAGACGATCCCCTTTCCGCTGTCGTGATGGGAGCAGGCCGGGTTTTGGACGACATCGAACTGCTCAAGAACGCGACCATCTCTTTCTAGTCGATGAGGCCAAAAAACGCAACATTCGCAAAACGGTATCGCCTGTTTCTTCTGGCCCTGGTTCTTCTTTTTGCCTCCTTCCTCATGATATCCTCGAGCTCTCGTCAACCTTTTAACCTTCCTCTTTTTCCGAGTTTCTTCATGGAGATCCTCTCTCCTTTTCAAAGACTCTATTACTCGAGTGTACGGGCGGTCAGGGATCTGGCCAAAAACTACGTCTTCCTCATCCATCTGAGGGAAAAGAATGAAGAACTGAGTCAACGCGTTGTTGAACTGGAACGCCAGAATGCAGAGCTTGCGGAGATGGCCATTGCCAATGAGCGGCTGAGAAAATTATTGGATTTCAAGGAGAAGATCCCTAAGCCCACATTGCCGGCTGAACTCATTGGAGAGGACGCCTCTAGCTGGTTCCAGACGATTACGATCAATCAGGGAGAGATTGACGGTGTCCGTAAGGGGATGGTAGTCGTCGCGGCTGAAGGCCTTGTGGGACATGTAATCCATGCCTCCCGAGACGTATCAAAGGTTCTTCTGATTACCGACTACAATTCTTCTGTCGATGCAATCTGCCAGCTGAGTCGGGCCAGAGGGATTGTCCAGGGAAAGGAAGGGAATCGCTGTGACCTCAATTACGTTTCGAGACGAGATGATGTGGCCATAGGAGAACGGGTGATCACATCCGGTCTGGGTGGCCGTTTCCCAAAAGGCCTCATCGTTGGAACCGTGTCGACAGTTGAGAGAAACCCGTATGGTGTTTTTCAGAAGGTCGAGGTCACACCGGCAGTCGATTTTAGGAAGTTGGAAGAAGTCTTCGTGATTCTCGACCACGATGACTCGATAAAACAATAAGGCCATCCGAGAGGGATAGGACCATGCAAAAAGGTCTGCTCTACCTGACCGCGGGGCTTGTTGCCCTTTTCCTTCAAATGACCACGATCTCCCACCTCCCGGTCAAGCCCGATCTTGTCCTGGTCGTGGTGATCTGTCTTGGACTCTCCCACTCACCATTCTCCGGCGCGGTGCTGGCCTTCTTGCTCGGGTGTCTTATGGATGTTTTTGCCGGAAGCACTCCGGGATTCTTCGCACTGACCAGAACGGTCGTCTTTTTCTTTGTCTACAGCATGAGAGGACGTCTATACTTTGAATCTTATCTGGCCAAAGCGGGACTCGTCTTTGTAGCCGCCCTGATTGATGCGACAATCTGTCTTTTTCTCGTGGGAATTACGTCCCATCTTCCAATTCTGCCGTCATCAATTGGCCGACTGATTGTCGGCCCTGTCCTATTAACTGTTGTGTTTGCACCATTCTGTTTTCTCGTTCTTCAGAGAACCAGAATTCTGACTTCGTAATAAGGGGCACGGATGAAGCTCTCATCGAATCATATTGACCAGCTGAGATCCAGATACCCTTACGTCCTCATTGTCCTTTCCGTTTTTTTTATCTTCATTCTTTCTCGCCTGTGGTATCTGCAAATCATCAGGGGAGAGGAATTCTCACGGCTTGCCCAAAACAACCGAATTCGAATTCGAAGGGTCCCCGCCTCCCGGGGGATGATCTTTGACCGAAACAAAAAGATCCTTGTCGACAACCGCCCGTCCTTTCAGGTCTCTCTGATTCCAGAAGACATCGACGATGTTGATCAAGTCGTCTCGAGGATTGGCAGCGTTCTTAACCTGGAAGAAGAAGGGCTAAAATCTCGTGTCACCCATCAGAACCATCGCCGCCCTTTTTACCCCGTACTGATCAAGAAAGACATCCCCAGAAGGGAGCTGGCCATTTTCGAAACCCACAAGATGGATCTTCCGGGAATGGTGATCGATGCAGTCCCCAGAAGGTCTTACAACTACGGCTCTCTCGCCTCCCATCTATTAGGTTACCTCGGCGAGATAGACGAAAGCGAGTTAAAGAAGATGCGGTCCCACGAATATCCCTTGGGGGCCTTTATCGGCAAAGACGGGATCGAGAAGCGGTGGGAGGCGTTTCTCCGGGGAGTGGATGGGGGACGGCAAGTCGAAGTCGATTCGGTGGGCCGAGAGATTGGAATTCTCAGCAGTGTTTCTCCTCGCCCGGGTCAGAACGTGGTCCTCACCATCGATCTGGAGATTCAGAAAACCATGGAAGAGCTGCTGGACGGCAAGATCGGAGCAGCTGTAGCTATGGATCCCCTGTCGGGAAGGATTCTGGCCATGGCCAGCTCGCCCCCTTTCAATCCAGATCTGTTTGCATCTGGCATTCGTCAAGAGGATTGGTTGAACCTCCTAAACACACCCTTTCACCCTCTTCAGAACAAGGCCATCCAGGGACAGTACCCTCCAGGTTCGGTTTTCAAAATCATTACAGCTTTCGCGGCGTTGGAAGAGGAAGTTATTACCCCCCAAGAAACCCTGCACTGTCCGGGGGTTTACCGACTCGGGACAAAAACCTACCGCGACTGGAAAAAAGGAGGCCACGGAATTGTCGATCTTCGAAGGGCCCTTGTAGAGTCCTGTGATGTCTATTTCTACCAGGTAGCACTGAGATTAGGAATGGATAGAATCGCTCAGTATGCGAGGGAATTCGGCTTTGGCGAAGCCACAAGCATCGAACTTGGGGACGAAAAACCCGGTCTCATACCGACTGCTGATTGGAAAATGGAAAGGTACGGCGAACCCTGGTATGAAGGGGAAACTATCGTTTCAGGTATTGGACAGGGGGCGATTCTCGTCACCCCCATTCAGATGGCCAACATGATTTCAGTCATTGCCAATGGCGGAACACTTCACATACCTCAGGTCGTTCTTCGGGTCGAGGACGTCTCTGGGAAGGCGATCGACGAATACCCGGCGAGAGAGATGAAACGCGTCTCGGTGTCAGAGAAAAACCTCGAATTGATTAAGGAGGCGCTCAGGGGGGTTGTGGATGATCCGCGGGGAACGGGGAAGGCCGCCAGGATCCCAGGCGTTCCCGTATTTGGAAAAACCGGGACAGCTCAGGTTGTCAAACTCACACATTCGGAAGAGATTGAGAAGGATGAAGAGATTCCCCTCCAGTACAGAGACCATGCATGGTTTGTGGCATTTGCCCCTGAGAAAGAACCTGCCATTGCTGTGGCAGTTCTGATCCAGCACGGAGGCCATGGAGCGACCGCGGCGGCCCCGGTAGCAAGAAAAATCATTGAGATGACCCTCCAAAAAACCGATCTGTCCCCGCGAATTATGGCCTCTGAAGGAAAGAATCGTGTTCAATCTTATTGATCGGAGACTCATCGACCACTTCGATTGGCCCCTAGTCACTCTCGTCCTCTGCCTTACGGCCATCGGTACACTCAATCTTTACAGTGCAGCACTCGGTGAGGAAATAGGTGGCATTCCAATATATTTGAGGCAGATTCTCTGGTTCTCTTCAGGCTTCCTCGTTATGGTCCTGGTGGCCTTTGTTGATTATCGACATTATCGGACATTGGCCTATGGGATTTTTGCTGTCTCTCTGATCCCCCTGGTCATCCTATTAGCCTACCACGTTATGTATGGGGGTGTACAACGTTGGATTCGATTTGGCCCCTTATCTTTTCAACCATCCGAATGGATCAAAATCTGTTTGATTCTCGCTCTGGCGAAATTCTTTAGTAAAAACACCAAGGCAGATGGATACCTGATTCGGGATTTGATCATCCCCTTTCTCGCTACCGTTGTCCCTGCGGCGCTGATTCTTCTTCAACCCGACCTTGGAACGGCGATTACCCTGTTCCTCATTCTCCTATCCGTGCTTGTTTTCATGGGCATTCAAATGAAATCTTTTTTGATTCTCGTCATGAGTGGCGTGGCTGCCCTCCCTCTTCTATGGAACTATTTTCTCAAGGACTACCAGAAAGAGCGGATCCTGGTCTTTTTCAATCCTGGCCTCGACCCGCTGGGGGCTGGCTATCATATTCAGCAAGCAAAAATCGCCATAGGGTCGGGAGGACTAGCGGGGAAAGGGTTTCTCGGGGGCGCGTACACAAAGCTCGGTTTTATCCCGGCCCGCCACACCGATTTTGTCCTATGTAATCTGGCCGAAGAATGGGGATTTCTGGGCCTCACCGCTCTCTTGTTCCTGTTTTTGCTCGTCCTCTTATTGGGCCTCCAGATCAGTCTCCGTTCGAAAGACCGTTTTGGGTCTATCGCGGCATTTGGAGTGGTTGCCATGATCTTCTGGCATCTCCTCATAAACGTGGGGATGGTTTTGGGAATGATGCCCGTCGTTGGAGTTCCCCTTCCATTTCTCAGCTATGGAGGTTCATCGACGGTGGCTGTCATGGCAGGGGTCGGATTGCTCCTCAACATCAGCATGAGACGATATATATTCTAAAAATCTCGACCGCTTTTAGAATAACAACAGCTTTCCCCGGGTTTCAGGTACGGGGATATGTTCTCTCCACAGGCCTCCGTATCAGTCTCGAACCGAGCCGGGGCCAGTGCCTCAAAAATATCCAGTGGGGAAAGCTCATTTCCCCCGATCATCTCCTCCAGGGCAAACAAGAGACGGCACAGCATGTCCTCCTCATGCTTGTCTACGTATTCCCCGGCCAGCTTTTCCAGAGTCTCCAAAACTCTTCTGAAATCCTCTCGATCAACCCATTCGGCGTCTTCTCGTGATAAATCACCTCTCAGTTTACTCGGGGTTAAACTGATCAGTCTCGGCCTGTCTTTGGCCAACTTCAGATTGGAAGGCTGGAGATTCAGATGGGAAATCCCCTGACAATGGAGGAATTCTACGGTCTGAACTAGATAGATCCCGAGCATTCGAATCTGGTGAGTTGTGATGACGCCATCCAAACCATCGAGAGTCGGTCCGGAGACGTACTCGGATACAACATATGTGTGAGAGCCTACGGAAAAGATGTCATAGATCTCTGCAACCCCGGGATGAGAAATCTGCAACAGTGTTTTCGTTAAACCGACTCCGATTTTCCAGGGAACAACTTCCATCTGAAATACCTGGTCTTGCAGTTTGGCTTGGCAGAAGTAACAAGGGGGATTGCGAGCTTCCTCCTCCTTAATGCGACAGCTATCACAAATCGCTCCGCCCCAAACGAGACGGACTGTATTCAAGCCGCGACTCCCGTCTCGGCGGACAGGTTCCTCAATTCGGTAGCGACCGTTAATGATCGATCCAGTGCTCAGGTGATCTTCATTTTTCTCCGCTTTCCATCCCGCTAGTCTCTCAGGAAGCAGAAACTTTACTGTGCTCTGAATCTGCTGGAATGGGAATGACATCGAGATTCCTCCCTTTTTTTGGAATAGAGAGCAATGGGTATGCCATCCGACCCACCCCAGATGGTTTCGAGAAGAACGCTTCGTAAATCGTTGAATCTAAATGTGAATTCTATTAGGGGCTCGAATGAGAAAGGAATTGGAATCGGGAGCGGGAAGTCCGAAACTATTCGAAAATCGAATAGGGATCTCCGGATTCAGGAGGGTAGAGGGGATTTGGCCGCCGTGAACGAACGATGCGATCTTGACTATGGAAGCCCGTATTTCTTGATCTTCTCATAAAGGGTTGAGTAAGCAATGCCCAGTGCCTTGGCCGTCTGAGTTTTGTTGCCTTGGTGAGCTTTGAGGGTTTGGAGAATGGCCGTTCGTTCAATCTCGTCCAGAGACTTACCAATGAGGGAGTCCATCTTCTCAACATAGGATTCCGAATCCTGTGATAGAAGAAGGTCAGCGGGTCTAATGACGGTTTTCCCTCCCATTGCCAGAGCCCTGCTCAAAACGTTTCGAAGCTCCCGAATGTTTCCCGGCCATTCATAAGAGTTCAGGATTTCGAGGGTTTCATGGGCGACCTCCGGAACTGTGGAAGTGTTATATTCGACAGTGAGATTGCGGAGTAGCTGCTGGGTAATCAGGGGGATGTCCTCTTTTCTCTCCCTGAGCGGTGCAATACGCAGCCTCAAAACTGAAAGCCGGTAAAAGAGATCCTCCCGAAACCTGCCCTCTTTGACCTCGAGTGCCAAATTCCGATGCGTGGCAGCAACCAAGCGGAAATCGACCCGCCGTGTCTCGCTCCCTCCGAGTCGTTTTACCTCTCTCGTCTCTAAGACCCTCAAGAGCTTAGGCTGAAGATCCGAGGCCAGTTCTCCGATCTCATCGAGAAAGAGCGTCCCCCCCCCGGCCATCTCAAACACACCTTGACGGGAGTAAATGGCCCCGGTAAAGGCACCCTTTTCGTGGCCAAAGAGCTCGCTCTCCACCAGATTCTCGGCTATCGAGCCGCAGTCAAAGACCACAAACGGACCTTTTGACCTGGCGCTAAGGGTATGGATAGCCCTCGCCAACAACTCCTTTCCCGTCCCTGTTTCTCCCTCGAGGATAACGGTCACATCTGTGGGTACCACCTTCTCTAAGATTCCGAATATGTTGCGCATCTGTATCGATTGGCCGTAGACATCGCCAAAGGCATTCTTTGAACTTGGATAGACCTCGATTTTCTCCTGGAAAGGCACGAATCTTATCTGAGTCTCACCCAGGGTGATGGTCCTTCCAAACTCCAGGACGGCCTCTCGAATGAGGACTCCGTCGAGATAAGTTCCATTCGTGCTGTTCAGATCTCGAATGACATAAACCCCGGCGGATTCGGTCAGCGCGGCATGTTTTCGGGATACTGTAGGGTCTGACAGAATCAAGTGGTTCTCGTCCTTACTGCCGATGGTCAACTCCGGCTGATCCAACACAAGCGTCTTCCCTTTGTCCGGTCCCGATAGGACGACCAATTTACCCCGAAGAACATAGAAAGGGACCGATTTTTCGTCCTTGGCCCTGATCTTCCTAGTTGTCTTCTCGCCCATAAGAGGAAGAATCTATCATCGAGTCGGACAAATGTCAAAGTGGAGTTTCCGGAGTTTTCAAAGCAAGAAGTTTGTAACGTTCTGATGTTTCTTGACAATTTTGAATCTTTAGATTGGACCCTCATATGCCTTCCCTCCCTCCGTTGGCGGACAGGTGGAAACGGGCTGTTGCCCAAATTCCTTTAGACCACTTGTGTCGAAGTCATTTCCAGAGTATTTCACCAGAAAGTGGGAAAGGAAGCTCTGGACCGAAAGTCGGTGCTCGTGGTCCGTCGTCCGTGGTTCGTTGTATAAAGACTGAGATTTGCGTATCCACGGCTATTCGAGTGACGGGTCCAGGGAATTTGATTTTCAATCGAATGACTTGAATGGATCGTTACAACTGACCACTGACAACCGACAACTGACAGTACCCAGAAAAGCTTTTGAGCAGCGAAGAGCGCTCTTTTTCAACTTTTTTATCAGACAAGAGCCCAGAAAGGAGATTTGGACAATGGCCCGGGGAATACTGACACCCCTCCACCGCAAACGTCCCTCAGGGACATGCGCGTCCACAAAACTGAGGGATCTCTCCAATGTCAAAAGGGCGTCACAAGGAGTCAGAAGCCTAAGTTCTGTCTCCTGACCTCTGCATGTGACCCGAATTGACAGGAGAGGAGAGATCGTGCTAGTTTGACGCCAATGTTTTAATTTCCTCGGAACTCCAATGGTTTGGGAATAGAATTTGCATCCCCAATCACGTAGCCCTTGGCCGCTGACAAGTCTCCTCTAGGCGGGCGCCTCGGAGTTCCTGTGTCGCCTGCTTCGGTCTCTAAGACCGGTCCCCGAGAGAAACCGGAAATCCCCTACAGCGAGCCAGATATTCTTGACTGAAGGCGACTCATAACCCGAAACCGAACGCTCTGATCACGATCCAATGAGAAAGAAGATCGGAAACTACAAAATCATCAGGGAACTCGGACAGGGAGGCATGGCCACGGTTTACCTTGGTACCCAGATCTCTCTTGAGAGAAAAGTGGCCATCAAGGAGTTGATGCCCTCTTTTCTACGTGACCAAGAGATGGTCGAAAGGTTCAAGCGAGAGGCTAAGGCTTCGGCCTCTTTGACACACGAGGGTATTGTCAATGTCTATGATTTTTGGAAGGACCAGAATTCCCTCTATTTGGCTATGGAGTATCTGGAGGGGAAGAACCTCGAAGAAATCATAGAGTCAATAGGTCCCTTGTCGACGCCAGTGGCCATGATGGTTGCGACTCGGATCGCCGATGCTCTGCACTATTCCCACCAGCGAGGAATCATCCACAGGGATGTGAAACCGAGTAACATCTTTATCACGCGTCAAAAAGAGGTAAAGCTGACCGATTTCGGCATTGCTTACACACCGCAAGAACCCACTTTGACCCAGGCAGGTATGGCCATTGGAACGCCTGCCTATATGTCTCCAGAACAGGTAAAAGGGCAGCGCCCAGATCAAAGATCCGACATCTTTTCCCTCGGCATCGTCGTTTACGAACTCTTGACGGGGACCCGTCCTTTTGTTGCAGATGACGACGAGGGGGTGATCACCAAGATCCTTGAGAAAAGGCCCAAATGGCCCAAGCTGATCAATGGCGATATCCCGTGGCGTTTGCAATGGATTATCTTGCGATGCCTCAGGAAAAATCCTCGGCGACGAATGCAAAACATGGAGGACCTGAGGATCGCATTCGAGAATCTCCTCCCGAAGACAAGCAGGAAAAGGGATCAGTTGCTCTCCGAGTTTGTTTCGACCGTGTTTTCTGATGAACATCAAATCTCAAAGAAACCTTTCATTCTTTTCAGGAAATGGAGATGGGGCGCCGTTGTCGCTGCGATGGCAGCAGCTATTCTCGCTTACAGCCTCTTAAAGAATCGCGGCATAATTCATCCTGAAAAGTGGCTTCCTTGGATTCAAAAAAACGTCCCCCTTTATGAGACTCGAGACTACGGTCGGCTCAGGGTAGTCGTATACCCCTGGGCGAGAGTCCATGTGGACGACAAATACGTAACCACAACACCGACAGCAGACCCCATTAAACTTGCCCCTGGGAGACATCGCCTTCTCTTCACCCATTCTAAATTCGGCTCGAAGACCATGGAGATTGAGTTAAAACCGAGAGAAGAGCGTCTTATCGTCGTGAAGATGGGATCATGAAACCGAGAATGTTAGGGGTAATGACAAAGTCTCTAGGGTTTATCACCCTTCTACTCGTCCTGACGACCCCGTGTCATGCAACCGTATACCACACCCTACGAAAGGGGGAGAGTCTCGCCATCGTTGCGAAGCAATACTACGGCGATCCTGGAAAGGCTATCTTCCTTCTCGAGTATAATGGAGTCCGTGATCCCCGCACGGTTAAACCCGGCCGGAGGATCGTCATCCCGGAGGTAAAGTTCCACCAGGTCCAAAAGGGGGATACCCTAGCCCTCATCGCAAAGAGATATCTCAATGATGCGAAAAAGTCCCGAGCCCTTGCACAACTCAATCGAATTCAGGATCCAAAATCCCTGACTCCTGGTACGAGGATTGCCATCCCTGTTGAGATACTCCATACGGTGAGGAAGGGGGAATCCCTGTCCAGTATTTCAAAAAGATACTACGGTCATTTCGATGCATCTATGCTTATCGCCGGTTACAACGGTATTAAAGATCCTGTCAATCTTGAAGTGGGGACTCGATTGATTCTGCCGATCTCGGACCTACAAATCGTCAAGAAGAAATCCCCATCCCGACCTCCTGCCCAGCCTCCGACTCCATCCCGGAGGAGAGAGGGGGATGCCTTCTTGGAAAAAGGTACGAGCGATTATTTCATAGGGGACTACGTCGGTGCGGTCACAAACCTCAAAAAGGCTGTCGCCTCCGGCTTGACGACGAATGACGATATCTCCAAGGCTCATCGCTTTCTCGCATACTCCTATGTGGCCCTCAACGACCGTGAAAAAGCAAAGGATTCATTTCGGCAAGCCCTGAGCGTGGATCCGGATCTGCAACTCGATCCGGTCTATGTTTCGCCAAAAATCATGGAAGTTTTTGAGGAAGTCAAAAGCGGTGACGAGTGAGAGGGGGAATCCTTTGATCTCCAAAAATGAGGTAATGGGAGATATTTCGGAACCCTTGGGGTTGCTCGCTCCCATGGGAGATCTGGGGTGTGAAGAAAAATTGGAGCCTGATCAGACAGGATTAGAAGGGGATATCGTCTTCAGGGATGGGTTCTTCTTGCTGAGGCCCAACCTCTCCCTCTGAGGGAAGCCTTTCGCCACTTTCTCCGGGTGGAGCTCCCAACATTTGAAGCTGCTGGGCCACGACCTCGGTCGTCTTTCGCCTATTCCCCTCCTTGTCTTCCCAGGACCGAGTCTGCAGCCGACCTTCGATGTAAACCTGTTTGCCCTTGCTGAGATACTCGCCGCTNNTCTTTGTTAACCCAATTGGTGCTGGTGGCGAGGGAGAAATTTGCGACCGCCGTCCCGGTGTTCGTGTATCTTATCTCAGGATCGGCCCCTAACCGTCCCACGAGAATCACTTTGTTTACCCCTGCCATAAAGCCTCCTCCCCATCTTGGCTAATGGACCAGGAGTTTCTCCGCTCCCAACCCGAAGCCGAAATGCCTGATAACGTATACTGCCAGGTTCAGGTTAGCACGGCTCCCCATGCTTTTCAAGAAGCAACTCTCACTGAAGTTTCCTGAAAAGCCAGACATGTCTGATGGAATCCGGAAGCGAGAAAGCAGGGATCTCCCCGCTCTCAAGAGACGACGAAATCCTCATTTGTTCTTGGCCTTACCAGAAGGCCAGAGATCTATCGTTGCAGTGGGAAATATGGGTGTCATGTTCAAAGGTTCACGGGGGTATTTACCGAATGAACTTCCACGATGACAACCGGGCCAACACCTCACCCTGTAATAACGAATCGGTTTTTCTGGCAGAGGCTGGCCAGGATACCACACTCCGGGAGCGATCGGATAAACACGAGAAGTATCTGTATTGGATGTGGCCATGCCTGTGGGTGCTGTCTCGGTCTGGTTCGCCTTATCATCGCTTCTCAGGGGATTCGCAAGGCTTACGCTAAGAAGGACTGTGAAAAAAATTAAGAAAGACCTCATGTTTCGCCCCTCCTTTCCCAGGGGGTTGGACAAAGAGCCAAAACCCCGTGTTGTCATCCTCCTGAACTCTCTCCATTTCTCAACTAAACCAGATGCCGCAAGGTGACGCGACCTATCATCATTGACTCTCAACCAGGTCGAGTATAGAGGAAAGATGATTATGTGTCAAGGAAGAAAGACGGGACACACCATGTTGACAGGCGGATCGATATCATATACCATACGAAATTCCCGGTGGTGAGCGGATGATGATCCTGGAGATTTTGATGTGAGTCAGAAGAACAAGGCGAATGCATTTCCAGTTCCGAAAAGACTACCCCTGATTCCGTTACAGGGATCCGTCCTCTTCCCTCATACGATACTTCCACTCTTCTTCCATTCAGACAATATCGTGAAGCTGTTGGAGGCAGTTTCTCCCCACTTCGTCGGAGGCTTCTTTTCCCAGAAAAAAGAGAACACTTTAAACCCAGACATCAGTGATCTCCATTCGGTGGGTGTGGCTGGCAGAATCCTTCAAGTTGTGAAATTGCCCGAAGGCGGTGTGAATGTCCTTGTCGAGGGAATCTCCCGAATTGTTATGGGGAAGCACGTTTCTGAAGAACCTCCCATGTTAGCTCACGTCGAGGAAATTACGGACGAAGAAGAAAAATCCATTATTTCAGACACACTCGTACAGAGTGCCCGGTCCCTCTTCAAGTTGTATCTCTCACGAGAAACCGCCCTGCCCCGAGAAACCGATGGGGTCCTGAAGCGATTAGAAAGTCCAGGGCGGTTAGCGGATCTTATTGCGACCCATCTCGATGTGAGTCTGATTGAAAAGCAGGAGATTCTCGAATGTGTCGACCCCCTGGAGCGACTCAAGAGAGTCTTGCTTCTTTTGAGCGGAAAGATTCAGGCCTTCGAAACTCGGCCGTCATTATCACCAGAAACGACCCGGAATTCGGCAAAGGCGAAAAAAGGCCACATGGTATGGCAGCAGACAAAATCGATTCAAAAACAGCTCGGAGAAGATGATCCCCATGCAGCAGAAATCAGCGAACTGAGAGAAAGGGCTCGATCTGCTGAAATGCCCAAGAAGGTCGAGGAGGTTGCCGAGAGGGAGATCAGCCGGCTCGAACGAATGAACCCGACATCGGCTGAGTACACTGTATCCAGGACCTATGTCGACTATCTGGTGACCCTCCCATGGAATCGAAGTACAAAAGACAATCTCGATATCAATCGGGCCGAAAGCATCCTAAACGAGGACCACTACGACTTGGAGAAGGTCAAAGATCGGATTCTTGAGTATTTGGCCGTCAAAAAGATGAGAAAGGCCATGAAGGGTCCGATTCTCTGTTTCGTCGGTCCTCCTGGCGTTGGTAAAACCTCCCTCGGCAAATCGATTGCCAGGGCCTTGGGACGGAGATTCATCCGTATATCACTGGGGGGTATGAGAGACGAGGCGGAGATTAGAGGACATCGGAGAACCTATGTTGGAGCCCTCCCAGGGAGAATCATCCAGGAAATCAGACGGAGTGGAATCAGAAACCCCGTCTTTATGTTGGATGAGGTTGACAAGATCGGTCAAGATTTTCGAGGCGACCCGGCTGCGGCACTCTTAGAGGTACTGGACCCCGAGCAGAACTCCTCATTCACCGATCACTACCTGGATGTCCCCTTTGACCTATCGAGCGTCATGTTCGTCACCACAGCCAACAGCATTTCCCCTATCCCCCCTGCCCTGAGAGATCGAATGGAGGTGATTCACATTCCCGGCTATACGGACGAGGAGAAGGAGAGCATCGCAACTGCCTTTCTGATACCCCATCAGATTGAAGAAAACGGACTTCGCACAAATCCCATTGTCTTCCAACCGGAGGCTATTCAAAAGATCATCCAGGAATACACACAGGAGGCCGGAGTTAGGAACTTCGAAAGAGAAATCGCGGCAATCTGCCGGAAAGTCACCAGGGAATTAACCCAGGGAAAGGAGCAGAGGAGGATCATCAATAGCCGAACAGTTGAAGAGTTTCTTGGCCCTCAACGCGTCTTTCGAGAGGTCAAGGAAGAGAGAGACGACATCGGGGTGGCGATGGGACTTGCATGGACTGAAAACGGCGGAGACATTATGTTCGTGGAAGTATCGAGGCTCAGAGGTGAGAAGGGGTTGATTCTGACCGGATCTCTGGGAGATGTGATGAAGGAATCCGTTCAGGCCGCTCTCAGCTATATCCGGAGTCATGCTAGGGACCATGGAATCTCTCAGAGTCTGTTTAGTAACCATGGTTTCCACGTTCATTTTCCGGCAGGGGCGATCCCCAAAGAGGGGCCGTCTGCAGGAGCAACAATTGCAGTGGCTTTGTTTTCCCTCTTAGCAGAGCGCCCGGTCAGACACGATGTGGCCATAACCGGAGAGCTCACACTAACCGGGAAGATATTGCCAGTCGGAGGCGTCAAGGAGAAGATCCATGCCGCCCTCAGAGCAGACGTCAGGAAGATCATTCTCCCAAGGAAAAACAAAGCCCATCTTGAGGATATTACGAACGACGTTCTGACAAGTATCGAAATCGTATTTGTGAATCATATCAGCGACGTCTTCAGGGAGGCCCTGATTCAGTAAGCAGCCTGAGACGTTGTTATCCGATGGATTACTTCGAATGGGTCAGCCCTCGACTCGCTGAATACTCCATATACCAAAGAAGGCCCATTTGAATATTTGGGCATTTCCCTCGAATGAATCCGTTCAAGTCTGGCTTCATTTCCATCCTTGGCAAACCGAACGTCGGCAAGTCGACTCTTCTTAACCGTATCTTGGGTGAAAAGATTGCCATTGTCTCTGAAAAACCTCAGACAACCCGGACCCGCATCCTCGGAATCAAGAATTCGGCCGATGCCCAGTTGATCTTTTATGACACTCCTGGAATCCATATCCCCCGATCCAGGCTTCACAATTCGATGGTCCATTCCGCGTTCAAAGCTGGAACCGAAGCAGATCTCATTCTCCTCTTAACAGAGGCTCAACGTCCACAAATCGAGGCTGACCAATTGATTCTCAAGACTCTCCTACCCTCCCAGGTTCCGATCTTTCTTATCATCAACAAAATTGATCTCGTGAAAAAGGCGAGCATCCTTTCTGTCATTGATGCGTACCAGGCCCTTCACCCATTTCAGGAGTTTATTCCCCTCTGTGCCCTTCATGGGGAAGGGGTTGATTTGCTACTTGAGACCGTTCAGAAATACGTACCTCAAGGTCCCAAATATTTCCCGGATGACGTGGCCACGGATCAATCAGAAAGATTCATCGCGGCCGAAATGATCAGGGAGAAAATCTTTCAGCGTACCTACCAGGAAATCCCCTATTCCGTAAGTGTTACAATTGAATCATTCAAGGATGAGCCAGAAAAGAAACTCCTGTCTATCTCCGCTGTTATCATTGTAGAAAAGAAATCCCAGAAGGCGATCCTCATCGGAAAAGGGGGGAAAATGCTGAAGAAAATAGGGACCGAGGCTCGGCGGGAAATCGAGCTATTCTTCCATACCAGAGTTTTTCTCCAGCTCTGGGTCAAAGTGGTCAAGGACTGGAGTGATAACCCAAGGCTGCTTGACGAAATGGGGTATGGCTGAAGATGTCCCCGTTCTCCTTTCTGGATCCACTGGGGTTACCTCTCTGAATGAGCTCACCTTACTGTTAGTGGATTCGGTCTTGACTCGCACCCAATATGGTGATAATTATAGAGTTTTGCAGGCATTCAGGATTTCGCAAAGATCGAAACATGGTGTCTTACCATGGAATCTATCGGGGAGTATCTCAAACGGGAACGAGAATTTCGCAACATCTCACTCGAAGAGATATCTCGGAAAACAAAAATCCGAGCAAAAATCCTCCGGGGCCTTGAAGAAGACCGGCTCGATTTCTTTGACTCTCCAGTCTTCGTTAAGGGATATCTGAAGGCCTATGCCGGATATGTGGGGCTGAATCCGAACGATGTGGTTCTGCGCTACGAGGCCTCCTTAAAGGAGGACGACACCTCTCCGCCGCCCAAAAAATCGTTTGAGGACACACCCGGTCAGTGGAGCATTAAGTACATCGTTCTCCCCGTGTCCATCCTGGTCCTTATCGGGGTCCTGCTATTTCTGGTTCTCAAAGGGCCCATGAGGATTAAGACGAATCAGGAGCCACAGGAAATCGCAAAACCCCCTATCTCCGCCATTTCAGAAGTTGAATCGGAAAAACCGTCGTCAACGATAGCGGAAGAAACTCCCCTCCCACCTCCGTCTTCTCGCAAGCCGTCGATGGTCATTTCTCCGCCCGTTCACCCATCTAGACAGGCTATACCAATTGTCCCAGAGGCTGCCTCGGGCATTGAATTGAAGCTCACGGCCTTGGAGAATACATGGATTGAGATTCAGATTGACAAGACGCCGGCGAGAGAAATATTCCTGAGAACTGGAGAAGTCATTTCCCGGCGGGGTCAGGAGAATATCGAAATGAAGGTTGGGAATGCAGGAGGATTAAAAATCCTCCATAATGGTAAGGACCTGGGGCAGCTTGGAAAATCGGGGAAAGTGGTCTACCTATCTATCAGTCCTGGCGACGTCAAGGTGCGAGGGTCCAGTGGTCTCATCCGCCAGGAACAATAAGAGCGACATTAGGGAACAGATGCCAAACTGACTTCCCTCCTATCGAAACCTCTTTATGAACTGACGTCCACCCCTTTCAACCAGAATCATCGACCTCGCGCCTCGTTCTTTTTGAATTTGCTAAAAGACAACTGTTTTTTCCGACCCGGCTGCTTCTGCACCCCGAAGTATTCATACGCCCGGTCCGTTGCTTTTCTGCCATTGGGGCTCCGAGTCACGAATCCGATCTTCAAGAGGTACGGTTCTACCACATCCGCAAGCGTATCAGACTCCTCTTGGAGCGTCGCAGCGAGCGCCTCGATTCCCGCAGGCCCCCCCTTGTAAAAGTGGATAATGGCTTCAAGAAAACCACGGTCCAAGTCTGTCAGGCCCATTTCGTCCACTCCCTCAAGCTCCATGGCCTCACAGGCAATCATCCGATGAATGACCCCGTCTCCTCTAACCTGGGCATAGTCGCGAGTCCGCTTTAGGAGCCTGTTGGCTATACGAGGAGTGCCCCGGCTTCGCTTAGCGATCTCGTCCCTTCCTTCATCATCGATTGACACCTTGAGAATCTGAGCCGAACGGGAGACCACACAACTCAGTTCTTCAGTAGTATAGAAATCCAATCTTCTGAAAAGGCCGAAACGCTCCCTCAATGGTGCGGAAAGGAGTCCTGATCGGGTCGTGGCACCTACAAGTGTAAACGGTTCCAACCTATACCGGTGGCTCCGCGCATGGGCCCCTTTGTCAAAAACGAAATCGATACTGAAATCCTCCATGGCGGGGTACAGAAACTCTTCCACCACCTTCGACAGTCGGTGAATCTCGTCGATAAACAGCACATCCCCGCGTTCTAGATGAGTCAGAATACTGATCAGGTCCCCCCCCTTCTCGATTGCAGGGCCCGAAGAGGTCACAAGGTTGACCCCCATTTCCCTGGCAATAATGTGGGCCAATGTCGTCTTGCCCAAACCGGGAGGGGAGTGAAGAAGAACATGATCGAGAGGATCACCTCTTTCTAGCGCAGCCTCAATCGCAATTCGGAGAGACTCGATAACCCGACCCTGACCGATATATTCAGATAGACGTTTCGGTCGGAGGTCCCAGAACTCCTCGATTTGCTCCTCAGATGAGGAGGCGGCTGTCTTATCCATCGGTATTTCCCCGCCCATAAAGAGTCAACCTATACCTTTTCGCCCCTATAGACCTCCTCGAACAATTCCTCAGGAGTGGCTATGGACGGATTGCGTCTGAGGGCCTCCTCCACCATTCGCCGGGCCTCTAATGTTCGATGGCCAAGGTCCTTTACCAGAAGTTCCTCCACCTGGCTCCTCAGATCCTGGGTCTCTTGGACTTCGGGGATCATAGCCTCACGTATCAGCGCGAATTTTCCCACTTTGCCGTGGAGAGCAGCGATGATCTTTTCTGCAGTCCTCGATCCGACTCCCTTAAGCCTTTGAATCGCCCTCGCATCGCG
>WVXP01000218.1 GCA_011773445.1 Pseudomonadota bacterium | reverse complement strand
CTACATCCTATGGTAATCTTGACTTGAGTCCCCCAATTCGACTAGATTTGACGCCGTCCCTTGAGGCATTACCCCTCTATGTGCCCCAAAAAAAGCCTCTAAGGTCCAAAGGAGACTTCAGGGGCTGTAATTTTGCTAGATGATCAAAGATTCTTCGACTGTATAGTTTTTGTATAGTAAACAACCAGTAAGAACCAGTACTAAACAGAATTCCCAGCATCCAAAAGTCGTAAAATCCCAAACAATCATAACCAGTTAGCACCAAAAGGGGGAAGGGCTGGTTGTTTTGCTTTTGATTCGTAATCAGTAGGTTGTCGGTTCAAATCCGATCGCCGGCTCCACTGATTTCAAATTCTTACAAACATCCCGCCTGATTGAACCTCTCTATGTTCTATGATTTTTCTATTGAGCAAGAGTCAAGAGCAGACTTGACCCCTCGGCGACCCCTCCGCTATGTCCGCTATGCCCGGTTAACTCCGGCCCTAGGCATCAATAAGGATGGGGGAAAAAACACTAAAAGATTCTTAATAGTGGGGTTGAATAGAAAACCCTTCTTTAAGGGCCGCTTCACGCAGATTTTGATCGAGACAGACGAATTCGAAACCTCGAGGCATTTCCCGGGCCCATATGAGGGCTGCCGCAAGCTGTAAGGCGTCCGCTGCCCTCAGAGGATGGATTGATAGAAGCCGCTCTGCCCGTATTCGCACCATCTCGGTTGGCTGGACTTCTGACCATGCCTCTGCGAGCACAGAAAGCACGGCTCTTGCCTGCCCCTCGTCACTCGAAGAAAGTACTCCCTCTCTCTTTCTCCTGGAGAGTGCAGACAGGCACTCGGTGCGCGTCGTCCACCACACCGCGACATCCTCATCGCCTTTCATCAGGCCTTCCACAGCTTCCGATGCTCTCTCTTTCACGCATAACGGAATAATCGCCGACGAATCCCAGAATCTCATCTTCCGGCCTCCCGTTCATCAAGGAGGGCCTTGAGCACCATGCCATTGGAGTCGTCTGGCCTGTGCATCCTCCAGAAGTTCTTGGGGAGTTTGCCCGACCCAATTCTGATGAGCCCTTCTTTTTCCA
>WVXP01000097.1 GCA_011773445.1 Pseudomonadota bacterium | reverse complement strand
TAAATTTTCTGGAGTTTCCTGAGTTTTCAGAACAAGAAATTTATAACGTTCTGATGTTTCACGACGATTTTGAATGTTTTGATTGGACCCTCATATCCCTTCGCTCCCTTGCTCTCGCGTTGACCCCCTCGGGGCGCACAGGTAGGGACATGAGAGTCCAAAAACTCAGGAAACTCCGGTAAATTTTCCGAGGATGAAACGGGTATGGAATCGTGAAAGATCTATCGTTTTGTTTTTTCGCTGAATTTCCTGGGTACGAAGAAGGTGGACCGGACGGTTTGATCCGACAAGATTCCTCTGCAAACAGCCATGGTGACGACCATTTCAATGGCTGACCGGTCATATTCGTCGGAAATTTTCTTATCGAGAGACTCGGGATGGGTAAAAAGGGCCTTTTCGTTTTCGGAAAGAAGGGAAAGATTTGTTTTTGCCGGAGCCATCTTTTTCAACTGCCTTACCAGACGAGAAACCTCCGGGTAGGCGGTGAAGCGATCCAAACTTTTGGGAAAACCCTCGTGGGTGAGACGTTCGACCTCACTCTTAAGCGCTGCCCCCTCTCCTTTGAGGCGGGCTCTATGAAAGCACTCTCTAGCNNATGCGGTCGATGGTTCTAAAGTTCTCTCGAGGGTTGTCAAAGTCAACAGCATCTGGCTGAAGGCCCACACGGCTCCTCAGGGCTAGCTGAAGACCATGAAAAGCGTCAGCTAGGGTCGCGACCCTTCTCAGATTCATTTCAACAGTCGATCGGGTATGATCAAAAGCGCGACTGGTCGCTCGCATCGTCGCTTTCTTGTCCAGTCTCGGACACTCCCGGGTGAGCCGAACCGTCTTATTGATCACTTCCATGATCCACCAGGGGGTCAGGACCTCTCCCGCTATCGACTCATCAGACCCCTGAAAAGCAACCTCCTCCAGAGCCTGTAAGATTGAAACCTCCGTGTTCCCAGAGGAGGGCCAAAACCTCTCTTTTAGCATGATCTCTTTCTCTATATCCTCTTCTGGAAGATCCATGTAGACCGTTTCGAGCCGGTCCATCAGCGGCCGGGGTACGTTGTTCACATGGGAGAATCCTTGGGGGTTCCCCGTAGCGACGAAGAACAGGTCAAGAGGCCACTCCCAGTTGTACTCCTCAAGAATGGCCTTTTTCTCCTCCAAAATGGGATGAAGGAGCACTTGGACCCGCGTTCGAATCGCAGGAAGTTCGTCGATGAGCAGTACGCCTCGATTCGCCCGAAAGACGCCAGTTCCCGTAAATACCGCGGGGTCAGAGGGACTCTTTCCCTGTGCAATAGCCTGAATATCCTTCAAGCCCAAGAGCTTCGCCTCATTGGTATACTCGTTGCCCTGAATTCTGGAGAAACGCTTGGCCCCAGGGAGCCATTCAACACCAAATTCCCGGGCCGGGTCGCTGGATTGCTGGCACCAGGGCGATTGCATGTGACGAGGCCATTTGGGATCATCGTTATATGGGCTTCCCCTGATTACCGGAATCAGAGGGAGCAGGGCCGCAATTGATTTGGCCATGCGTGTCTTGCCCGTTCCTTCCTCGGATACTAAGTAAAGGTTGGCCCCGGAGAGGATAACTCGGATTACGTCAGCCTTGGTCTCCTCTCTCCCGTCAATCGTCGGAATAACATCTTCCCCCCTCCGGATTCGATCGAGGACCGAGCCTCTCAATTGTGTCGCGATAGGCGTAGGGCGGTATCCTCTGAGGAGTTCATTTTCAGAGATTCGCCTCCTTTTTGACGGGTTCTGCTTCTTCATTTGGATGTCTTTCTCACTCGGTCTTTCGGCTTGCCTTGCGAAAACCAGAGCTGGGTACCCGAGTCAGCTCTATGGCTCGCTGGATGAAATATGGCAGCGGGTAAATTGCTCAGTGAGGTCTTTTAATGGCAAATCCCGTATACGATGTTTTCGTTTTCGCTCAAGACTCGCTTTCGAAACTCCTGAATAAAAAACCAGGTACTGGGGCTTTGCGTCAATGAGCGGTGGTCGTTTTTCTCCAGGAATCTTTGGGCCCTCCGGACTATGGCAGGCGGGTACTGACCGACGAGGAATTCTTCTTCCATGAAATCGAGCTTCTTTGTGTCACATTGCGCCTTAAATGACCGGAATTCATCCGGGTCGACAAACTTCACCCTCCTGTAGAATCGAAAAGACTCGATTTGGACCATCTGCAAGCCCAGCAGCAGAATAACGGTCTCTTTCAGATAGCCTCGTTGCCTTTCTCTTTTGAGGAAGCGAAGCCCTTCCTTCCTTGTGAACCCCTCTCCTTTCGCCCTTTGGAGAAAGGCCTGCAGCCTGAAGGGGCGGATTGCGAGAAGATACCTGAGGACGGATTGAGACGGTCTCCTGTCTACTTTTCGGTATATCGCGAGCATCCCCTCGAAAAACCGAAAAGCTCCTTTTCTGAGAATCCATGTTTCTTCGTCCCCTGTTTTCTGGATGAGTTCTTTCTTCTCCAGATAACTGAGAGCTCGAACGGTCCTATCCCTTCTTCCTCCCACCTCCTTCATTATCTCATCAGAGGTGAAAGGTCGATCGAACCGCTTGCTCAGTACCTCTAGGGTCTTGATCAAGCTTGATTTCACGCTTCTCTTACCTACCTTGGACTGCCTCTACCCTGACATCTTTCCATCGCTCGTTCAAATGGCACCATCGTGGTGTCGGTTCTACTTTTCAACCTTTGAACCTCGAGCCTGGGATGGACAATTCTCTTCTGGAATCCGAGTCGAGGCAAAAGGGGGTGTCCCTTTGCGTTTCACTGCATCGTTGGCCATTTAGCCCTGTCGCTCACAAAATTGGGGAAATTCTGTGGATAACTCAATTCATTCGAAAAAAGGTCATGATTGAACCGAAAGATCGGCGCCTCACCGGCCCCCTAATCCATCGATAAATAATTTAAATTCAAATACTTAAAATAGATCAAGGTCTCATTTAACCGTGACATAAGGAGTTTTCAGTCCAACGACTTTGGCATCGCTCCCCGTGTGGATAAATGGTCGAAATCGGATCGCGGTCAGTTCGTATCTCACTCATTAGTTCCCTGATTCAATAATAAGGGGATGAATTTGTGATTCGCTCCTGGGAACGGAAACTGATCGATTTCTTCGGTTGTGATCCAGCGGTAGTCTACAGGTCCCCTGAGAACAACTTCTCCCGACCCATATCGACAGCGGAAGACATCCATCACGATCCGAAAATGCGTGTAGGCGTGTTTGACTTGCGTGATTCGCCCCAGAATCTCGACCGAAAGATTCACTTCTTCTCTCAGTTCTCTGAGACAAGCCTGTTCCGCCGTTTCTCCTTTCTTGACCTTTCCGCCAGGGAACTCCCATAGCCCACCCAAGAGACCCCGTGTATTCCGCCGCGTGATGAGTAAGTGGTTGTCCCTGTAAACGACACCAGTGGCAAGGTGATACGTAGGCACGGCTTTGGCACTCATCGTGACCGGGATTTCATGCTGCCTACCGGTTTGACAGGACTGGCAGAAGAGAGAGACTGGACATTCTGAGCAGATTGGCTTCCTTGGCTGACAGGTTGTGGCACCCAATTCCATCATCGCTTGGTTAAAAACTCCGGGCCTGCTCCGGTCCAAAAGCTGACTCGCCCTTTCTTTGAGATACCTTGTCGAGGATGACGTGGTCATGGGTGATTCGATGAGAAACAGTCTCGAAATCACCCTCTTGACGTTCCCGTCCAGCACAGGATGGGGTTTGTCAAAGGCCAGACTAAAAACTGCGGCTCCAATGTAATCTCCGACACCGGGCAATAATCGAAATTGGAGGTAGTCTTCGGGGATCTTCCCATCCATCTCCTCGACGACGATTCTGGCCGCTTTGTGGAGATTTCTGGCCCGACCATAGTATCCCATTCTCTCCCAGACCTTCAGCACCTCCTGCAGGTCAGCTCTGGCCAGGTGCTGAATATCTGGAAATTTTTGCATAAACCTCTGATAGAAAGGCAAAACCGTCTTTACCTGGGTTTGCTGGAGCATGACTTCAGAAACCCAGATGGCGTAAGGGTCCTTTGTCTGTCGCCAGGGTAACCGCCGCTGATGAATTCGGAACCACGCGACCAGTTGATCACGAAACCGCAGAGTCTCTTCCCTTGTCATCGGAGCGCTGGCAAAGATGATGATTCGAGCAGGAATTGCAACCGATTTGCTCTGGAATATACAATCCTCTTTGCAATATATGCTGTTGGTCAGAGGATTTTCAAGGATGGCCCAACATTGCGGAATCGTCGGGCTGATTGCGGCGAGTTGATTTTTGTTCTCAGGCAAAAAAAGGGTGTTGGGTTTGCGGGTCGCTGAGGGGCTGAGGAGAAAACCGGTGCAGAACATGCTTAGATTCTTCTGTAAACCCCGATTACCTTGCCGATGAGGCGAAAGCCCGGAGTGCCCTCCTCCATACGGAGAGTTTCCCAGGCCGCGTTGTCGGGTTTTAGGACGACATGACGATTTTCTCTATAGAACCGTTTGATGGTTGCCTCGTCCTCAAGCAGCGCCACGACCACGTCCCCGTTATCAGCCGAAGCCTGGGACCGAACCAGGGCGAGATCTCCATCCATGATAAAGGGGGCCATGCTATCACCTTTAACTCGAAGGAGAAAGACCTCCTCACCCCGGGCCCAGTCTCTCGGAATGCACACGATCGACTCGATGTTTTCCACGGCGAGGACGGGTCGCCCAGCAGTAACGCGCCCGAGAAGCGGAACTTGACGAGCGTCGGGTTGGACATCCCGTTCCATGAAATCTCGGACCTCGATTCCCCGGCTCTTGGCAGCACTTCTTTTGACAAAGCCTTTTTTTTCCAGGGCCTTGACATGGTCAAAAGCGGCACGAGGATAAATGCCGAAGTGCTCTCCGATTTCCCGAATCGAAGGAGGAAACCCTTCCTTCAGGATGGATTGCTTAATGAAGTTCAAGATCTGCCTCTGGCGGTCGGTTAGACCCATTTCTCACCCTTTGCAATATTATACTATACATGCGTTGACTAAATCAACCCGTTGGTGTGACGCGTTACCCCGTTTTTTGATGCAAGGTTCCTTTATGATTCGGATTTTGTTGAAAAACTCCGATTTGCGAAGGGAATTCTCTCATCCCTTCGCTCCGTTGCTCTCACGCTGACCCCCTCCCCGCCTTTGGCTGCACAAGTGGGAACGGACTGTTGCTCAAATTCCTTGAGACCACTTGTGTCGAAGTCATTTCCAGAGTATTTCACCCGAAAGTGGGAAAGGAACCTCTGAGCCAAAAGTCGGTGCTCGTGGCCGTCGTCCATGGTTCGTTGCATAAAGACCGAGATTTGCACATCCACGGCTATTCGAGTAACGCGCCCAGGGGATTTGATTTTCAATCGAATGACGTGAATTGATCGTTACAACTGACCACTGACAACCGACAACTGACAGCACCCAGAAAAGCTTTTGAGCAGCGAAGAGCGCTCCTTTTCCACTTTCACCAGACAAAAGTCGAGAAAAGAGATTTCGGAACCGCCCGGGAAATACTGATCCCCTTCCGCTGCAACCATCGCTGAGGAATAAGAGAATCCCCCACAAATGAGGAAGGTGCTCCCACACTCACGGGTTGACCTCGGGATTTTTGGGGGAAGTTCCCGTTGGTGTGTGTCGCTGAAACCGATTGGGTGAGGGGGTTGTCGGCGCTGGCGACGGAGACTTCTCATGAGCTTTCTGGGGGTCAAAGGCGTTATAGGTCTGAAATGCCAATATTTTGTGCAAATCGTGTTGTATAGTACTATATATAGTATTTTTTGCTTGACATGACCGGTTGATTCGGCTAGTTTTATTACGGATGCCGTCAAGGCGATGGTCGTACAATTTCAGGAGGGGGTAGGGAATGAGTCAGGAAAAGATGCCCAAGAGCGATCTGCGGGCGAAAGAATCTGAATCTGGGGCGAAACGTTCAGAGCAGGTACCGAAAGGTGTGACCATTCGTCGTTACTTCACGAAAAAGGGGGTCTCTCCTTTCGACATGGTCGAATGGGAGCGCAGGAGTGCTACCATCGTGAACGAGAGTGGAGAAAAGGTTTTTGAGCAGGACGATTTAGAGTTTCCTTCCTTTTGGTCTCAGATGGCCGTCAATGTCGTTGCCTCCAAGTATTTTCGAGGGATCCAGGGAAGACCGGAAAGGGAGTCGAGTCTTCGCCAGCTCATTGGGAGAGTTGTGGACACGATCACCCGATGGGGTACGACTCAGGGCTATTTTATCTCTGCGGATGACCGAGGGGCCTTTCACGATGAACTCACCTATCTCATTCTCTATCAGATGGCCTCATTCAACAGTCCTGTATGGTTCAACTGTGGTATCGAAGAGAAGCCTCAGTGTTCTGCGTGCTTTATCAATTCCGTCGAGGATTCCATGGCGTCGATCCTTGAACTGGCAAAGATTGAGGGCATGCTTTTCAAGCATGGTTCGGGAACGGGTACAAACCTCTCTCCGCTTCGCTCCTCGAAGGAACATCTCTCCGGGGGTGGAACTGCATCGGGTCCTGTCTCTTTCATGAAGGGATATGATGCCTTTGCCGGTGTTATTAAATCGGGTGGTAAGACTCGGAGAGCTGCTAAAATGGTAATCCTCAATGTAGATCATCCTGACATCATCGAATTTATCAACTGCAAGACGGAGGAGGAGAAAAAGGTATGGGCCCTGATCGATTCGGGGTATGACGGCTCTTTCAATGGCGAGGCTTATGGATCCGTCTTTTTTCAGAATGCCAACCACAGTGTCCGAGTTCCTGATGAGTTTATGAAAGCTGTGCTGGATGACGCAACCTGGCAGACCCGGTTTGTGACCACGGGAGAGGTGATGGAGACATATCAGGCCAGGGAGGTGCTCCTTCTGATTGCGGAGGGGACCCACGTCTCTGGTGATCCGGGCATGCAGTTTGACACCACGATAAACCGGTGGCACACCTGCTCCAATAGTGGAAGGATCAATGCCTCCAACCCATGCAGTGAGTATATGTTTCTCGATGACTCGGCTTGTAATCTGGCCTCCTTAAATCTCCTGAGGTTTTTGAACGGCGAGGGAGAGTTCGATGTGCCAGCATTTCGCCACGCCGTCGAAATCATGATTCTCGCCCAGGAAATCATCGTAGACAATGCTGGCTATCCAACAGAACCGATCGCGACGAACAGCCACATGTTCCGAGCCCTGGGGTTGGGGTATGCCAACCTCGGTGCGCTGCTCATGGCACGGGGCCTTCCCTATGACAGTGATTCTGGAAGAAACTATGCTGCAGCGATTACGGCACTGATGACGGGACAGGCCTATTTGACCTCTGCCAAGGTTGCCGGAGCAATGGGCTCGTTCGAGGGATTTGATTCAAACCGGAAACCCATGCTTGAGGTGATGCGGAAACATTACCGAGCGATTTCTAAGATAAACTCTGCATATGCTCCTCTCGAATTACTGGGTGCCGTCCATGAGGTGTGGGAGAGGGCGATCGAGGAGGGTGAAGGCCATGGCTATCGAAATGCGCAGGTAACGGTGCTGGCCCCGACAGGTACCATCGCATTCATGATGGATTGTGACACGACGGGGATCGAGCCTGATATTTCCCTCATCAAGTACAAGAAGCTTGTGGGCGGTGGCATCCTGAAAATTGTCAACAATACCGTCTCCAGGGCTCTGGATCGGTTGGGCTATTCCGAAAAAGAAAGGGAAGAGATTCTCCAGTTTCTCGACAAAAAGGAGACCATCGAGGGAAGCCCCCACTTGAAAGAAGCGGACCTGCCTGTTTTTGACTGTGCCTTTAAACCTATTCATGGGAATCGATCAATCCATTATATGGGCCACATCACAATGATGGGCGTTGTTCAACCCTTTATTTCGGGGGCCATATCCAAGACCATTAACGTCCCAAATGAGACGACAGTTGATGAGATTGCAGAAGCTTACATCCAGGCATGGCAACTCGGTCTGAAGGCGGTGGCGATCTACCGCGATGGGTCAAAACGGACGCAGCCACTGAGTCAAAAACAACAGGAAGACCTCAAGGTGAAGGGGAGCCCCTATCGCCGTCGTCTCCCGGATGAGCGGAAATCCCTTACCCATAAGTTTAGCATTGGGAACCACGAGGGTTACATCACAGTTGGCATGTATGACGATGGGACTCCAGGGGAGATTTTTGTCGTGATTGCAAAAGAGGGAAGTGTCGTCTCTGGCCTCATGGACTCCTTTGCCACTGCAGTCTCCCTGACCCTTCAGTACGGGGTTCCGCTGAAGATTCTCGTAAACAAATTCGCTCACGCCCGTTTCGAGCCCTCTGGATTCACGAAGAATCCCCAGATCCCCATTGCCAAGTCTCTCAGTGACTATATCTTTCGGTGGTTAGCTTCGAAGTTTTTGACCAAAGAGGAACAGGCTGAGGTGGGGGTGCTAATCGAGAGCGCTTCGGAAGGGCTACATAGCGATACTGAAGGTGGGGGAGGGGCGGGTCTCTCCTATGCTGCCCAAGAGGACGCTCCCCCCTGTCCCGACTGCGGTTCCATCATGGTTCGGAATGGTTCGTGTTACAAGTGCCTCAATTGTGGTGCCACGAGTGGGTGTTCGTAAGGCGCGGTTCTGATTCACGTTTGACCAACAGCTTGAAGGGCTGGATAAAGGAAGAGCCTTATGATGGCGGGAGGTAAGGCTCAAGGCACAGGGCGGAAGGTTAAAGGCAGAGCGCATTTTCGAACCCCGCGCCTTGAGCCCCGTCTCCTGGCTTCTGATGTAGTCTGTTGCTCACATTTCTGAGTGGTGGATAAGTTCCCTTCACGATCATCATGAGAATCATTGACCCCTCTTTCGAAATACTCGATCCCATTGATGGTGATGCAATACTTGCGAAGCTCGAGCGGGCTGGTAGGACATGCTATAAATCGGAGGATCGAATTACTGCCGCCTCGGCGCCGGATTTTGTCAGACGAATCATGAGATCTGGCCACGACAGCGTTATCGAACACATCTCGATAAGCGTCAAGTTTGTCTGTGATCGGGGAGTAACCCATGAACTGGTGCGCCATCGCCTGGCATCATATAGCCAGGAGAGCACCCGTTATGCGAACTACAGTCGGGATCGATTCGGCAGGGAAATCACAGTCATTAAACCACTTTTCTGGTCTGAGGATTCAACCCCCTATCGGGAGTGGAAACAAGCGATGAAGGCTGCGGAGATACACTATATGCAACTCACAGACCTGGGGGCCACGCCCCAAGAGGCCAGAAGTGTTCTCCCCAATTCTCTGAAAACGGAAGTCGTCATGACATGCAATCTCCGTGAGTGGCGACATATTCTCGAGCTTCGATGTAGTTCCCGGGCCCATCCACAGATCAGAGAATTGATGCTTCCCCTTCTCAAAGAGTTCCACAAAAGAATCCCGGTCCTTTTTGACGATCTCTATGAACGCTTTGTTGGAAGCGAAGCGTGTTGAATATGGGTCGGATTGTACGCTTCTAATCTCTCACAGAGTGCCCAGAGAACGCAGAGAGAGCCTGCTCTGGCTTGGAGGGAGTTTGATCCAAGCAGAGCACTTTGGCTCAATTTTTTGTTACTTCTTTACACGGGGACTTGAAAAAGATAAGATGTCCACGCTTCTCACACCTGGATATCGATTGCAGGATGCAATGGCGAGAACAGTCTCAAAAAAAGTGACCTTCGATTTCCAGGAGCATAAGCTCGCTAACGGGCTTGACGCGCTGGCTCTATATGATCCTAGCCTTCCTGTTGTGAGCTTGCAGATACATTTTGCCGCTGGCGCTCGAAACGAAAGGCCTGGAATCACCGGGATCAGTCACCTATTCGAGCATATGATGTTTCGGGGCTCCAGCGAACTTGGTCCAGAGGAGTTTTCGAAAATCATTCAGGCAAATGGCGGCCATACCAACGCCTTTACCACCACTGACAATACCTCCTATTATGAGAATCTTCCTGCAGGGAAACTTGAACTTGCCATGCATTTGGAGGCCGAGAGGCTTGAGAATCTGAAGATTACTGAGGACAACTTGGCCACGGAACGGAAGGTTGTTCGAAGTGAAAGGAAGTATCGAACCGTGAACAGTCCATTTGGACTGATTATGGAAGAGCTTTTCGCTACAGCCTTTCACATCCATCCGTATCGATGGCCTGTGGTGGGATGGGATCAAGACCTGAGGAGTCTGACTCTGGAGGACTGTCTGGAGTACTATCGAATACACTATGCTCCAAACAACGCGGTTGTCGTGATTGTGGGAGAGGTCAAGCCTGATCACGCCTTCTCGCTTGTGGAAAAACATTTTGGTCACCTCTCTTCTCAGCCGGAGCCTGCATTCATCCACGGCGAAGAACTCCCCCAGCGGGGTGAGAGACGGGTTCTGTACAAGAAGGTCGCACAATCCCCTGCTGTTTTTGCGGGGTTTCACATTCCAGGGATCGCCAACCCAGACATCTTTCCGCTTCTCCTTCTCACTTCCGTTCTTTCTCATGGGAGGTCCTCCCGGTTTTATCGAAAGTTCGTCAAAACGGGGAGAGCCGTTGAGGCAGAGGCCGATCTCGGATCTCCTCCATTTCTAACGATGGACCCTGGACTGCTGGTCATCTCGGTTACAGCTTCTCCTCAGGAGGATATCAACCGGTTGGAGCGAGACCTCTGGAAGGAGATCCATCTGGTGCAAAGCCATCCTGTAGAGGTCGCAGAGTTGGAAAAGGGCAAAAAAAAGCTTCGGTCATCCTATCTGATGAGCCTTCAAACACACTTTTACCGAGGAATTATGGCAGGAATATACCGGATTCGGGCGGGAGATTTTCGATGGATCAACAGAGTCGACTCGACCTATCAGGCCGTCACCGCTCAGGACATCATGGATGTGGCTCGACGTTATCTGAATGAGGACAACCGCTCGGTCGTTCGCTTGGTTCCAGTTCCTCCGGAGGAGAGTCAAAAGTGGGGAGAATACGAATAATAGAGCAGGGGCCGGCAGTCAGCATTCAGCTGTCAGCAGAATTGATTGAGACAACCCAGATTTGCAAGGGATTTATCAGCTCTGTCTGAATGCTAGATCCTACTGTTATGACCTGGGTTTTAAGGCAGTGCGAAGAATTGGCATGAAGAAACTGAACCCTGTCCCCCTGATCTCTGGTAGCTGACAGCTTGGAACTCGAGAGAGTAAGATGGTTTCGATCAAGCTTCCCGAAATCGAAACTCGAACCCTCAGAAATGGGCTGAGGGTTCTCGCTGTGAAGGCGTGCACGCTTCCTCTGGTTCGTGTTGTGCTGATGGTAAAAAGGGGTACCGAATGGGATGAGGATGGCAAGGCTGGCCAGGCCGATCTCACCTGTGAGATGGTCACTCTGGGGACCCAGAGCCGTTCGAGCCAACAAATCGCTCTCGACATCGATTCTCTCGGCGCCAGGTTCAGTTTCTATTCCGGTTGGGATGCGAGTTTCTTTGAGGTCGAGGGCCTCGCTGAGGACTTACAGTCTCTTCTTGAGATTGTTTCCGACTTCGTCCTGCGACCGACCTTCCCAAAACGTGAGTTCGACCAGCTCAGGGGACGGCGAATCGCCCGGCTCATCCAAGATCAAGATGAATCAGAGGTTGTGGCGGATGAACAGTTTTTGCAACTGGTCTTCGGGGGAACCCCTTATGGTCATCCACGGCGGGGTACCATCGGCTCCGTTAAGGCACTCTCTGTTGAGGATCTTCAGACCTTTCACGAACGCCACTTTCTGGCTGATCATTGCACTCTCATCATCGTGGGAGACATCGATTTTGAAGACACCTTCCAGATTGCAGAAGAGTTCCTGGGTGCGATGAAGAAGGGTTTAGATGGTCCTGATCTTCACGCGTTCTCAATCCCAAAGAGAAGGAATCGCCAGGTTCGAATTATCCACCGCCCGGACCTTACCCAAAGCCAGATTCGGATGGGACACGCGGCGATACGACGCACCAGCCCGGACTATGATGTTTTTCAGGTTGCAAACTACATCCTTGGCGGAGGTGGGTTTTCTTCGCGTCTCATGGAGAAGGTTCGCTCTCAACTCGGATATACCTACGGAATTTCCAGCCGATTTAGGGGACGGAAAAACCCCGGGCCCTTCGTGATTTCAACCTTTACGCCAAATGAGAACACCGTTGCGGTCGTGGACGAAGTCCTTTCCGTGGTCGAGATGTTCATTCATGAGGGCGTGACTTCACAAGAGCTGGAGGAGGCACAGAACTTCTATCTGGGGAGCTACGCTTTCAGATTCGAGACGCCTCGCAAGATCGCCCGGGAGATTCTCGAAGTGGAATTGTACGGACTGGGTCTTCAAAGCCTCACCGATTACCCTCGGAGAATCTCAAAGGTCACTGAGGCGGGGATCTTGAAGGTGACCGGTCGCCATATCTTTCCCAAATCTTTTGTGGTGGTGATTGTGGGAAATTGCGAGGTCTTCAGGAAAGCGGTAGAGAAGCTGGGGCCTGTCCAAATCACTGATTTCCAGGCCCTGATGGGAGAGAGCTGAACGTCACCGGGCTCTCGCCCTCTAGTTGGACACCAAGGTTTTCCGCAGTGGCCGCGGGCGGCCTTCGGGCCTCATACAAATGGGTGACCATTTGATGGCATGTCTTTGATATCTGTTTCAGGCATCCTCGAAATATGATCAGGCGGACCAAAACCCTGAAGAGGTTTTCCTCAAAGCCCCCCAGACCACGAGTAGCAACTTCTCCGTGTTAAAGGGCTTGAGGACGTAATCGTAAGCTCCCGCCTCCAGAGCTTGAATTCCGTTATCAACCGTTCCGCAACTGGTCAGGACGATTACGGGAAACGCTTTTTTCAACTGGAGTGTCAGTCTCAGGAGTTCGAGTCCGTCCATTTCAGGCATTTTCATGTCGGTGATCATGAGATCGAAGTGNNNNGCAAATATCAGAAGGTCTCGAACGATCCGAGCAACCTGAGGCTCATCATCCACCACGAGTATTCTTGCTTTTGATTTGCTGATGTTTTTATTCTCCATCCTTTCCGCGAGCATCTGCTCAATCGACACACGTTTGCCTGCGCTGTCTCTCTGGACTTGCCCCACTCTCCACCTCTCTTTCTCGAATAGAGAAGAAATTTCGGAAGCGATAGGGCCATCGTCCCCCTCGCTTCTGGTTTTTCAGAAGTTGAAGTTCAGGTCGAGCCTTCAATCCATCTCATTCAATTCTTGGCCCTTACCGAGCAATTTCTATACCATGGAGATTGAATTGAAGGTGAGCGATAAGCTATTGATTCTAGGTTGGTTTTATCAAGATTTGTATTCTCAAATAAACCTTCGGGAAAACAGAATCTCGTGACCTGACAAAAATTGTTACCGAAACAGACAGAATCTGCACGAGGCCTCAAGCCCTGTGAACCATGAAGGACTTCCTGGTTTGGCGGATTCGCTCCGCCAGTTTTCGAGGCTTGAACCTAGCGGGCAATCCTGATCCTTTGGAGCAGATTGTTTGGATTGGCATGAAGGGTATAACGGCATGAAATGAAGAGGCAAACCGCGCCCGGTCTGGGGTCTGTCGTCACGGGGAATGGAAAGACATTTTGTCACGATACGGCGGTGATTTTACACCTTATATCGGCCGGGTTTGCCACGGTCCCCAAAAGCGATTGGCCTGACCACGGACGCGAAATAGGAATCGACTCGGTTTATTCCTTTTTGCCCGAGAAGAAACCCCGCTTCTTCTTCCCTTTGCCCGCCTCAGTCTGGAATTCAGACAGCTCGGCGAATTCTTCAAGAAGATCCTTCTGTCGCTTGCTCAATCGGGTCGGCGTCTTGACCACCACTTGGATAATCTGGTCTCCCCGTCCGCCTCCTCTGAGATTCTTGATCCCGCCTCCGCGTAAGCGGAAGACTTCCCCAGACTGTGTTCCTGAGGGAATTTCGAGGGGCTCAGTCCCTTCCAGCGTGGGGATCTCGATGCGGGTTCCGAGGGCGGCTTGCGGGAAGGAGATCGGAATCTGGCAATAGATATTGTCTCCCTCTCTCTCAAAGAACTCGTGCGGCTCGATGTGGATCACGACGAAGAGATCTCCCGGTGGTCCTCCCTGAAGGCCCGGTTCCCCCTCTCCCTGAACCCTCAGCCTCGAGCCAGTATCTACGCCTCCGGGTATGGTAAGGTGGATTTTCTTGTTTTTTTTGACTCTCCCGGTGCCTCGGCATTCCTTGCACGGATGAGCAATAAAACTTCCCTCTCCTGCGCAATGGCTGCATGTCGTGCTGATCGTTAGAAAACCCTGTGAGTGTGTAACCTGTCCCGTTCCATGGCAATAGGGGCATTCGGAAGGTGAGGTACCAGAAGCAGCGCGTGTACCACGACAGGCCGAGCAGGTTTCGTTTCTCGGAACCTCAATTTCGTCTTCCGTGCCGAATGCTGCTTCCTCAAAGCTGATCGTCAAATCATATCGCAGATCAGCTCCGGGCTGAGCATAGGTATGCCTTCTTCGACGTCCGCCCGTTCCAAACCCAAAAAAGTCTTCGAATATATCACTGAAGCTCGAGAAGATGTCTTCAAAACCCCGAAAGCCCGTGAATCCCGCTCCCTTTAATCCCTCATGACCATAAAGGTCATAGAGCTCCTTTTTCTGCGGGTCCCTCAGGACTTCATACGCTTCAGCGGCCTCTTTGAATTTCTCTTCCGCTTCCTTATCACCTGGATTCCGGTCGGGATGGTACTGGAGGGCCAATTTTCGGTAGGCCTTTTTGATTTCATCCTCGGTTGTGCTTCGTGAGACACCTAGGATCTCATAGTAGTCTCTTTTTGCCATGAGCGAGTATTCTGAGAGAGCGATGAAGAAGGTTTGATAGAAACAAGGCGGGCCAGTTGAGATCTGGCCCACCCTATTTTCAATGCTTCTCGGGTCCTCCTTGGATTAGTACATTCCACCCCCGGGAGGCATCGGAGGCATCGGGGCCTTCTTCTCGGGTTTCTCAGCCACAACCGCCTGTGTGGTGATCATCAGGGATGCCACACTCGCGGCGTTCTGTAGCGCCAGCCGGACCACCTTAGTGGGGTCGATGATTCCGGCTTTGACCAGGTCGGTATACTCTTCTTTGGCAGCGTCGAACCCGAAAGCGCCTTTCTCCCTCTTCAGCCTCTCGACGACCACCGATCCTTCAAGACCGGCATTCTCAACGATCATCTTGGCCGGCTCTTCCAGGGCTTTCTTGACAATATTGATACCGATCTGGCGGTCAGGGTCATCCGCTTTCAGCTTGTCGAGAGCGTCCAGACATCTCAGGTAGGCCACCCCACCACCGGGGACAATTCCCTCCTCAACAGCGGCCCGGGTCGCATTCAAAGCGTCTTCGACGCGCGCCTTCTTCTCTTTCATCTCCGTTTCTGTCGCCGCACCAACGTTGATCACTGCCACGCCACCAACGAGTTTGGCCAATCTCTCCTGGAGTTTTTCCCGATCATAGTCGGAGGTCGTTTCGTCAATCTGTGTCCGGATCTGTTTGACCCTCCCCTCCAGGGCCGATTTCTCTCCTCTTCCCTCGACGATCGTTGTGTTCTCTTTATCAATCGTAATCCGTTTGGCTTGACCCAGGTCGGTCATCGTTATGTTCTCAAGCTTTACGCCAATGTCCTCGGAGATTACGCGGCCACCGGTTAGAATACCAATGTCTTCCAGCATGGCCTTCCTTCGGTCTCCGAAACCAGGAGCCTTAACTCCTGCACATTTCAGAGTTCCACGAATTTTGTTGACCACGAGGGTCGCCAGGGCCTCGCCCTCTATGTCTTCAGCAATGATCAGCAGGGGTTTGCCCGATTTGGCGATCTGTTCCAGAATCGGCAGGAGATCTTTCATATTGCTGATTTTCTTCTCGTGGAGCAGAAGGTACGCCTCATCCAATTCGGTGACCATCTTTTCCGGGTCTGTGACAAAATAGGGCGAGAGATAACCGCGATCAAACTGCATCCCCTCCACGATGTCCAGACTCGTCTCCATGGCCTTGGCCTCTTCGACCGTGATCACCCCTTCTTTTCCGACCTTGTTCA
Source organism: Pseudomonadota bacterium (assembly GCA_011773445.1). GTDB lineage: Bacteria > Desulfobacterota > BSN033 > WVXP01 > WVXP01 > WVXP01. Next base: position 1,999 of record WVXP01000097.1, on the reverse strand, counting down.
TGGCCTCGGCAATGACATTTCCGATCGTTTCATCGTTGTTGGCTGAGATAGTACCTACCTGGCTGATCTCCCTCTGTTCTTTTGTCGGCTTGCTTAGCTTCTTGAGTTCCTGGACGACTGCTTCAACCGCATGATCGATACCCCGCTTCACGTCCATGGGGTTGGCCCCTGCGGCAACAACCTTGTACCCCTCCCGGTAGATCGCCTGGGCCAGAACAGTGGCCGTTGTGGTCCCGTCGCCGGCTGTGTCGCTTGTCTTGCTGGCTACTTCCTTGACCATCTGGGCTCCCATATTCTCGAACTTGTTCTCCAATTCTATTTCTTTGGCCACAGTCACGCCGTCTTTGGTCACTGTAGGTGATCCAAAGGATTTTTCGAGAATCACGTTCCTACCCTTGGGACCGAGAGTTGCCTTGACAGCGTTGGTCAGGATGTTGACGCCCTCAAGGATTTCAGTCCTTGCGTCTTGATCGAATTTGAGTTCTTTTGTTGCCATCGTCAATCCTCCATTTCCTTATAAAGAGTTGGATCATTTCTCGATTACGCCAAGAATGTCGTCTTCCCTCATGATGAGGTGCTCTTCCCCCTCAATCTTTATCTCCGTTCCGGCATACTTGCCAAAGAGAATCCTGTCGCCTTTCTTCACATCAAGAGGCTGCACCTTGCCATCCTCTCTTACTTTTCCCTTGCCAACAGCGATGACCTTCCCCTCGATGGGCTTTTCTTTGGCCGTATCAGGAATGATGATGCCCCCCTTGGTTTTTTCCTCTTCTTCAACTCGTCTTACAATCACACGATCCTGCAATGGCCTGATTTTCATCTCCTCTATCTCCTTTCTAATCTAATATTGAAATTTTGAAGACGTTCCTAGATTGAAATTTTGGTGACGTTCCTAGACGGCTGAATGGTCGAAAAACTAATCATCACCATGCCAATTGTCAAGCTTTCAGGGTCACAAATCCTTGTATCCGGCCTTTTTGTAATTATCGAGGGCCCGTGTTTTCAGATCTTTTCGCTTGGTTTTCTCCGCCTCTTTATCTGCCAATTCTGCCGCGTGGCTGTACATGCCTTTTCTTTCGTAATCCCGGATCTGATCCTCGACAGGGTTCCGTCCTCCGTCCCCTATTCGAAAGTTCGGGACAGAACAAACCCGCACAACGCGGGCGTGGCAATGCGGGCAGATCCTGAGAGGCCCTTCATCGATACCCTGAATGAACTCGACCCCTGTCTGGCATTGATCACAGCCCTTTTCGCCGTCGATAACCTTGTACTCGTATATCGGCATAACGGCAAGGATTGGATTGAGCGGGGGGTTTACGTGTTTCGCCTAACCGAAAACTAATCACACCGCTTCGTTTTGTCAAGAAAACCGGCCACTTTTATCAGTTTGATCGAACCACTGATCAGTCAGTTGTCAAAGTATCTGAGTTTTGGAAAGGGATGGTCTGCACGATTTGGGTCCTTCACGGGTGAATTTGACAGACCTGGATCAATTAATATAGCATGGTAAATTGACCTCCTTATCTGGGGACTTCTATTGATTCTCAAAATAATTCTACTTGGCGTTTTCCTCATTTTATCCGGGTTTTTTTCAGGCTCCGAGACTGCCATGTTCAGTCTGGGCCATGGCAAGTTGAGAGGATTTGCGAGGAGCAAAGTAACGAAAAAGCGGCTCATTGCCAAGATGATGAAAAATCCCGTTCGTCTTCTCGCGGCCCTACTTCTTGGGAATATTTTCGTAAACATCGCTGCCGCCAGTCTCGGAGAAAATATTGTTTCGACGTTTCTGAGAGAAAGAGGGGCCATTGCCCTGTCTACTCTGGCTATGACCCTTCTGATTCTCGCCTTTGGGGAGATCACCCCAAAAACGATTGCAGTTCAGCGATCTGAAACTGTTGCATTGTGGGTTAGTAAGCCTTTAGATATTTTTTCATCCACCATTAGTCCCATACGCCGCGTGTTGAGGAGGACAACCGAGTTTTTTCTGGCACTTTTAGGC